>NZ_JBXAGC010000028.1:0-61888 GCF_058793725.1 Acidovorax sp. GW835-FHT14B10
CGAAAAAGGGAGCATGAAGAACATGCTCCCTTTTTACCTGCCCGGGGCAAGCTGCCGTCTTAACTGACTGGCATTGCACTTCGGTGGCCTTTTTTGTGGGCGGACACGGTGTTGGCTGGCGCTACACTGCTGCCTTCGCCCGGCACCCGTGCGGCGTTCTGCCAGCGCAGCGGGTGAAAATCAAACGCTATAAATTTGAGAGCTTCTTGTGCCTGGTAGGCAAGGGCTGGAGGTCTATTTGATGCATGATGGCAATGAATCCACCGAGAATACCGGTGTGATGGTGCGCAAGCGGCGCAAGGGCATTTACATTCTGCCCAATCTGTTCACACTGGCGGCATTGTTCGGTGGTTTCTATTCCATCGTGATGGCCATGAACGGGCGTTTCGACATGGCGGCCGTGGGGGTGTTCTGCGCCATGGTGCTGGACAGCCTGGACGGCCGTGTGGCCCGCATGACCAACACCCAGAGCGCTTTCGGCGAACAGATGGATTCGCTGTCCGACATGGTGTCGTTTGGCGCGGCGCCTGCCCTGATTGCTTACGAGTGGTCGCTCCGGGAGCTGGGCCGCTGGGGCTGGATTGCCGCGTTCGTCTATTGCGCCTGCGCTGCGCTGCGCCTGGCGCGCTTCAACGTCAACACCAGCGTGGTGGACAAGCGTTATTTCCAGGGGTTGCCATCGCCCGCCGCCGCGGCGCTGGTGGCGGGCTTCATCTGGTTGCTGACCGAGCTGGGGGTGCACCGCGACCAGGATTCGTGGCTTACATGGTCACAGGTGAGCTGGGTCATGTTTGCCTTCACGCTGTATGCGGGCCTCACCATGGTGACCAATGTGCCGTTCTACAGCTTCAAGGACGTGCAGATGAAAAAGAGCGTGCCTTTCGCCGTCATCGTGCTGATTGCCCTGGGCATTGCCGTTATCAACATCCATCCGCCTATTGTCCTGTTTGGCGTGTTCGTGTTGTATGGCTTGAGTGGCTATGCCGTGTATGCGTGGCGCAAAGCCAAGGGTCAGCACAGCAGTGTGATCAGCATATCGACCGATGAGCCCGATGAGAGGGGGCTGCACAAGTGATGGCAGCGGGATGCAGAAAACTGTGCTACATTGATCCGCATGAACACGTTTGCACTGGCCCTACTGCTACCTCCCCACGGGCGGAGACGGTAGGCGCACGCGCACACTTTTTCCACAAAGGCCCGTATGCACCCGCAACGGGCCTTTTGTTTTGGGCGCCAGAATTTCGACGTTGCGGGCAACCCCACCAGTACCAGGAGAGACCAAATGGCTGACAAACTCATTATTTTTGACACCACCTTGCGCGATGGCGAGCAATCGCCCGGCGCCTCGATGACCAAGGACGAGAAGCTGCGCATTGCCCGCCAACTCGAACGCCTGAAGGTGGACGTGATCGAAGCCGGTTTCGCAGCCAGTTCCAACGGGGACTTCGAGGCGGTGCAGGCGATAGCCAACGCGATCAAGGATTCGACCATCTGCTCGCTGTCGCGCGCGAATGATCGCGACATCGCGCGCGCCGCCGAGGCCCTGCAGGGCGCGGCCAGTGCACGTATCCACACCTTTATCGCGACGTCTGCGCTGCACATGGAGAAAAAGCTGCGCATGACACCCGAGCAGGTGCTGGAGCAGGCCAAGCAGTCGGTGCGCTTTGCCCGCAACCTGGTGGGGGATATCGAGTTCAGTCCCGAGGATGGTTATCGCAGCGACCCGGATTTCCTGTGCCGCGTGATCGAAGCCGTCATTGCCGAAGGTGCCACCACGATCAATGTGCCTGACACCGTGGGCTATGCCGTGCCCGAGCTGTACGGCAACTTCATCAAGAGCCTGCGTGAACGGGTGCCCAACAGCGACAAGGCCATCTGGTCGGTGCACTGCCACAATGATTTGGGCATGGCGGTGGCCAATTCGCTGGCTGGAGTGAAGATCGGCGGCGCACGACAGGTGGAGTGCACTATCAATGGTCTGGGCGAGCGCGCAGGCAACTGCTCGCTCGAAGAAGTGGTCATGGCAGTCAAGACGCGCCGCGACTACTACGGGCTGGACGTGGGAATCGACACCAAGCACATCGTGGCGGCCAGTCGCATGGTGAGCCAGACCACGGGCTTTGTGGTGCAGCCCAACAAGGCCGTGGTGGGGGCCAATGCCTTTGCCCACGCCAGCGGTATCCACCAGGACGGTGTTCTGAAGGCCCGTGACACCTATGAAATCATGCGGGCGGAAGATGTGGGCTGGAGCGCCAACAAGATCGTTCTGGGCAAGTTGAGTGGACGCAATGCCTTCAAGCAGCGCTTGCAGGAATTGGGTGTGCAGCTCGAAAGCGAAACCGACGTCAACAACGCCTTCGCCAAGTTCAAGGAGCTGGCCGACCGCAAGAGCGAGATCTTTGACGAAGATATCCTGGCGCTGGTGAGTGATGAAAGCGTGACCAGCGAGAAGGAGCAATTTGGGTTTGTTTCGCTCGCGCAGCACAGCGAGACCGGCGAGCGGCCGCAGGCTTCGATTGTGTTCACGGTGGATGGCAAGGAGGTACGCGGGCAATCCGACGGTAACGGCCCCGTGGATGCGTCGCTGAAGGCCATCGAGTCGCATGTCCAGAGTGGTGCTGAAATGGTTCTGTATTCGGTGAATGCCATCAGCGGTTCGACCGAGAGCCAGGGGGAGGTCACGGTGCGCTTGCAAAACAGCGGTCGGGTGGTGAACGGCGTGGGGGCGGATCCCGATATCGTGGTTGCGTCAGCCAAAGCCTATCTGAGTGCGTTGAACAAATTGCAAAGTAAATCCGACCGTGTTGCGGCGCAGGGTTGAGATGTGAATCTGTAATTCACTCACTTTATTGAAAAGTCGTGCAACGTATTGATCTTGCGCGACTTTTTTCAATTCTGTACACTGCCCACACTTATTACCGTTTGGAGCATTCTGATGCACCATCGCCGCCCCACCGCAGTGAATCGTCTCTTTCAAATTTTTGGCCTGTTTGTTGTCAGCGTTGCGCTGCTTTCTCCCTCCGCCCAGGCGAGCGAACGGAAGAAACCGGTCGCCAAGAAGCACCAAGCCCAGTCCGTCAGCGCCAAGCGTGCCGCGGTGCCGCGCAAGTCTGCCAGCGCGGGCAAGGCGGTGCGTGCCACGGCGCGCACCGCAAAGGCCCCTGCGCGGGTTGTCTATGAACCGGCCAAGCCGACTTTTGGTCAGATGGCTGGACTTCACCAAGTTGCCGATCCCCTCGATCTCAAGTCCAGTGTGGCATTCGTGATTGATCAGGACACGAACGAGGTTCTGGTCAGCAAGAACGACCATGCGGTGCTCCCCATCGCATCGCTGACCAAGTTGATGACGGGTCTTATCATCACCCAGGCCGGTTTGCCCATGGACGAACCCCTGACCATTACCCAGGATGATGTGGATACGGAAAAAGGGAGTCGTTCGCGCCTGAGCGTAGGCACCACCTTGACCCGTGGCGAGATGCTGCATCTGGCGCTGATGTCCAGTGAAAACCGCGCCGCGCACGCACTGGGGCGCACCTACCCTGGCGGACTCGATGTTTTTGTGGCACTGATGAACAGCAAGGCGCGCTCGATTGGCATGACCGACACGAAATATGTCGAACCCACCGGACTGTCTAGCCGCAACCAGTCGAGTGCCCGCGATCTGGCCCGACTGGTGAACGTGGCCCACGGGGATCCGGTCATGCGGGAGTTTTCCACCTCTCCCGGTTACGAGGTCGCAGTGGGGCAAAAGACACTGCAGTACAACAATACCAATGGACTGGTGAAGAATCCGGAATGGACGATCGGGTTGCAGAAGACCGGGTATATCTCGGAAGCGGGCCGGTGCCTGGTGATGCAGACCCACATTGCAGGGCGCAAGCTCATCATGGTTTTTCTCGACTCGGCAGGCAAGTTCAGCCGGCTCGGAGATGCCCAGCGTGTGCGCCATTGGGTGGAGTCCTTGCCGGCGCTGGGTGCCAAACTGCAGGCCGCCCGTGCGGGCTGACCTGCTCCCGTATTGCGCAAACTTTCCGATCCTGGTTCAGGATTCGGGGTTCGCGCGGGTTGTGTCTTGGGTGGAGAGGTAGCCCAGAGCCAGGGAGATTTCGTGGGCGGTGGCCTGAAGCTTGGGCAGCCAGCCTTCATCAAGGCGATCGGCCGGGGCCGATATGGACAGGCCCGCCACCAGCTTGCCCTGATCGTCAAAGACGCCTGCCGCCATGCAGCGCACACCAAGCTCCAGCTCTTCATTGTCACGGGCGATGCCGTACTGGCGTGCCTTGGCCAGCTCACGTTCCAGTGCCTGAAGCTGGGTGATGCTGTTGCGTGTGTGTCCGGCCAGTCCGGTGCGCGTGGCATATGCGCGCACGCGTTGCGGATCGTCGAGTGCCAGAAACAGCTTGCCAGTGGATGTGAGGTGCAGAGGAGCCCGCCCGCCGATGGCGCGCACCACCTGCATGCCAGATCGCTCGCTATAGGCGCGCTCGACATAGACAATTTCATCGCCCTGGCGCATGCTCAGATTCACCGGCTGCTGAATGAGCTTGTGCAGATGGCGCATCGGGCCAAGTGCCGCGTCGCGCACGCTCAGGCGTGCCTTGACGAGATTGCCCAGCTCCAGCAGTCTCATGCCCAGCCGGTAACTGCCTGATTCGGGCCGGTCAACGAACCGGCCGATCGTCAGGTCGTTCAGGATGCGATGGGCCGTCGAGGGATGCAGGCCCGTTTTTTCGCTGATTTCCTTGAGCGAAATGGCTTCTTCGCGTGATGCCAGTACATCCATCAGCGTGAACATGCGTTCCAGCACCTGAACGCTGGGTTTCACGGGGATGCCTGGATCTTTTTTCTTCATGGGGTGGAATGTGGGGAGGGTTTGCGATTTTATCTTGTGAAATTTGAAGTAGACCGTGGAGCACCACCTGCATGCCGATCTGTGGGGCGGATCCACTGGTCTGCTTCCAGAATCTCGTGGGGAATGAACCGGGCTTTGTAGTTCATCTTGGCGCTCTGCTGGATCCAGTAGCCCAGGTACACATGGGGCAAACCCAGGGAGCGAGCCTGCGCAATCTGCCACATCACGTTGTAGGTGCCATAGCTGCAATGTGGGTCCGGCGCATAAAAGGTGTACACGGCCGAGAGACCGTCGTCCAGCATATCGAGGATGGACACCATCTTCAGCTGGCCCACTTCGCCCGATGCATCGACTTCGCGAAACTCCACGAGGCGGGTGTTCACCTGGCTTTGCAGCAGAAACTGCGTGTATTGGTCAATGCTGTCGTGGTCCATGCCCCCTCCGGGATGGCGGGCATTCTGATACTGCCGATACAGGTGGTAGTGCTCAGGAACGAAACACAGCCTCAGCACCCGTGCCTGCAGGTGCCCGTGGCGTGCAGCAGCTCTGCGCTGGCTGCGATCGGGCTTGAAATCGTGGACCTTGATGCGCAGGGGTACGCACGCCTGGCAGCCGTCGCAATAAGGGCGGTAAGTGAACATGCCGCTGCGCCGGAACCCCTGGGCCACCAAGTTCGAATAGACATCGCCTTGAATCAGATGGCTGGGGGTGGCGACTTGGGATCGCGCCTGCCGTTCGGGCAGATAACTGCACTGGTAGGGTGCCGTTGCGTAAAACTGCAGCGTTTGCGGCGGTAGGTCGTTGAGTTGCGTCATGCCGTGGGTACCGCTGATTACAACAGCGCGTTCCAGTATACGGGCTCAAAGTTCCATGCAATCGGGGGTTGGGTGGTCTGTTTCTGAACGTGTTGCATGAATTCAGCGCGTGGCATTTCACGTGCGCCGAGTGATGCCAGATGCGCGGTGTTTTGTTGGCAGTCAATCAGTTCAACGCCGTTGCGAAGACACATGCAAACCAGTGCAGCCAGTGCGATCTTGGAGGCATCGGTAGTGCGGGCAAACATGGATTCGCCAAAGATGGCACCGCCGATCGCCACACAATATAGACCCCCTGCCAACTTTCCATCCACCCACGTCTCGACGCTGTGGGCCGTTCCATGGGCATGCAGCGCTTCATAGGCAACCACCATCTCGGGGACGATCCAGGTGCCGTTCTGACCGTCCCGCGGGGTGCTGGAACATGCCCGGATGACCTGGCCAAAGGCCGAGTCGATGCGGATTTCACAGGCTGCGCTGGCGCGAAATCTCTGCAGGGTTTTTCGCAAGGACCGATGCAGCCGGAAATCGGCCACTTTCAGAACCATGCGGGGGTCGGGCGCCCACCAGAGAATGGGCTGGCCTATGCCGAACCAGGGAAAGGTGCCCTGAGCGTAGGCCGCGTGCAAATGGGCCACATCAAGGGCTCCTCCTGCTGCCAGCAGGCCCGGGGCGGGGCTGGTCTTTCCCCAGGCGGCGCAGGGATCGGGCAAAGGGTCCTCTGGTTCCAGCCAGGGCAGTTGAGGGGGCATGTTGCGAGGCTTCAGGACAGCGTTCGATTGTGTGGCAAAGACCAGCCATGTGTGATGGGCGCACATGCATTCTCGCCGCCAGCACCGTGCTCAATCGGGCGGCATCCAAATGGCCAAATCCGTTGCAGCTGGCGTGGGCCGCTGGTTGGTGCATGAACCCACAAGTTCACCGAGCCCTTGTTCTATCTCTTCCAGCAAGGGTCTGCATTCTGGAGTGCTTGAAAGGCAGCGGACTTTCCATTGGGTGAGTGTTGACAGTTCCTCCGATGATCCGGTTGAACCGTCGTATCGTTCAATCAACTCTTCCAGAAGACAGCCAAACGCGCGCACTTCGAGTTGTTGCAGTCCCTTGGCAAGCGGCTCGGTGGTGGGTGAATAAAAAGAAGCGGCCCCAAAATCACCCAGCAGTGCGTGGCCTTGATCGTCGTACAGAATGTTGTGGGCGTAGAGATCACCGTGCAGGATGCCCCGCTGGTGAAGATGGCGTGCCGCAGAGGCAATGTCGAATGCGATGCGAGCGATGGCTGCCATGTCGAAGCGCACTTGCGGTGCATACACGTCCCGCGTGCAGGACTCCAGGTCGGGTGGGCCCGCCAGATTGCGAAACCTGGCGCCGATCAGTGACATCACCAGACCATTGGCGCCGGTTGGATGGTGCGCAATTTGTCCCAGCACAGGGATCAGGCAAGGGTGCGTTCCCGCTGCAATGCAAGCGTTCATTTCGGATCGGGGCAGGCCGTCGCTGGTGACATCGCCTTTGAACAGCTTCACGGCGACTTGTCGCATTTGTCCACTATCAAAGTGCTCGGCCCGATGAATGACGCCCGAAGCGCCTTCTCCCAGTGGGTGCTGGATTTGCAATTGATTCCAGGGCATTGGGGGGATGTGCGTGGCAACCTGCGCAGCACCCTCCAGGGTGGCGCAAAACGGATTGCCGGCATACGCCAGCCACGACAGCCGGGGCATGGCCATCAGCCACGCGGGTAGTTCGTGCAGCTGGTTCGCAGCAATGCGCAGCAGCTCCAGGCGAGTGCAGCGCGCCAGCTCGGTGGGCAGGGTTGTCAACTGATTCCCGGAAAGCATCAACTTCTGCAGCTGGGTGCGGTGACCGAGCTCTGCAGGTAATTCCTCGATGCGGTTATCCGTCAGGATCAGCCAGCGCAGCTGGGGGGGAAACGCCTTCGCAGGCAGCGTGCGGATTTGATTGGTCTTGAAGCCCACCATGCTCAACTGGGGGCATTGACCCAATACCTCGGGCAATTCGGCGAACTGGTTGTTCGAGCAGAACAGGACGCGCAGCTTGTTCAATCGCATCAGATCGTTCGGCAAAGACGTCAAGGCATTGCCGGACAAATCCAGAATTTCCAGCGTGTCTGCCAGATCAAAGAGCTCCTGTGGAAATGCCGTCAAACCGCAGGCCAGTTGGATGTGGCGCGCACCCCGGAGGTTGTCGGAGCGCAGTTGATCCAGTGTGTTCATGGCAGGCATTGGGGTCAAGGAAGGGTAATGTGCCTCAAAAATACAAGGGGGTTCAGCTGCGCAAGAGGGGTGGAGATACCGCGCGCGGTCCGTACCGCCTTTTGCGAGTGCGGTACTCCAAAGCAAAAAGGCCACCCAGAAGGGTAGCCTTTGGCTGCCAATATTGGCTCCTCGACCTGGGCTCGAACCAGGGACCTACGGATTAACAGTCCGGCGCTCTACCGACTGAGCTATCGAGGAATATGCTGTTCAACAAGCGTTGAAGCCGGGATTGTATAGGAATTTTGCTCCTGTTTTTACCAGCCTATTTTTTGCGATTGATGGTGGATTGTGGTGGTTTTTCGCTGGTTAGTGTCCCACCAGTGTCCCACGGGACACTGGTGGAGATCGGTTTTTAGGCGACAGTTACCCGCAGCTCCTCCCTTGGCTTGCCTCGGTATGCATCAAGATCCACGCCCTTGAGTTGCGGCACCTTCTTGTAGTCCACGTTCCCAGCTTTCCAGAAGCGCGTCACGGACACGCCAGCACCTTGCTCGCGTGGATGCTGCGCCAGCGCCACGAGGGCCAGCCTGGCAGCATCCAGCGTCTCGGCCGCGCTGTCGGCCTGGCGCTTGGCCTGTGCAAACACGCTGGCAGCCCGCGCCCAGGCATCGTCGCTGCGCTGCACGGTGTCGCCATCGGATAGCGGCGGCGGAGTGTCGGCGTCCAGGTATTGCTGGAAGCCATCCCAGCCTGCGCGGATGCGCTCCATGGCGGCAGCATCGCGCTCAATCGCATGCAGGATGCCCTTGCTGCCATCAAACACCCACAAGTGGGCCAGATCGGCGCCAGACACCATGAGCTGGTGCTGCACCTGGATGCCGTAATACGCAGGCACCTGCCCGGACTGAACGTCCTGCCAGAGATCTGAGCGCGTGCCGCGCAGCGGGCACTTGATCTCCAGCACCAGATCGCCTTCGAGCGTCATGCCGTCCAGGCTCGCGCTGTAGCCCTCGGCCTCCAGCACCAGCGGCTGCATGACCAGCCCGGTCTGGTTCTCGTAGGCTGCACGCGCCAGCGGTTCCAGGTCAGTGCCGCGTTGCATGGCATGGGTGACCCTAGTCTCCGTACGCCCGGTCTTGACCATCCACAGCTGGTAGGGCGTCATCCAGGGGCTCAGCCCCAGGACTGCTGCCGACTCCGAGGCATTGCGCCGGGACTGCCGGTAGGCATGCCACTCGGGGCTGCCCTGGGCGAGATGGATGATGGTGGCCTGTGGGGCCAGGGTCTGGTGGACGGTCGTGTTCATGTGAATCTCCTTGTCGTGAAACAAAAAAAGGCCCTGCCGTTGATGCCGACAGGGCCTGGATGGGGTTGAGAAAGATTGGCGCCAGCATCGGTGCAGACGCTGTAGAGCAGGGCGCTCAAGCCGCTTGCCGGCGCTTCTCCAGGCTGCGGATGACCCGCAGAAAGTCATTGGCCGGGATGTCCCCGAGTTCGGCCACGCCGAAGTACGACAGCACCCGATCGAGTGACACGCCGACCTCGATGGCCAGCTTGTGGATCTGGGCCTGCTGGGTCTTGTTGATGCGCTCGCGGCCATCGTTGCGCCGCACCGGCGCTCGGTTGCTGGCCAGGCTGGGGCGCTCAGGCGGTTGGTGCACCGGATCGTTGGCGGCATCCGACGTCACAGGTTGCGGGAGGTCTTCACCGGCGTAGATATAGAGCCCCAGACCGTGCAATGCAATCGCCTTGACCAGGCAGCGCTGCAGGCTGGTGTTGATGTCAAAGGCCGAAGGCGCCAGCAGCGGACGGTTACGGCCATCGAGCACCGGGTGGATCTGGCTCAGCGTCACGCCATGGACCGTGACGGCCACCTCGACGAACACACCCGCCTCGGTGACCAGGTAGGGCAGGCCATCGAACCGGCGCACCTCCCAGGTGGCACTGGCATCGGCCAGGCGCAACTGGGCTACGGCATAGGGCCAACTCAGGTAACTGAACCCGCCTTTCTTCTCGACATGCTCATTGACGTTGATCGCGTTCAGGCGTGCGAAGTAGTTGTCGGAATCGTTGATGTTGGACATGGTGAAACTCCAGGGTTGAGAAACAGAAAAGCCCGGTGAGCAGAGGCTCAACCGGGCTTGGACGGGATGGGAAGGATGGATGAAAGGACGGGCCTGGCAGTCGCTAAAGCAGCCCACGATCCGCGAAGCTGACGATGCCGCCCCGCGTGACGATGAAGTGGTCCAGCACGCGCACGTCCACCAGCGCCAGCGCAGACTTCAGGGTCTGCGTCAGCGCCTGGTCGGCACGCGATGGCTCGGCTACGCCACTGGGGTGGTTGTGGCACAGGATCACGCTGGCGGCGTTGCGCGCCAGGGCCTCGACCAACACCTCACGGGGGTAGACCGAGGTCTGGGTCAGCGTGCCCCGGAACATCTCCAGAGTCACGATGACCCGGTTCTGCGCATCCAGGAACACGACGGCAAACACCTCGTGCGGCCGGTCAGCCAGCAGAAGGCGCAGATAGTCGCGCACCGCATCGGGGGACGCCAGGGCATCGGCTTCGCGGGCCTCGCACTCCAGAAGCTCCAGGGCTTGCTGAACCACCTGAGCCCGGGTGTAGAGGGCGGGCCCGGTCGTCGGCATGGTGATGGGCGTGCTCATGCTGTCACCTCCATGCCTTCGGTGGTCTGAACGTTGCCCAGCTCCGGGACCAGAAAATCCACTGCCTTCTGTGCCAGGGACGCGGCGCTGAACACCAGACGCTTGTCGTTGCGCAGCGCCTCCAGCCAGGAGGCGATGTAGCTGGCATGGTGCAGCTGCCCTTGCAGGCCGCAGTGGCTGGACAGGAAGGCGGACCCCATCTCGGCCACCAGCTCCTCGAAGGCATAGGCCTCGATGTGCTGGCGGTTCGCCAGGGTCCGGGCGCAGCGGCTCGGATGCCCGGTCCAGTGCGTCAGCTCGTGCAGGGCCGTGCCGTAATAGCGATCGAAATTCACAAAGAACTCGACCGGAGGCATCTGGATCAGGTCCAGGCTGGGGCTGTAGAAGGCCCGGCTGCCGCCATGCTGGATCACGGCACCCGAGCGTGCCAGTAGCGCCTCGGCCGTCGCGTAGGCGTCACCCTCGGGTTGAGGCGCTTGCGGCCAAGTCAGGTGGGCAGGTAAACCCTCCACCTGGGCTTCGTTGAACACCGTGAATGAGCGCAGCAGCGGAATGACCTTGCGCGACGGCTCATCGTTGGCCGCCTGAAAGCGACGACCAGCGAGGCTATCAGGGGCACCCCCCGCAACATCGTCACGCTCGAGCAGCTTGAAGAACACGATGCGCGTACCGGACTCACCCCGGCGGACATGGGCGCCCAGGCTGTGTGCTTGCTGAAACGTCAGCCAGCGGTTGGTGGGATAGCCACCTGCGATCTGGCGCAGGTTGAGCAGCAGGACATTGATGCCCCGATAGCGACGACTGGTGGTCAGGTTCGCTGGCATCAGGCTGCCATGCTCCAGGTCCCAGGGGCAGGCCCAGGGCGTTGTGCCGGCTTCGAGCGCGGCAATGATCTGGTTCGTCACCTCGGCATAGAGATCGACGGTGGTGGCAGACGTGGAACGGGTGAGCTTGGTCATGATGGACTCCAGAATTGAAAAAGCCCCGGTGGTTGACCACACGGGGCTGGGGTTGAAGGCAGAAAGCAACTGGTGCGTTACATCACGCAGTGCCCTGGCGCGGACGCAGCGCGGTGAAGGCAGAAAACAGGCAGCGTGTAAGCCCCGAAGCCACCTGATCGGTGGCACCTCGGGCCACAACCGCCAGGCCTGACAAGGCATTGACGGCGCCATCGAGCTTGCGGTCTGACAGCGCCAACTGCACAGCAGGGTGAACCAGGTACTGGCTCAGCGTCAGCGCCAGCAAAGTGCCAACCAGCCACAGCAGAAAGCTGAGGAACAGGCCGAGCGCAGCCGCCTCGATGACCCAGGCACAGGCGGTGGCCAGGGCCACGCCCACGGCGATGTCACCGCAGAGCGCGGCGACGGTACGAATGACAGTGTTGCGACGTGAAGACATGGGAAACCTCGACAAAGGGTTGAACAGGGGAAGCAGCGAGATGCGAAACCGCAGGGTGTTCCACAGGCTCGGTTGGCGATAGCGCCAGAAGTGGCGCGCACGGCGACGGCGGGCCATGGTCAGACGTCCAGGCGGACGTAGCCAGGGTGGTAGTGATGGCCTTCGATGTAGCCGAAGGCCTTCTTGGCAAGGGACGTGCCCACGCTGGTCAGCAGCCCCGCGAACGTGGCTGCCATGACGCCAGAGAAGGTGCCCCAGTGGATAGCCAGGGTCAGCAGCGTCACGGCCACATCAATGGCCATGTCGTGGCGCAGCAGCCGCAGCATGGTGCGGCGCTTGAGCTTGATGAAGATGAAGACCAGGCCGAGGAAGATGGCCAGACCGGTTTCGAACATGAGGTACTCCTTGAAGCGTTGATGAAATGCCCCGGCAGCCGACAAGCTGAAAGGACAAGTGCAGACGCACGACACAGGCCCGGATGTAGGAAGGGCCTGCAAAGTGGTCACACAGCGCTTGCCAACCCGGCGGCTTGGCCGCCGGGGGATTCAAGGGGACGGAAATGAAAAAAGGAGTCCCTCGCCGCAGGGGCAAAGAGACTCCTTATGGGGTGCGCGAAGCGAAAACCGAAGTGGGGTGGTCGATGTGTCGACCCGGGAGAGAGGGTCCACGCGGACGTTTACGAGGGTGCGATTGCAGTGTTCAAAATTTTTTCAAAAAATTTTTGTACTGAACGATCCGTCTTGAACGGAACAGCATGTTCAGATTGTGTTGACCCACGCAGCATGCTCTGACAGAGTGGGAGCAAACCCCGAGGGCATGGAACATGTCAGACAGTTCAAATTCCCGCACGCGCAAAGCCACCGACGGGGTCAAGCGCGGAGCGGAGGTCACTGCCAACGGCATCTATCAGGCCACTGACTTTGTGGTCCGCAACGATGGCCGGATCGCAGACGGAGCCCAGGCAGCCACAGTTGCGGTCGGGTCAGGCCTCGATAAGGCGGGCGGAGTTCTGGCATCAGCCAGTCAACAGGCGAGCCAGGCGCTGCTTGGCAATGCCAACCGCGCCGCTGAACGAGTGCGCGAGGCCATCACCGGATCGGGATCGGCTGGCACAGCGCGCAAGGCTGCGGGCGCTCTGGGGTGGTTCGCCACCAAGGCGCTGGCGAACGCCGCTGGCTTGGCAGCTGGTGCCGCCGCTGCGGGTAGCAAAGCTGTCGCTGCCACCGGGCGACTGGCAGAAAGGTCTGCCCCAGCGGTCGGTGGCACAGCCGGTGGGCTGGTGCGAGGCGCTGCCAGCATGGCTTCGAACACCGTGGATTCGCTTGCGCTGCCGACCTCTCGCATCGAAGCAATGCGTGAGCAATTGCGCACGCTCGGCCAGAGGGAGATGGAGCGATCAGCGCAGCGCATGCAGGCCATCGAATCGGCACAGAAGCGCCGGCGCAAAGATGAACTTCTGGACCTGCTGGTCGTGGGAGGTGTCACGTTATCGCAGGCACTTCGCGACCCCGCCAGCGTGCAAGAGCACGTGCAGCAGGCCTTCGCGCTGGCGTACCCGGATCTGGCCAAGTCTGAGACCTTCTCGGATGCTGTGGAGCGCATGTCCAGCGACGAGCTGGTGGGCCTGGTGTCTGGCGTCAAGGGAAAGCTCTTCGAGCTGGAGCTGGTGGACCACCTCAACAGTGGTGGTCTGCCCGATGGCTACCACGCGGAAATTGCAGAGTCGGCAACCCAGCCGGGCTGGGATATCCGGGTGCTTGACGAGCACGGCCAGGTCAGCGAGCTGCTGCAGGCCAAAGCCACGGAGTCGACCCACTACGTGCAGGAAGCCCTGCAGCGTTACCCCGATATTGACGTCACGACGACCACTGAGGTGCATGCCCAGCTCACGGCCCTTGGCCTGGCCGAAAACGTTCACAACAGCGGCATCAGCGAGGCAGCGCTACAGGCCAAAGTGGAAGCGACAGCGGCCCACAGCGATGCGGCCTTTGATGCGAGCGATCTGGTGCCTTCCAGCATCGGCCTGGCCGTGATTGCTTTGTCGGTCTTCATGAAGAAGGACGCATCGCTGCGCGAGAAAGGCGAACACTTTGGCCAACGTTCAGCCAAGGCGGGTGTCTCTGCGGGGGTGGGCAAGGCTGCCCTGGTCGCCACGCAGACCTGGTGGATTGCTCTTCTTGGTGGTGTGGCCACGAGTTGGCTGGCCGGCCGGGGGCAGGGGAAGCGAGAGCAGTATGAGTCGCTCAGGAAGGCCTTGGAGGTTATGCAGGAGCGGCAAAGGGAATGGCCTACGATTACGCTGCAGCTGGGGTACAACTCCTAGGCAGAGATGGCAATGCTGGGAATTGGTGACTGTACGGATAATGCTGAGCCAGGATCTGCCTGGCCTGTTTGAGGCTGTCGAAGTGAAGTGGCTCGTGCGCTCGTAGACCTCCCAGAGAGAATTTGTTTCGATTTCTTTTTCATTCAATTAAGTGAAGCGGCTTCAAAGTCCGAGGCGAATCACATGGAGGCTGCCATTGACACGCTAACGCCCGATCAGCGCTCGCGGCTCATGAGCCGTATTCGAAGCCGTGACACCACGCCGGAACTCGTGGTGAGGTCGATGCTGCACCGCATGGGCTATCGCTTCCGGCTCCACCGGAAAGACCTTCCCGGCAAGCCAGACGTGGTCCTCCCGAAGCACCGAAAGGCCATATTGGTTCATGGATGCTTCTGGCACGGACACGGCTGCAAACTTGGCCCTGTACCCAAGTCGAACCAGGGCTACTGGTCACCCAAGATCGCCGGAAACCGTGCGCGCGACACCCGGAATGCAAGCGCCCTAGCTAAGCTCGGATGGAAGGTGCTGGAGCTATGGGAATGCGAGATCCGCGACTTGGAACGGACCGAAAAACGAATCGAAGCATTCATGTTGGCATAGTAAATATTGGGCAAAAAACTTCCACTGTGTTACCTGATCGGCTGTAAGTGTTCACCACATTGGTGTAGTATGGTGAAAGTCCTCATCATCTGTGGGATATGGTTATGCGGGTTCAGTCAAAACGCAATGAAACGGGCGGACCAGAACGCACGGTCCGCGCTTCCATCAGCTTTCCGGAGCGCCAATACCAGTTTATGGAAAAAATCGCTGAAGAAAATAAGGTTTCATTGGCGTGGGTGGTACGTGATGCGATCGACAGCTACATGAAATCCAAGTGGCCGCTTCTTCCCCAGGGTGCTGATGCCAAAGACGCATAACAAGAGAAGCAGTAGCAGTGAGAAAGATTTTTGAAAAGAATGATGAGAAGATCCGCGTGCTGTCCCTGTTCTCGGGGTGTGGCGGCATGGATTTCGGAGTTGAAGAGGCCGGCGGACACGTCGTTTTTGCAAATGATTTGCTGCCAGATGCCTGCAAAACGCTGACAAAGTATTTTCCGGATGCTGATATACGTAATAAAGATATTGCCGGCATCCTGGCGTTCCCAGACGCAGATGTTGTAGTGGGCGGTTATCCGTGCCAATCATTTTCGATGGCTGGATCTCGAGATCCGAAAAAAGACGAACGCACCAACCTTTACAAGCAGTTCCTTCGAGTCGTCAATATCGTCCGCCCGAAGTACTTTGTCGCTGAAAACGTTTCTGGTCTCAAGCAGCTCAGCAACGGAGCATTCTTGAAAGAACAGCTCGACGCATTCGGCAAGGCTGGCTACACCGTCAGCTACCAAGTCCTCAATGCGAAAGACTACGGGGTGCCGCAGTCGCGCAAGCGTTTGTTCATCGTAGGTGTGCGGAAGGATTTGAACCAAAGCTTTGAATTCCCGGCGGCTACCCATGGCAAAGGCACCAAAGCTTCCGGTCCACTCAAGCCGTACGCATCTCACGGCGAGGCTATCAAGGACTTGCCGCTATGGCCAGAAGGTGAGTTTTACGAGCGCCCGCATGACCCCGATGTCGGGTTCTCTTGGTACTACATGTCAAGGAACCGGAAGGCAAAGTGGGATGACCCAGCGTTTACTGTCGTTGCGAACTGGCGCCACATCACGCTGCACCCCGCCAGTCCTGTAATGACGCTGACTTGGTCAAACTTGGCGGATGGATGGAAGCAGCGCTGGGACTTCTCCGGCCAGTATGAGCACCTGGAGGCCAATATTGAGCGCCAAAAGCTCGACAAGGCAAGGCGGTTGTCTTGGCAGGAGTGCGCGCGGATACAAACCTTCGGTGCGAAATTCTTGCCTGTAGGCGACGTCGCATCGAAATTTACCCAAATAGGAAACGCGGTGCCGCCTAAGTTGGCGAAGGCAATTTTTTCCCACCTGTTTACTGGCGCGGGACTGGTTGATGCGACGCCGATCAGTACAACAAAGCTAACAAAAAAAATGCCTGACATGGCGCATGCGTTGGAGCTCTGTAGTTAGCCGCAGCGGCCGTCATAGTACAGAGCTGTAGCGCAACAGTAGACTCCACATGCCACCCGTTTCGCTTTCCGAATGGAACACAGCTCTGGTCGCCGCATTGTTCCTCAGGCCAGACCAGGCAGGCACAACTCTCAGCCGGATTGACGCAACCGGGCGCGTACTAGAGCAGCTTTCCGGGGGGCAGGACCGCACAGCCGCAAAGCGAAACTTCCTCAGGGCTTTCGGGAGCGACGCGCAAACGATTAAGGACCAGTTCACGCTGTCGCCCCGGATAGAGGTTCTAACGAAGCGTGATGGCATTCCACCCAATTTTGCAGCGCTGTACCTATCGCTGCTTGCCGCAAGCGCAGACGACGACACGTTTCAAGTTGGCAGATTCAGGACGCGGTTTGCAGCGCTGCTCGGTATCGACGAATTGGAGAGCTTTCACTTCGCCGATCTGCCGGCACTGTGGACGCAGTTCGCTTCATGGAGCAAGAGGCGGGCTGCATCATCAGGCGACTGCGCTGTGCTGGTTCTGCCGGACCCTCAGCACGAAACGCGCATTGGTCACGCGAAGCGCTTGGCCTTTCCCTCGTACAAGGACGAGATCCATTTGCGCACCGCGCTTGCCGACTCCGCCGTTGACAGCCGCTATCCATTCCAGGCTGTTAGCCGTGCAGCGCACGAGCGGCTCGGAAAGTTTAGCCAAACTTTCAAGGACGAACTCAGCGGATTTCGATCGCTTGTTGCCGCACAGCGCATGCAGGAGGCCTATGACAGCCCGTTCTGGGGCGCGGTGAGGGACATAACCCGCGAAGAAGAGGAGAGGGAACTCTCGCAGTTCGGCCGCATATGCGTGCAGGTGGATATTACGGATATCCAGTTTCCAGCAATTTCCGTCCTCACTGATAAGCAAGCAGCGCTTGCTATTGGCAAGGGGCGAGTAGTTAGGCTACCGCGCGCTCGTGGGCCATACGTCGCCACGTGGTCGGAGTCCAACTTGAAAACTTCGATTTCCGCTTTGCAGGCGCTGATGGAAACGGACAAAGGGTTTGCAAGAACGAGGCTAGGGGGGGCACTGAAGGCTGGGTGTTTGCCGTTCTTTTTGGATTCTCTTGGCAGCATGAGTTCTGACGGCCGCTATTTCGATGGCGGGCCTTGCTGCGTACTTATGCGTACCAGCGCGGCGCAGCGCATCAAGTTACTGGCGAGCCATGCAGGGGTGCCGTGCATTCAGATCGGTACGGAGGAGACCGGAGGGCTTTGGTGCTTCCTGTCCTTCGCGGGGCTTAGCAGGGCGTTCGTGGAGCGGCTTTCGCTTGAGGTACCTGCAGGCGCGCGCAAATTGTTCGTCCAAGGCTGGGTGCCACCTGTACCGCGGATTGCCGGAGCAGCGAGATATGGTCAGGCCGTTCTTTTGACGCCAGCTAGCAACCCGTATGTCCGCTTGGAAGGCGCGGTCGCCGGAACATACACCGTACTCAGCGCTTCCGGGGAGCAGTTGGTCGCTGGGGCGCTTTGTGCAAGCGACGAAGGCTTCTACATCCCTCCATCCCAGCTCGTGGGGGTGGAGGGGCAAGCTCTGTGCCGCTTATCGCTTCAAACAGAAGGGGCGGAAGCGAGCCATTTCCTTGATGTGCCGGTTGTCGATATGGCGCCGGGCGCGCCGCTTGACTTCCCAGAAAGCCGGGCGGAATGGCTGATAGACGGGCGTTGTGGCGTGCGCGAATCAGTGACCGCATCATTCTCGCCTGCACATGGGGCCCGAGCAACCAAAGACGGCGGTCCTGCCCACTTGGGCAGGCCGCAGCAACTATTCGGTCCCGGCACCATCCATGCTTTGCCTTGCGACCGCGTAAGTGTGGACGTCATTCACCCTGCACTCGATTGGCTTTCAGAAGCGTTGTCCCTTCGATTCCAGACTCGGGGAACGCTGCAGTTTGATGAACTTAAGGCTCACCTACGCATGGCAGCGGAAGCGGCGGGGATCGACATCTGGAGGTTGCGCCGCGTCCTAATTGCGGGCGGCTGGCTGCAGCCGATCGAGAGTCCATTGTCACCTCACGGAGCGGTCGCAGCTGGTTTGCGGACGATCTCGTGGGTGCGGCGCGGACACCGGATCATTGCCAGAATTCGCGGGATGCTTAGCAAGCAGGAATGGTCAGCTTTGGCTGATGGGTCATCAGATGGTGACAGCACCCTGCGAATTGCCGATGTCGGGATGCCGCTGTCAATCGGCTGCGTCGAGCTTGATCTCGGAAGCGAAGAAAGGGCGCTTGCGATCACTTCTATGCTGCATTTGCGAAGACTCTCCCAGCGAGAGACTGCGGCAGATGTCCTTGCAGGTTTGTCGCCGTCCAGAACCGATGCAGTCGAGGCAGTGGCGCCGGTATTCGGCGATTCGGTGTCGCAGTGGGACTCTGGCGCCTTCCAATGGATTCCAGAGAAAGTTCCGCGCGAACTCTTGCCAGTGGGATCAGTGCTGCGGTCAGAGGGGCGACAGCGGCATATTTACTACGTTCGTTTGGATGCCGGATACAGGCGCACTGATAGCTTTTGTTGGGCGTTACTTATAAGTGCAGCATCGTCTGCGGCAGGCCTGGGAGTCGTTTCCACACGCGGAGACGTGGATTGGAACGGCTCTCTGCTGAGCCTGCCGAATCCAGTTAGCAGCTGGTGGATGCATTTCGGTGGCGGCGTGGTTGGAGTCGCCAGCAATGGAAGCTTCGCTTTTCGAGGCGGAGATGGCTTGCGGATTTGGCACGGTGTCCATGTTGGAGGATTTGCGCCGCCAGAGCAGCACGAGAATAGGGCGGGCGAACGGAGAGCTCTGGCTCTCAGTCTCCTGAAAGGCAAGCGAGTGCGGGAGCGGAGCTAGGCATTCCTCGCGCACTGAAAAAATAACCACGCAGAAGCAAGAACAGGGGACTGGGATGCGAAACGAAGTGGATTCGGCCAAAAGCAGGTTGAGCTTGATGTACGCGCTAGGAACTGTTCCTGGCGAAGTGGATCGGTGCCTCAACGACTGCAAGAAGCGCTTGGTCGCCGCGGGGGCGAAAGCTGACAACTTGCCGGTAGGCCTAGAGCGGCGAGTGCGGTTTTTGGCAGGGCTCAAGCCCAAGCCAGAAGCGATCGTCCGCGACTGGTTCAAGAAAAATGCAGTTTTCGAGGACCTAGCAGACTCGGCCACAGCGTTGAAGAGTATTCAGGCTGCCAGTAAAGGCGATGGTGACGCCGATAGCGCCAAAGCGGCATGGCGAACACTGCTCCGAATCTACGCGCGGGGAGAGAATGATCCCGTCGTTCAAGCGTTCCTCGCAGGTGTTGATACGCATCACGCTGAATCTGCCCCCGACTGTGTTGATCACCACGCCCCAGCTGTAGTCGAGATTACTGAGGAAGACGCGGATTCGTGCATTGCAATAGCTGAAGGAAAACCGCTGGTAGCGCCTTTGCGGCCCTTGCCTTCCCTGGTATCGGGAATGCTTGCGTCAATGCGCCGCGACGAACGCACGGCGGCCCAGCGCAGGGATGAACTTTGCGCCAGTAGCAGCCCAGTGGAACAAAAGCTAGGGCTGGTGATTGCCGCCCTGCAGTCGCGGCCAGCTCAGATTGCGGCAGGCGCAGTTCAAAAGCTCCAGCCCTATGTTCCCGGCATGGTTGACAGTGTCGACGGGATTCCATTCATTGGCATTGTGAAAAAAGTGCTCTCACAGGGGCACATTTTTGTAAGCCCCATTGCGCTTCTGGTAGCTGGTAAATGGACGGAAGTCTCGCCAATGCAGGCGAAAGGGCTGTTTCCCTCAAGCGGGGACGCAACTGCAGCGCCCCATTCGATTCCTGGAAGCTTTGCTGAAGGCGAGATAGGCATTTGGACAGCCGATCTCAAGAGCCCCGACAAACCCACGCGATATGTCATTTCACAGCACAAGGGAAGGGTGTACTCAGTCAACCGGGTACCCTATTCCTCGCAGGAGCCAGACAAAGTCCGGCGATGGCTTTTAGAGGCCTACAAGCCGCTCCACGCAATCGTCCCGGTATTCTTTCTCACCGACGGAGTTGCACTCCGTTTGCCGGGCGGCCTCAGTGATCCGGGGAAGTTCAATTTCGATATGCCGCTGGATTGCTTCAGCGAACTCCCATCCATTGAGCTCAGTTCCGCCCGTTTGGAACTGGTTCCTGATCTTCCGCCAGGAATCGGTAAATACCACTGTGAACCGTCGGGCACACTCATAAAGCGGCTTTTCAAGCATGCAAAGGATTCAGAGGGCGTCCCTGTCCTTGGGAAGGCGCAGATTCAGGCTCTTGCAAACTTTGCCAATCTCAGCAGCTCCACGTTGGATCAGCAAGCTCACGGGCGGGCGCTTGAGACTTTAAGTAACGCTGCAGATGCGAAAATTTTCTTGGATGACGCGATCCAACAAATACTCGAACTTCCGGCAATAAAGGTTCGAATCGATGCAGAGATAGCCTGCATCGCTAAGGATTATGAGGAGCAGCAAGCGAGCTTGAAGAAAGAGGTCGCTGATTTGGCTGAAAAGCGGCGCATTCTTGAAGCGGACCTGGCAGCCAGAAAAGAAGCTGTGAATGCGGAGCTCGATAGGTTGAAAAAGGCCGGCCGGCAGCAAGAAGCTGACTTGGAGCGAAGGATAAAGAATACCTTTGACAAAGCTGTTGAGGGTGGACTCGAGACACTAGCCAATGCGGCGCTGCTCAAAGCAATCTTTGGAAGCAATGTGGCTTCGCAGCAAGCGCAAAACGTTCAAGCAGGGCCGGCAATCTCTGCTGATCATTCGAGCGCCGACTTCAATGCTGCGTTTTTGGCAAGCGACAAGGTCTTGCCGAATAAGCGGGCCCTTGTCGCCGCTATCACCGCCAGAGCTGAGCAGAGCGGGCTTAGCGAAACGATGATCTTGGCCGCAGTAGCGCTTGCGTCCGTGCGGCCCGTCATAGGTTTTACTGGCCAAACCGCCCGCGAGGCTATTGCTGTGCTCGCCGCGCTGATATCTGAAGGGGTTTTGTGCGAAGTCGCCGTGAGTGGTGACATGTTTAGCATCAGCGACCTGATGAATGCCCCGGCGCTGGTTCGGTCCGGACCGCGAGGGTGGCCAGTCACGCTAGGTGCCTTTCTGGAAGTCCAAGCAAAGGCCGGCCGCGCTTCTGTTATTGAGCTGCGGGGCGCCAACCGAATACCCCCTGAATGCCTTCTGCCGGAGCTGGCTGAGCTCCCAGGTGCGAGCGATGGTAGGAGGGAAATTTGCTGGAAAGATGCGGCAGGCAACCTTCGCCACGTGTCGATCCGCTCGCCGGCGGTCTTCGCGCTTACGTTTGAAGCGGGAAAAAGTGTATTTCCGATTCAAGGCACCCTTGCCGCGTCCATGCCTCTGCTGCACACCGACGGCCCTTGGGGAGATGAATCTGAGCCAAATGCAATATTGCCTGTAGACGCGACATCTGTTTCTGCCGAGGTGTGGAGCGCGCTTTTCGGACAGGCGCAAAAAGCCGGTGGGAAGCAAAGCGCTGTCCGGACACAAGCCAGCTTAGCTGCGGAAGTTTTGGGTTTTTCTGCGCTTCGCGCTCGGGCGATCGCTGAGCTTGCTTTTTCAGTCGGTAGGCGCGCGTCTGCAGACCTGCGCAGCGAAGTGGAACAGCTTGCGCCTGATCTTTCTCCCTACGCTGCTGAGGTTGGGGATGGCGCAGCCGCCAGGGCGATCGGACGGATTTTTGGACGCGAACTAGGAGCATATGATGAACAGCCCAATTGAAACGTTCGAATCCATCCGGGACTTCTACATCGCGTATCTGGAAACAGCGTTCCGAATCGGCCCCCCTGAGATCCAAACGCGTCGGCGGAAATTGTTGGAGAACAAGGGGTCTCTTTGCGCCGACTTGTTTTTGGAGCCGATGCCAAAGTATGCGGACTATGGACTGGCGATCAGTGACTTGCGCAACGGCCCCGGAGGAGAAAAATGGCTTCCTGGCTTTAATGCCAAGGAGCGTGAAGCGTTTGTCGACCTGTGCTTAAGCGGGCTTATTCCGAGCGCTGACGACAACCCGTCGGCGGGAAAGTACAAGCTTTATAGGCACCAGCTTGAGATGTTGGAACGAGGCGTGCAGGCTGGAAAGCCAGGAGTGGTGACGTCGGGAACAGGATCCGGCAAGACTGAGTCTTTTCTCCTTCCCATATTCGCGCAGATATCGAAAGAGGCAGCCTCATGGCCGCCGAGCCCCTCGCTCGGTTCGAGCCCTTGGTGGCACGCGGGCAGCAGCGCGAAGCCTACCTACATGCGCGACGACCCTACCGAGGCGGCCTCAAGACCCAAGGCTATGCGGGCGATGGTTCTTTATCCTATGAATGCCCTGGTCGAGGATCAGCTCGTGAGAATGCGCCGTGCGCTCGACTCAGATGCTGCGCACTCCGCGATGGACAGGCATTTCCACGGAAATAGGATATTTTTCGGACGGTATACGAGTGCCACCAAAGTAACGGGATGGCAGGAGCATCCCCGGCTGCGGGATCAGCGAGAACAAGATAGATCGGCAAGGAAAGCGGCGGAACTGCGGGAATACTTGAACACGTTGGAGGCAACATACTCGGCGGCCGTTGCTCAGGGGGCGTCGCAAAAAGATGAGTCGCTGCCGTTCAACTTCCCACGGGTGCCAGGTTCCGAAGTGGTGAGCCGCTGGGACATGCAGCGCCACCCCCCTGACATTTTGATTACCAACACAAGCATGCTTTCAACCATGCTTGTGCGCGAAGTGGACGAGCCGATCTTTGAAGCAACCCGGCGATGGATTGAAACTGATCCCGACGCGTATTTCTATCTCGTCCTGGACGAGCTCCATTTGCAACGCGGTTCCGCCGGTACGGAGGTGAGCTACCTACTGAAGCATTTGCTTAGCCGCCTTGGCCTCGACTCTGCTGCGCATCACCACAAACTTCGGATACTCGCCTCCAGTGCGTCTTTGCCAGTGGATGGCGATCACCGCGCGCAAAGCATCGATTACCTGTGGAGCATGTTCGGCACTGGAGGGCTGCAAGCCGGCGCAAACAAGGAAGATTGGGCGGGGTGCGTAGTGCGAGGAAAAAGCGATGGACGCATCAAGACCGTATTCAACGGCGACGAGTCTGGCCTATGCAGCGCGGTTGGCGCGCTGAAATCATTTTCTAAAACCCCTGCTTCCTTGGATAGCAGCTTGCCGCTTTGGCGCGATGTTGCATCGGCCTTGGGCTGTCCGACCAACAGCGCAGATCCCGGTATCTTGGCGTTCGGGGCCATTGATGCAGCTGCGCAGCTCCTCGAAAGCGCGTGCGTCACAGAAGGCGATGGAATGCGCGCTACATCGCTTTCCGCCATCAGCGCTAGGCTTTTCGGCCCAGCTCCAGCGGCTGTGGAGACCGTCGAAGCTCTGATCTGGCTACGGGCCAGTGCAGACAGCTGGTCCGAATGGTTCGGAATACCTCTACCAGGAAGGGTAGACCTCCTGCCCCGCTTTCGTGCGCACACTTTTTTTCGGGCCATTGAGGGACTTTTTGTTGCGCCGCTTCCTGCATCCATGGACCTCCCGCAAGCAGAGCGAGAGCGCCGCTTGTTTTCGGACCTTACGGTTGAATCAGGAATGCGATATGGAGAGAAAAACAGCGAAGGGATCGCGACGCGGCGCGTCGATCTTCTTTATTGTGAATGCTGCGCTGCCCTCTTCTTTGGCGGCAAGCGGTCAGAGCTGCCGTTGGGTGGCCGGATCGAGCTGCTGCCCAACGATCCGGATACGGAGAGCCTTCCGGAGCGGGCCAAATCAGCAATGGTCGACAAGAGGACGGCCGAAGATTACACAGTGTTCATGCCGACTACAGACCGGTTCTGGCCGGCCGGGGACGAGGAGGTTATCGACGATGACTCATTCGGGCGCTGGCAGGAAGCCGCCTACAACCCCTTCACCGCAACCATCCACGACCTAGGAGCGGATGGCGGATTTGCTGAGAATTCCATCCCAGGATGGCATTACAAAGTAACGGCCGCAGACTTCAGAGGCAAGCCTGTGCGCGATCAGGAATCGCCGAGCTCGCCCGGCACAGCGCTGCCTTTCCAATGCCCTGCTTGCGGCACCTCGTACAAGCACGGCCGCGGCAAGCTCTCGCCGATTAGGGGGTTCAGAGTCGGCTTTGCAAAGACGACGCAGTTGCTGGCAAGCTCGCTCATGGCCGAACTGCAGCGGAAGAACCGCGGAGAGCGCTTGGTGACGTTTTCCGACAGCCGCCAGGATGCAGCAAAAGCGGCGTTCGACTTGGAAGGCGGCCACCATGATGACGCTCGTCGGCAAATAGTGGTAGAGGCATTGCAACAGCTTGATTCGCAGAGAGACACCCCAGCTGTGATAGCCGAGGCCCTGCAGCGCGTCGCAACCAGGTTGGCTGAACTTGCTGCAAAAGAGGTCCTCAGCGCAGCTGAGGAGGAAGAGTTTGACGCTTTGAGCAAGGAGCGCTTGGCGCTCCGTGCAAAAAAAGCTGCAAGTGGCACCGACAGTATCTCCCTAGGTGCTGTGCTTGAACCAGACGTCCCGGTTGCTGGGGCGCCTTTAAGGCCGCTTCTTAATGCCCTCGTCGAGGCTGGAATCCATCCTACCGACCGTACTGGGATCACTCCCGTCCCTGATCCGTCCAAGGTTTCCGGATCGTCCGTGACATTTGCATGGCAGCAGCTGTTCGCGCGCGGGATAAAGAATGAGTGGGTCTGGCGAGAGAGTGCATCGTACGAGCCTGAGCTGGATTCGGCCCGCAAAGCCATCGCGTCTGACCTCAAGAGGCACGTCGCCGAAACCGTTTTCAGCAAGACGTACTTCGCTTTGGAAGAAGCTGGCTGGGGATTCACCTGCTTGCCCGTCCATGCAGGAAAGACTCGCTCGGACTTGGCCGTTTTTGATGCAATGGTACGTGTGCTCGCAGACGCCAACCGAGTGAAGCCTTCACAGTATTTTGGGAATGACACGCCGTGGCTTTCTGCGAACGAAGTACATCCAAAAAACCGCCTCTATCGCTTCGCCGAAGCCAGGTGCAACCTATTTGGCGGAGAAGCGCGCGATCTGGTAAACGGTTTTCTTGCGGAGCTTCAAACTTCCGGACATCCGGATGGATTGATTGAAATAGCGAAGATTCACTTCAAGGTTTCCGATCCTCGTAGTTCGTACTGGCGATGCGCGCATTGCGGGCGCGTACATATGCACTTCGGTGCAGGAATTTGCACCCGCTGCTACAAAGCTTTGCCCGATGTCACTTCTGGCGAAGCTGGCGACCTTCGCCTTGCGAACTTCCTCGGGAAAAGAATCCAGTCTGCAAGCGGAATCCGCAGGATGCGGGTAGAGGAATTGACTGGGATGACCGTTAACCCTGCAGCAAGGCTGCGCAGGTTCAAGGGAATCTTGATCGCAGACGACGATGACATCTTGCCTGCGGGGTTTGGTCCGTTGCCGGCCGACCAACTTTTAGACAGGGCAGCGCGGGTGGTGGATGTGCTGTCTGTCACGACGACGATGGAGGTAGGCGTCGATATAGGAGACCTACGGGCCGTTTTTCAAGCGAATATGCCTCCGCAGCGGTTCAACTACCAGCAGCGGGTAGGCCGCGCCGGACGGCGCGGACAAGCATTCTCGTTTGTGCTGACGGTCTGCCGGAGCAAAAGCCACGACCTCCATTATTTTCGACATGCGGAAAAAATCACTGGGGATCTCCCGCCGCCACCTTTCTTGACAACAGGCTTGGAGATGATTGCCCAGCGTTTGGTCCGAAAGGGATGGCTTGTAGCCGCGTTTAGGCATCTGCGCCGTGCCGAGATCGCTGCGGGACGCAAATGGGCGGGAGATGAGCATCGCGGGAAACCAGATAACCACGGCGAGCTCTTTCAGGTCGCGTGGCTGAGCACTCGGCAGGCTGCTTGGTTTCCATTAATTCGATCGGCCCTCGCAGCAACCGTAGCGGAGCGCGACGGGTTCTCTTCAGCATGCGCGCAGGGTGACAAAGCTCGGCTTCAGGCCATCGTGTCCGAACTGACCGTCGAAAGCGTGATGGCGGATATCGCAATGGTGCTTGCCGATCCGGCAATGGGTGAGAAAGGCCTCGCTGAAGCGCTTGCTGAGCATGGCAGATTCCCGATGTATGGAATGCCTACGCGGACCCGTCAATTGCTTACACGTCCCTTCCGCGATAGTCGAAAAAAGATCAACTTCGCTGACATGGACCGCGACCTCGATGTGGCCATTCAAGAGTTTGCGCCAGGCAAGTTTTTGATTCAAGACAAGCGCCGATACTTTACGGCGGGCTTCTCGGGCTCGCTTATGCCACGGCATTTGCAGCCGAGTTCCTTCGATTCAACGCCCGCTGATTTAGGCGAGCTCAGGCTCATGTCGGAGTGTGGCGTTTGTGGATCATGGGGTCCTGCTGGTGCGGCAGGCGAAACGTGCAAGGGCTGCAAGGCCGAATTAGGGGCGGGCAAACAGTACCGGTGCTTTGTGCCGCGCGGGTTTATCACCTCGCTTGTGGCAAAGCGGGCAGATGATGATGCCGACCAATCGGCAACCAAACAGAGCCGATCCTCGCTCGCGGAAGCTCTTGCGATCTATGCAGAGCAAACGCCAGGGACTAACGCCACCATACAGCTGAATCCCCAGGCATGGGTCCACCGCATCAACCGTGGGGAGTATGCCAACAACGAATGGAGCGGCTTCAACGCAGACCGCGGCAGCTTGCGCATCCCTTTGCGTGTGGGGGGCTCGACTCAGTCGATTTTTGCTAATGGGGTGTGGCTTGACCGCGAGGCCCGGGCTGCGGATTTGGGTGAGAGTCCGTTGGACGCGCGCTTCACCCCTGATGGGACAACCGAGTCTGGGTTCTACCTTTCTTCGCCAAAGGTGACCGATTCTTTGGCGCTCATGGCTGCTCGTATTCCAACGGGGCTTCAGCTACTTCGGCCGGCAAAACTCGGTGCAGCGATGTCCCGGCTCACGCCCGGATTCCGCGCGGCTGCACTTTCGGCAGCTTTTTTGATCGTCGACTACGCGTCCCGCGAATTGTTGGACATCGATCCGGATGAAATAGAAATCCTCGAGCCGCGGGTGCAAATCCTTCCGGACGGCCGATTTATGCCCGTGATTCAAATGGCGGATCAGCTGGTCAATGGATCTGGCCTTTGCAACAGGCTGAGCCAGCTTGGCGCGAGCGGGTACCCGATCATTGTCGAAGTGATGAAAGTGCTGATCCGCACTCCCGCTGTACCCGAGGTGGCCGAGCTGCTCGAACATAGCCACCGTTCGGATTGCTTGCAGGGCTGCTATAAGTGCCTTCACCGATACGGCAATCAGGCCTACCATGGTCTACTCGATTGGAGGCTTGGGCTGGACGCAATCCGACTGCTTTTAGACGACAACTACGACGCCGGCTTGGGGGGGGATTTTTCCGCTGCCAGCTTAGAGGACTGGCGCGACAACGCCTGGAAGCTGGCCTCTGAAGGCGCATCGCTGTACGGGAGTGGAGTGCGTAGATCCGGGAACATCCCCCTGATTGAAATCGGGCCCAAAAAATGGGCCGCCATTCTTCATCCTTTCTGGGATCACGATGCTGTCGCTGAACAAAATCCCGAGATCGAAGGCCTGTGCCTTGACGGGCATCAGGTTGAATTCGCCAGCACTTTTGAGCTTTCGCGGCGTATGGGAGAAGTAATGGCTGGGCTGCGGTCCAGAGCTGCATGAATTGTGCACGTGCGGGTTTGCCGACCTGCGCGCGTTGGCTGCTAGCTTGAACCATGGATAAGCCTTTTTGGGTGGAGCGCACCAAGCCAGCCAGTCCTTCAAAGCTAGGAGTGTTCTTGGAATGCAGGCTGCGGTATTTTTTCGAGACCGACCGGCCGGTATTGAAAAAAATGGGCGACCATCCATCGGCCCTGTTGGGTACGGCGGTACACGATGCAGCAGAAGTGCTTCGGCGAAGGCTGCCGGTAGAGGCGTCGGCCAGTGTGGCTGTTTTAGAGCAATGCATTGGCCGCCTCGTCGATCACCCCAGCCCCTCAAGGCAACTGATTGCCTGGGTGCTTGATCGGTATGGAAAGAATGCTCTTTTGCCTAGGGCGCAGTTCATCTCTCAAGCCGGGTTCGCATGCCATCAGGGAACTAGACCCAAGCGTGGACATCACGCTCGAACTACTTGGCAAGGGTGAGCAGTGGATCGGCGCTCTGGAGCCGTCGACTGTCCAGGCTGCTTCCCAACTGCTGGCGGACCTGCGAACAGCGCTCCCCCGCGGCCATTCAGTGCCTGCCGCTGAGGGTCTCAAGCCAGGGGGCCTTCAAGGGGTGGCAGATGCTGCAAGAGCGCAAATCACCAAACTACACCACGTGCTGGGAAGAAATTCCAGGGGTATGAAACCATGTTTAATTTGCCTATTTTTTAGGCAATTCACCTAAAATGGAGACATGTCTGCCAACACACTCCTGACAGCAAAACAGGCCCGTTTCATCGACGAATACCTCGTGGATGCGAACGGCACACAGGCTGCCATACGGGCCGGATACGGGGCCGCTGGCGCCCGGGTGGCGGCGCACCGGCTGCTAACGAATGTAGCCATTTCCAGCGCCATAGAGGCCCGGCAAAGGGCCGACGCCACCCGCCTGTGGATCGACCGGGATAACGTCTTGGCGGGGCTCCTGGGGGCTGTGGAGATGGCTCGGGAACAAAGAAACCCCGCAGGGATGATTGCGGGGTTGAGGGAGGTTGGGAAGCTGATGGGGTTCTACACAGACCGGGTCAAGTTGGACTTAGACGTTACTGCCGTAGCGGAGAGGGGGCGGCTGGAAGCCTTGACCGATGCGGAGCTCGGGAGTTTGATCGCCGGCTTGAGCCCTGCTGAGTGAGTTCTCCCACACCCCACCATGAGCTCAGGGCGAATCGGGCTTCAAAGGGCGCTGCTGACGCTGTGGCGGAAGCGCTTTTTTCGCCGTGGTTTTGGTGAGTTTGGTGACTTGCTTGAGCCCCTATCCTTTCGCCTTTGGAGTGGCACATTTTTTGGAGTTGTCCGAAGTTGACTCACAAGACTCACTGATCTTTTCAACCCACCATTGGATCGAACCCTGGTGCTTCGCGCCCCGCCGCAGCGCGCGCCCCCGGAAGACACGGTCTTCATGCTCGGCAAAGTAGCTGCCAAGCCTCCTAGTGTTGATCTCGGTGCTGCGGGGGAGGCCAGCGATTTCATACAGAACTTCTGAGATGAATGGGGCGTCAGGGTTGTTATTGGCAATCGAGGAGCTCTTGCCGAATCCGTGCGTTTTGACCAGATTCCCTACCGTGAACATGGTCGCGGCGCTCATGCCAGTACCAATCTGGTTTTCCCATGCATCCAGGAGCCGGCCGAGTTGCAAAAGAGCAGGATCCTCTTGGACAGCCTCGTTGACTGCCTGCATTGGGTCTACCAACGTCGGCAACACCCAGTCGTTGCCGAGGTCGCCCACTGGCAAGGCGTCTTGTGTTTGCAGGTCTGCCAGCCAACAGACAGTTTGGCGGACCAGATCATCCCAAGTCTCGAAGCTGGCCATGCGTCCTTTCCCGAACTGGGCACCCTTGCCCAAGGTCAAGTAGCCGAAGAACAACGTGAGCGCCGCAGCTACCATCTGTTGGCGTTGGGTGCGCACCAGTTCGTCAGGGTTGAAATCAAACTGACGCTGGTGCGGGGTCTCTGACTTCGGATCAATGCGGCACTTGAGAATGCGGCGAGGCAAATCGCCTTTCAAGGTCATGTTGTTGCCCGAAAGCAAAATGAGGGCATTGGTGGGAACCTGCGGACTGGTTGAGGTTTGCAGGAGGCGGTCGCTGTACGTCTTGCTGGTCAGCACCGCAGCGAGTGAGGCCGAATCAACGTCGCCAATCACGTTGTCAAAAACAATGACGCGACGGCCTTCAAGCAGCTTGGCGAAGAGTGTTTTGCGCATTTCCTCGTCGCTCTGGGAGCCCGGGTGTGGCGACATCACCGGCTCTGTACCGCTGAGTTCAGCAAGGACCTTGGTGAGCAAGGACTTTCCACTGCCCTGAACGGGAGCGTCAAACGCGAAGCCCGGCGCGGTGGGCAGAAGGGGGCGTTCCACCGCAGTCAACATGGCGGTGAGCATCACAGTCTGGTCGATGGGGGCTACGAACGGAAACAGGCGTACAGGTGACCACAGCAAGCCCAAAGCTTGGAACACGTCGTCCAACGTGGGCGTTGTGACGGGTTGGCAAATGTCATCGGGCAGCATCGCGTAAGTTCCCGATTCCTCATCAAACCCCGTAGTCTCGATCAGTCGCTGCGCACCGGGGACCAGGATCGGTGCAGTGACAACCGTATTCACCAGTGAAAAGTCTCCGGCACTGGATCCCAGAATTTGCTTGGCCAGCGGCAATGGAGCATTGCCTGCGCTGTAGGTTTTTTTGGCGGCGTTCCACTGCTCAAAGCGGAAGCTGCGATCCAGCAAAGTCAGGAACATTTGCTCGTTCTGCGCTTCGAAAGTGCCATCGTGGCGAATGGCGACCATGCGCCCCGCACGGGAATACAGTTCTCCACGCTTGCGAAGCACTTCTACGATCTTGCGCATGTAGAGGTCACGCTCGCCTGGGGTCAGGTGGATCGTGACATTCCGGTCGGTGAGTTCGTACCTGACGCCACCGTGCGCGAAACTGTAGATGTTGGGGCGACCAGGGCCGAGGAGAAAGGCGCGTGCGATCCGGTGATCGTTGTGATAATCCGGCTCAAGAGGGTCTGCAAAGCGCTGGCCATGCCAGAGTTTGCGATCGTCCAAAAGGGTCTTGACCGTCACCTGCTGGCCTTCTTCGGTGGTCAGAAAAAAATGTGGACCGAGAACTTGGCCATGAATCGCCTCGGAGATGGTCTTGTTGGCCTCGGCTTCAGGAACGCCCTGGGCCACCAATTCTGCAGAGCGCTCTTGGATGTAGCGGGTCCGAATCTCTGCAGCCGTGTCTTTCATCGCAGCCTTGGCGTGTGAAACGAGCCGCTTGTATTCGATCTCTTCCACTGCTGTCAGTTCCGGCAGTGCAACCTTCGTATCCCAAAACAATCGCGCATTGCCAAGCTGTTGCGGCTTGGGCTTCTTCTGTATCAAGGGTTTTTGGCAAATAGCTGGCGCGCAGTAGTCAATGCGGTTGGTTTGGAAGACAGCGGTGTCCAGCACGCACCTCACCAGCAACTGGCCCGATTTAGAGACCTTGATGTGACCGTGCCCCTTGAGCCAAGTGCGCTTGGCCAGTACTGCAGCCGCACGGGGAATATCGGTCGCATCGGCTACGAGGATATACACACGCTGCCCGCCGATGCCCTTGATTTCCTTGCCACTCGTGTCATAAAGGCATGATGATGTCGATGCAGCCCAGACGTGCCCCGCAGTCTCGATGGCCGGGCCGCAATCATAAAGAATGGAGAGCAGTTCCTCGGGCGAATGGGCATCTCCTTCAGGGTCGTAGTCGATCAGCATAATCCCCGGGCCATCGGGCCAGCACATGGCTTCGGCTGTTCTGGGCATCATGTGGGCCGGTTTCCCGGCAGCCTCAAACTTGCGCTGAGTTGTGACCGTGGTTGCTTTCTCGTTCTTTGGAATGCCATAGCTGAGGCAGTCATTCGGTCCGATTTTGTTCAGGACGTTCGTGAACTGAGAGGGCGAGCATTCGATCAGGCTAACCTGGCCCTCGTACAACTGGGCGGCTGTCGAGACTTTTTCGACTTTACCCTCCGGGGTCAAATAAATTTTCTTGGTGATAGGCTGGTTTGCGGTCCATTTGGTGAGCTGGACCTTTGCGTTTTGTGGCAATGCAATCGTGCCGGCGACTTGTTTGGGGGACGAGCGTGTCATGTTAGACCCCCTTGCTCTTCGATGCGGAGACGCGTGCGTCAATCCAGGCATTCACGGAGGATTCGAGCCAGCCGACGCCACGTTTGCCAATCGGCACAGGCTTCGGAAACCTATCTGAGCCGGGAATGCAGGGCATGACCGTAAACTCGCCGATGGTCCGGTGCACGAGCACAACACGCAGCCCTTCCAGTTTGGAAATTGCAGTCTGCACGAGCAATTCCGGATGAAAACTCTCCGGTTGTACTTGGCTGAGATCGTCAGAAACGTGTGCGCCCATCAAGATGTCGGCATCGTTGATCAAGGGTTGGCGGGGGAGACTCATTTGGCACCCCCGTTGTTGCTGTTGACCCATGCAAAAAACGCCGCCTCGTCGATCAGGACGCGACGGCCGACGCGGCGCACGACCTTGTGAAAGCCGTTGGTGCGCTCAAAAAAAACGAGGTGTCGCAGGCCACCGATGGGCGGCCACGCGTGGTGCTGGTTCCAGTCTGTCAGCGGGATGAGCCGGGTGGGCGCTACGCTGGCGGCAGGTGCGCTGGATTGCGCGGGGGCAGGGTGGTTTTGAGGAGCTTGCTGCGCACGCGCGATACGGCGTGGTTTGGGCTGGGGCTGGTCGGAAGCAGGACCAGAAAAGAGAAAAGCCATTTGGCATTCCTTCACGTTGGTGGACTCTGGTCACTCCGGTTGTTGAACCGAAGTGGACTTAAGCTCCACCAAGTGCCGGGTGGCAAATGGCTTCGTCGCAGGTGCATAGTTAGTGCACGGGAGGCAGTGTAGCGAGCTTTGCGGTGACAGGTCAACCCCTGTCGAGTGCCGTCACTGATTGATCATCTTGACGGCGCGCGTCTCGCCTTCTGGATGTGCAAATATTTTGCGATTCATGGACGCCACCACGCTGGCCGTGTGGCTGTTGGCGAGGTGGCTGTAGCGCTTGACCATCTGCAGCGTCTTGTGCCCCAGCACCGCCGCAATTTCCACGGTGGTGGCACCGTTCATGGCGAGGTATGAGGCAGCGCTGTGGCGCAGATCATGGAAGCGGAAGTCGTCGATGCCCGCCTTGCGCAGCGCGGTTTCCCAGGGCTTTTTCAGGTCGATGGGCTGCGCCTTGTCCCTGCCGTAGAACACCAGCTCAGAGTCGATGCGGCGCACCTTCGAGAGTTGGGCCATCAGGGTCAGCGCCAGCCCCGCCAGAGGGATGGAGCGGCTGGTGTCATTCTTGGTTTCAGACAGCCGCAGGCAGCTGTTTGCCAGGTCCACCTGCTTCCAGCGCAGTCCCATGATTTCGCCGCGCCGCATGCCGGTGGATATGGCCAGCACCACCACGGGGTACAGGAACTGGCTCCTGGATGCTTTGCACGTTGACAGCAGGCGGTCCCGCTCCTCATCGGACAGGAAGCGCTCCCTGCCGCGTGCCGCGCGTGGCTTGGTGATTTTTGCCACCGGGTTTTCATCGACCCAGCCCCAGTCCTTGATGGCAATGTTGTATGCGTGCGAGATCGCTGCGAGGTAGCGTTGTACTGTGGCGTTGGCCCTGCGGGTACCTCGGTCGGTCGGGGTGGACAAAAGCTGATCGCGGAATTCGGCAATGTGCGCCGGCTGAATGTCTGCCAGCACGCGGTAGCCGAGTTGGGCTTTCCACCAGAGCAGGTGGCGGCTGGTGTTGCTGGCGTTCTTCGGACGCTGGGGCAGCACGTCCCGGAGGTAGCGGTCAATCAGGTCCGCCAGGGTTTTGCGGCGGGCCTCCTGCACCTTGAAGTGCCGGCCTTCACGCATGGCGGCTTCAGTGGACTGCGCCCAGCGTCTGGCGTCAGTCAATCGGGTGAAGGATGCTTGTTGAGGGAGTTGGCCCTTGAGGCGTACTTTGACGCGAAAGGTCTTGGTGCCGTCTTCGGCAAGGCGGGTCTCGATGGTGGCCATCAGCGTTCCTTGGAAAGGTATGAACAACCACGGTCTAGGTCGGAACCTAGCAGCTAGTGGAAGGGAGGGCTCCACGCTGGACTGGGAGTCCAGCGTTTCAACGCTGTGCATCAAGCACGGCCAAATACTATCGTGAAAAGTGGCGATCTGTCGACGTGAGTTGTCGGCCAGTGTCCCGCCAGTGTCCCATGGGCCTCTTGGAAGGGGCTTTTGGGGCAGGGCAGAAATGAAAAAAGCACTTAGACGATGAGCCTAAGTGCTTGATTCATATCGTCTTTTCAACGAAAGTTAGTTGGCTCCTCGACCTGGGCTCGAACCAGGGACCTACGGATTAACAGTCCGGCGCTCTACCGACTGAGCTATCGAGGAACAAGACTTAAATTATATACATAAAAATGCGCATTTCTGCGTGAAGGCGTGAATGGCATGCATCAGGCTGAATTCCGAGCAGGCTCAGGTCTTCGCCACAGCCATGCCAGTACGCAGGCCATGCAAATGCTGGCCAGCACCAAGGCCCAGAGGGGTGCTTGAGTGAACGACAGAATGATGCTGCTCAGTCCCATCATCAAGGTGGCACTCCACTTGGCTCGGCGGCTCACGCAGCCACCATTGGCCCAGTTGCGCAGCATGGGGCCAAACAGGCGATGATGCCAAAGCCATCGATACAGTGCCGGCGAACAGCGGGCTGCGGCCCAGGCGGCCATGAGGATGAAAACGGTGGTTGGCAGCCCGGGCACAAATACGCCCACCAGACCCAGAATCAGGCACAGGACCGCAAAGATCTTCAGTAACCAGCGCAACGGTAGCGGTAGCTCCCTGGGCATCTGGGTGTCTGGAGGATCGTTGGTGGGTGAGGCCATTGAATGCAATTGTGCATGGGGGCAATGGCGTTGCGCACGCGTTATGCTTCACTATTCAACCATGCCCGCCTTGAACTGTTGCTGTTGAGGGGCGCGTTCTCATGACCATTCACACCATCTTGAAAATGGGCGATCCGCGTTTGTTGCGCATCGCTCAGCCGGTCCTTGAATTTGATACCGATGCGCTGCATCGGTTGGTGCGCGATATGCTCGAAACAATGCGCTCCGTCAACGGTGCGGGTTTGGCCGCTCCCCAGATCGGTGTCGATCTCCAGGTCGTGATTTTTGGCTCTGCCAACCCCAATCCCCGTTACCCTGATCAGCCGCTGGTGCCGCCCACGGTGCTTGTCAATCCGGTGATCGACCCGGTGGGCGATGCGGAAGATGAAGACTGGGAGGGGTGCCTGTCGGTGCCAGGATTGCGTGGCAAGGTGCCGCGCTGGTCGCGCATTCGCTATATGGGGTTGGATCCCTATGGCGATCCGATCAACCGGACAGTGGAAGGATTTCATGCCCGCGTGGTGCAGCACGAATGCGATCATCTGATGGGCACGTTGTATCCCATGCGGGTGCGTGACTTTGCGCAGTTTGGATATACCGAGGTGCTGTTTCCGGAGATGGGCGCGGGGCAAGATGAATAAATGCCGAAAGGTGGGCGTTGTTTGCGCCTGGAGCTACTTCCGCGGCGTATTCAACCGGTCGTTGCATCAAACCGGGTTGGGAAATTCCGATGAATCGCCAGTACCTTGAGTGCATCCCGGAGATAGGAGTCCAGCCGCGAATAGCCATCATGGGCAGCAGCAGCAACCACTGCGCCAACCGCCCCGATGGAAGGAAGGCGGCAAATCCTTCAGACCATCACGACGCAGAAGCTTGTTCTCCTTGGGCGGACCATGTAGGCAATTCAGTCGCACCATTCGTTCGCATGTTGTCACGTTTGTTGCACCGCTAAAGGCTTTGTCCTACAGGTTCGGGGTTTTGGGGCATTTACTCTCTTGATGTGAAAAATTCACATCCACGTGCGCTGTTCTGGTAGCGCGCCAACCCGAGAGGTCCAACATGAAATTGCTCCAAAATCTGAAATTCGCTGCGGGTGCCGTCCTGCTTACTGGCTTGGCTGCCTGCGGGGGCGGGGGCGGTGACAACACCGCCGGCAGCGGCACGCTGCGTCTGGCGTTGACCGATGCGCCTAGCTGTGGCTATGACACCGTTAACGTGACGGTCTCGAAAATTCGTGTCCACCAGAGCAGCAGCGCCGATGACGCGGATGCCGGCTGGTCCGAGATCGTGTTGAACCCCGCCCGTCGGGTGGACCTTCTCAGTCTCACCAATGGAGTGCTGATGGAGCTGGGGCAGATTCCCCTGCCTGCGGGCAAGTACACCCAGATGCGCCTGGTGCTGGCTGACAACAGCACCACCCAACCGCTGGCCAATTCGGTGATGCCCACCGGGGAGAGTGAGGTGGCGCTCAAGACCCCCAGCGGCCAGCAGTCGGGTGTCAAGACCAACATCAATATCGATATCGCCGAGAACAAGATGGCCGATTTCGTGCTGGACTTCGATGCCTGCAAGTCGGTGGTTCGGGCCGGCGGTTCGGGCCAGTACCTGCTCAAGCCGGTGGTGACGGTCATTCCGCGCTATGTGTCGGGTGTGCAGGGGTATGTCGATCCGGCATTGGGTGCTGGCGCTACGCGGGTGTCGCTGCAACTCAACGGCACCATCGTGAAGGCGACCGTGCCTGACAGCACCGGCAAGTTCCTGCTGCAACCGGTGGCCCCGGGCAACTACACCCTGGTCATGGCGGCTTCCGGCCGTACCTCCGCCGTGGTGACGGGTGTGCCTGTGGTGGCGGAAACCGTGACTCCGGTGGCCAGTGCTGCATTGCCCATCGCCCTGGCTGCATCGGCCAGCGCCAGCGCAACCGGTACTGCACCGGCGGATACCCTGGTGCGCGCCCTGCAGTCGCTGGCGGGTAACACCGTGGAAATCGACGGGCAGTATGTGGACAGCGTCACAGGTGCCTATGCTTTCTCGCTGCCGGTCAATGCACCGCTCGTTGCCGCTTATGCTGCGGCGCCCGCGCCGTTGGTATTTGCTGCCAACACGCAGGCGGCCGCCCGGTATACCCTGCGCGCCAGCCGACTTGGCTTCGCCGACAAGGACGCCGTGCTGCCCGTACTCGCCGCCGGAAGCAGCACTACCACCAACTTCACCTTCCCGTGAAGGGGCAGGGCGCCCGGGGCATAAGGCATTTCACGCCGAAATGAAACCTGGCGCCTGCCAGTCAAGCGTTATTGGCTATTGGACTGGTAGTAAACATTGGGGCCGCCGTGTGCGGCCCCTTTTCGTGGAGGGGGGCTGCGCGGTAACCTGCGCTGGCAAGATTTCGACAGTTCCGAACGGGAGACGCGGGATGAGGCCACTGGCAGGTGAATGTTGTCGGGGGGGGCTTTCTCGATGTCCGGAGACTTTCCGTAAAAAATCGTCTTGCATCGAACGCAAAAATAAAAACCCCGCTACCTTTTCGATAGCGGGGTTTTTACTGACTTGGTGCCGGAGAGATGAATCGAACACCCGACCTTCTCATTACGAATGAGGGGAATGGTGTATTTCCCCCCGTTGATTGGTGCTGATAAAATCTATATAAATCAACAATTTACAGGCTTTTGACTGGATAGGTACACAGCTTAATCGTTGATTGAAATTCGGCAATTTCTAGCAAATTTGCCTACAGATTGCCTACAGATTCCGAGGGGCGCCATGAGCAAGCAACAAAACCGCGTGAGGCTGACCGCTGGCCGGGTTGACGCCTTCACCTGCCCGGCTGGTAAATCCCAGGCTTTCCTATGGGACACCGAAGCCCCCGCCCTTGCGCTGCGCGTGACGCCCACGGGCCGCAAAACCTACGTGTTTGAATCGCGCCTGAACGGGGCCACTATCCGAATCACTATCGGTGATGTGAAGTCTTGGCCGCTCGATGCCCCCGCAGGCGGTAGAGACGCAAAAACCGCCCGGAGAGAGGCGACTAGGCTTGCGCAGTTGGTGGACGGTGGAATTGACCCCCGAGAACTTGAGCGCCAGCAACTGGCAGACAAGGCCGCAGCAAAGGCCGCAGCGACTGCCAAAGCCCTGACCGTGGGCGATGTGTGGCCGCTGTATCTGGAGAACGGCAAGCCAAAGCGTAAGGACGCATGGAAGCCCCGCTACCGTGCCGACATTGAAGCGATGGCCGCGCCCGGTGGCGAAAAGAAAAAGCGAGGGCAGGGGCTGACAAGGCCGGGGCCGCTGTATCCGCTGCTGGTACTGCCGCTGGCCGCTGTGAACGAGGACACGCTGAAAAGCTGGTACGACCGCGAAGCTGTGGCAGGTAAGCACCAAGCCGCCCGCGCCCTGATGATGTTCCGGGGCTTTCTGCGCTGGTGCGCCGCCCGCCCGGAGTACCGAAACCTGACAGACCGCGATGCAGGCAAGGCCGCTGCCATCGTGGAGAACCTGCCCAGCAATACCCGCCGCACCGACGCCCTGGAAGCCGCCCAGGTGCCCGGCTGGTGGGCTGGCGTGGAGCAACTGAGCAACCGCACCGCAAGCGCCTACCTGCGCGCCTTGCTGCTGACCGGTGCACGCCGTGAAGAACTGGCAGCCATGACATGGGCGAACGTGGATTTTCAGTGGCGCAAGCTGACCATTGCCGACAAGGTGGACAGTACCCGCACCATCCCCCTGACGCCCTACATGGCGCAGCTGCTGGCAACGCTGCCCAGGGTGGGGCCGTTCGTGTTTGCCAGCACTGGCAAGGCCGGGCGAATCACTGACGCCCGCGCAAGCCATGCCCAGGTACTGCGACACGCTGGCATTGACCACCTGACATTTCACGGTCTGCGCCGTTCGTTTTCGCTGCTGGGAGAGGCTGCCGGGGCACCTGCCGGGGCCATCGCCCAAGTGATGGGGCACAAGCCGAGCGCAACCGCTGAGGGCTACAGGCCGCGCAGTATTGACGCCCTGCGCCCGTTTCTGGAGCAGATAGAGGCGCACATTCTGGCCCTGGCAGGGGTGCAGTTCGACGCAAAGGCCGAGCCGGGCAGGCTGCGCGTAGTTGCAGAAAAATAGCAAAAAAGCGATAATATGAATCAATGGACTGTCACGCTACACCCGCAGGCCGAGCCTGAGCTAACCGCGCTGCCATCCGACATGCAAGCCCGGTTTGTGCACATCGCCGAACTACTGGAGGAATTTGGGCCGCAGCGCGTTGGCTTGCCGCATATCCGTCCACTGGAAAGCAAGCTGTGGGAAATGAGGATGCAAGGCCGCGACGGTATTGCCCGCGCTGTGTATGCCGCAATCCAAGGCCGCCGCCTGCTGGTGCTGCATGTGTTTGTGAAAAAGACCCAGACCACGCCCCGAAAGGCCATAGAAACCGCCCTGAAACGACTGGAGGCGCACCAATGAAGAATCTCAAGACCCTGAAAACCGAGCTGCTGGCCAGTGCTGCTACTCGCGCCGCCTATGACGCCCAGGCGGATGAATTTGCCGTGGCGCGTGAACTCATTGCAGCACGCACTAAGGCCGGATTGACGCAAGCTGACGTAGCCGAGCGCATGGGCACCACGCAAAGCACCGTAGCCCGCCTGGAGGGTGGCAAGGCCGCCCCTTCCCTGCGCAGTTTGCAGCGCTATGCCCAGGCCGTGGGTTGCCGCGCCGTGGTGCATCTGGAGCACGCATGAATCCGCGAAGCCCCGGCGCGGACTGACCGGGGCAAAGGCGGGGCCGCAAGGTGCAGCAACACCAGAGCAGCCCCTAACCATCATCAAAACGGAGCTTTGAAAATGGCTACTGAGACTGTAAATCAATCACCTGCAAGGGCAGCTACCTACAACTATGTAATTGACGGGTTTGAGGAGCGCCGCGACCAATTGCACGCTTTGGCTCTATCGCTGCTTCAGCAGGTGGCGCCCGAAGACCCCAAAAATCCCGAAGAAGAATGCAACCTTGCCGCATGGAGACTGGCTCAAATCATGTACGACATGCTTTCCTGCGATTCACTGGAGAAAGTCTCGCGCAAGATGCTTTTTGAAGGCATGAACCAACCCGCGTAAATCGTAGCTAGTTTCGCCCCAGCTAGGCAGGGCCGCAATCCTGCCGAAAAGTCGGACACCTTCACCGACCTGCTGGAGCACCTTATGAGGGCTGCACTTTGAAGGGGCGTGTGGATGGAAGACAGCGATAAGAACACGGCACGGAAAAGGGTTTCCGCTGCGCCAAGACCCATATCCCCGGTGCGCGACCGCCCTATGGTTCTCCCACCCATGACGACACCGCCGCCGCCCAAATGGGAAAAATGGGGGCACATGCGCGATGTGGAGCTGTGGGAAGCGGTAGCTCTGAGCGTCAATATGGAACCTGATGACCTCCCTGCTTACTTGGGCGCTTACGACAGGTATGGGGAAGACCCATTCAAAATTTGCCCGACCTTGTTTCGCGCACGGTTGCAAGTGGCGAATAGCAATGCCGGTGTTGTGCTGCCCATTAAGCCGGTCCACCCACTCAAAGCCCGTTGCATAGTTGACCTGCCTTCATTTGGCGCATGGGCCGCCAGTGTGTGGGAAGACATGCCAGCAGAGTTGCCAAAGGCCGCACCAGAGCCCCAAGCAGCACCAGAGAGCGCATGGGATGCGCAAGCAAAGCCAATGCAGAGAAGCGCCGCACAGGATGCCGCGATTCTGGCCGCCATTCATAAAGCGGGGCACGACCCGCTGGCGCTGCCGGTGAATGAGCCTGGCAAACCGGGCGTGAAGGCAGCAGTGCGCGACAGCCTGGCAGGCAATGCGCTGTTCGTGGGGATGACCGTCTTTGAAAAGGCATGGGAGCGCCTACGCAAGCAACGCGACATAGCCGATAAAGGATGACCCTACCCATTCGGGTATCCCCAAAACTGGGGGGTGCCGGGACACTTGCGGGGGAGGATAGTCGCCCGAAAACCATCGCTGCATCCCAACTCTACGGAATGCGAAGCGATGCAAACCACATCTACCCAACACAGCGCAGACACCCGCAGCGCTGCCACTGAGCCCCAACAGTTCCCCCCGCTGGAACTGGTGAACCGCCCCACGGTGCCGACCGAACAGGCCGCGCACTACCTGAACCGCCGCCCGCAGACCCTGCGCACATGGGCGATGAATTCCGGGACTGGCCCCGTTCCCTGCATCCGCATCAATGGCCGCCTTGCGTGGCCAGTATCGGAACTGCGCCGCGTGCTGGGGGTGGCTTGATGGCCGCCGCTATCAATCGCCTGCTGCTGGCGCTGTGGTGCGCCGCCCCGTCCCGCTGGTTTCAACGTGGGAGGGCCGCAAAATGAAAACGCCCGAGACTACAAAAGCAGTATCGAGCGCTACCCGGCAAGGTGCGCAGATTCTACCGTTCAGCTTCCCGACCCGCACCAATACCGCTTGCGCTGAAATTCTGGCGCGCCTGCTGTCTGGTGAAGTTTTGACCGGCATGGATGGAGTTTTCGAGGCTAGCACTACGCGCCTTGCCGCGCATGTGCACTACCTTGCCGAAAGCTACAGTGTGCCGACCGAAGCCAAAGACCGCGCCGTGGGCTGCAACGATGGCCGCGTGGTGACTGTTAAAGCCTACAGCCTGCCGCACAGCGTTATCCAACTTGCCCGCGCTGCTGGTGCTACCCCGTGGATTGCCAGTGTTCGCGCCGACCGTGCTGCACTTCGCGCCAAGGCCGCCCAGGCCCAGCAAGAAGCCGCGCGCATGAACGCCGCACGCAAGCGGCACGCACCGCCACCCGGGCAAAGCGACCTGTTCGTGAACGGAGGTGCAGCATGAGTGCACCAATGCACCCGACCGTGCAACAACTGGCCGACAGCGCTGGCGTATCGCGCCGCCTAATGTTTCAGGCTGTCGCCGTTCACCGCTACGGCTGCGCCGAACTGGTCAAGGCCGGTCACGATGGCCTGCTGGCAATGAAGCATTGCGAGACATTGGCAAAGGCACTGCCACACGACGAACAGCGGGTGTTCCTGGCCGAACTGCCGACCATGACACCGCGCCAGCGTCACGACCTGCTGGCACTCATCAAAGGCGACCTGATGCACCGCACCCGCAAGGCACGCCATGAGTAAGAACAAGCCGTTCAAAGACCCACGGGGTCACAGCCTGCGCATTTACAGCGACGTGTTCGACAGCGCTGCATTCGCCGCCCTGAGCCCTCATGACGTGCTGGCCTATCTGGCGCTGCTGCGCGAGTTGAAGGGCTACAACAACGGCGACTTGTCCTTGCCCCTGACCCGTGCCAAGAAGTGCGGCATTGGGCATCACATGACCCTGGCGCGCAGCCTTCGGGCTTTGTGCGCTGTGGGCCTGATTGCCGTCACGCGCAAGGGCGGCTGTACCAAAGGCGGGCAGCGCCTGCCGAACCTGTACCGCCTGACCGACCGCGAGTGCTACGCCATCCCAGCGAAGCACCTGGAGGCCATGAAGGAAACCCACGAATGGAAGCGCGTCACCAGTGCGCAGCATGGACTAGACCTGATTGCAGCCGCTGAATCTGCCATCAAAGCGAGTCCCGAGAAATTGAAAAGCCTAGGACACGGCGTGACAGATACCACGTCACCGCGTGACCTAGTCGGGGTCAAAACTAGGACACCGCGTGACACCTGGATTGAAGGACTAGGTCACGGCGTGACTATGGCTGAAAAGGCCGCAAACCTAGCAACCATGCGGGTTCCGGCTGAGTTTTCACCCGATGCTCAAAAAGCAAGCCATAGGACACCGCGTGTATCACCTTTATACCTTGCCACCCCTACAGGGCAAACAGCCTGCATTCATGGGCATGGCAGCTACCGGCGACTGACAGCAAAGCCCGTTCACCTTTTCACCGGCCTGCTGAATCGCCAGCACGGCACCACCCATTGAAAGACGCCACCATGACCGCCAAACTGACACACCACCACCTGAGCGCCGAAGCTGTCAACGACGACCAAGGCCCGGCCATCATGCTGACCCAGCAAGAGGACGGCTACAACGAGCCGAACACCGTGCTGGTGCATCCGTTCCAGCTTCGCGCCGTCTGCGAACAGTTCGGAATCATCGCCAGCGACACCCAAGCAGCAAAGACCATCGCCACATTGCAGCGCCGCATGAAGGGGCTTCATGAGCGTATCGAGGCCCTTGCCGATTGGATGGCGCGGCACAGCGACCACCAGCACGCCGACCTGAGCTATGAAACGACCCAGCTACGGGCGCTGCAAGACTTGGCGGGCGAGTGGTGCGAGGACTTCGACAGCGAACAGTCCGCGCCTGCCTTGGAATCGGATTCCATCGCCGCAGAGTGCACCAGTGCACCCGCTGCCCAGGCTTCATTGCTTTGATTGAGCAGAAAAGGAACACCGCCGATGGCAACAAGAAAGCCGCCCGCCGCTGCATGGAAGCCGGGCCAGTCTGGAAACCCGAAAGGCCGCCCGCCTGGAGTGGGTGAAGTGGCAAAGCTGCGCGCCGCCATTGCGGGTAGCGTTCCCGCCATATTGGAGAGCCTGACCACTGCCGCCCTGGCCGGTGATGTGCAAGCCGCCCGCCTGCTGCTGGAGCGCGCATTACCGCCCATCAAGCCGGTGGAGGCCACGCAAGCCCTGAGCCTGCCCGATGGCACCCTAACCGAACAAGGCCGCGCCGTGCTGGCATCCGTGGCCGCTGGTGAGCTTGCACCCGGACAAGGTGCCCAGCTACTCACCGCCATTGGCACACTGGGCAAGGTGGCAGAGATTGACGAACTGGCCGCACGCATTACCGCACTGGAGGCAACCCATGCAAAGCCTTGAAAAGAGAATTGCGGCATTGGAGCGCACTGTGCAGCGACCCGATGAAATCATCCTCATCCGCAGGTTCGTAAGTCCGGGCGACCTTCACCCGGCGATTGTTGGACTACGCGCCAACGATGGCGAACGCTGGGAGCTCCAGCCGGGAGAGTCTGAGCAGGGCTTGATAGACCGGGCAACGAGCGAGGCGAAGCGCAATCCGTGGGGAGTCGTAACCCTGACGGCGGAACACTGACCCGCCGTGCCGCTAGACTCCAACAACCAACAAGGAGGGAGCATGAAGAAACTGATTTTGTGCGCTTTGGTCTGTGCCGCGTTGACAGGGTGCGGCGGTAAATTGCTGCTTCTGTCTGAGGGCAAGGCATATCAGGGCACATTCGATGCGGTTTCCAAGCGCATTGAAATTGACGTTGACGGCAAGCTGTACGCAGGAAACTACATCACTAATCAAAGCTATGCCAGCGGTGGTGGATTCATAGGTACACGCTGGGTTGGCACCACTTCAAGCATCAGCGGCAGTCAAGGCCGCGCCCTGCTGATAGGCAAGGACAATGCAACCATGCGCTGCGAGTTTTCTTATCAGGGCATGGATGCCCAAGGCACTTGCCAAGATAGCTCAGGCCGCACGTACGACATGACAACGACATCCGCGCATTAAGCCGTCCCACTGAGAATAGCGAGCCCGCCGCGTGCGGGCATTTTTACGTCTGGATGCTAGCCTAGATTTGGGCAAAGTGCCTACAGATTGCCTACAACCACACCAAAGAAAAAAGGTTCACTGCTATTTTGATAGCAATGAACCCTTATCTTTATTGGTGCCGGAGAGATGAATCGAACACCCGACCTTCTCATTACGAATGAGCTGCTCTACCGACTGAGCTACACCGGCGTAAGCCTGCGATTATAGCGTGGAATGGTAGCTTGTCACCCGTTCGACCTCATTTTTTGAGCCCAGAATCACACTGACGCGTTCGTGCAACTGGGTGGGCTGGATGTCGAGGATGCGTTGTTTGCCGTTGGTTGCGGCGCCGCCGGCCTGCTCGATGAGCCAGCCCATGGGGTTGGCCTCGTACATCAGGCGCAGCTTGCCGGGCTTGTTGGGTTCGCGCTTGTCCCAGGGGTACATGAAGATGCCGCCGCGGGTCATGATGCGGTGCACGTCGGCCACCATGCTGGCGATCCAGCGCATGTTGAAGTCCTTGCCGCGCGGGCCTTCCTTGCCCTGCAGGCATTCGTCGATGTAGCGCTTGACCGGTTCGTCCCAGTGGCGCATGTTGCTCATGTTGATGGCGAATTCCTTGGTGTCCTCGGGAATGCGCACATTCTCTTGCGTCAGCACGAACGAGCCCTGCTCGCGGTCGAGCGTGAACATGGCCACGCCGTCGCCCACGGTGAGCACCAGCGTGGTTTGGGGGCCATAGACGCAGTAGCCGGCGGCCACCTGCTGGCTGCCCTTTTGCAGGAAATCGCCTTCGTCCACGCCGCGGTCATCCTCGGGCATCTTGAGCACGCTGAAGATGGTGCCGATGCTCACGTTGACGTCAATGTTGCTGGAGCCGTCGAGGGGGTCGAACAACAGCAGGTATTCGCCCTTGGGGTAGCGGTTGGGCACCACGTAGATGCCGTCCATCTCCTCGCTGGCCATGCCGGCGAGGTGGCCGCCCCATTCGTTGGCCTCGATCAGCACCTCGTTGGCGATGATGTCGAGCTTTTTCTGCACTTCGCCCTGCACGTTCTCACTGCCGGCACTGCCGAGCACGCCCCCGAGGGCGCCCTTGTTGACGGCGTGGCTGATGCTCTTGCAGGCGCGTGCCACCACTTCGAGCAGCAGGCGCAACTGGCCGGGAATGAGGCCGTCCACGCGCTGTTGTTCGACGAGGTAGCGGGTCAGGCTGACTTTGTTTGCCATGGATATCTCCTTAATCGGCCAGTGCGCGGGTGACGACCTCGCGCACGTCGTTGCTCAGGTCGGGGCGTGCGGCCACACGGGCGATGGCCTCGCGGGCGCCACTGCGCCAGGGTTCGGCCAGTTTCTTCCAGCGGTCCAGGGCGCGGGCCAGGCGGGCGGCTACCTGCGGGTTGAGGGCGTCGAGTTCGATCACGCGATCGCTCCAGAACACGTAGCCAGCCGCATCGGCACGGTGGAATGCCCCCGGGTTGGCACTGCAGTAGCTGAAGATCACGCTGCGCGCGCGGTTGGGGTTCTTGAGGCTGAAGTCCGGGTGTTGCAGGAGCTGGCGCACGATGGGCAGCACGTTGCCACCGCGGTCGGGCGCGCCCGCCTGCAGGGCAAACCACTTGTCGATGACCAGCGGCTCGTCCTTGAACAGCGTGTGAAAGCGTGCCAGGGCGGGGGTGGCCAGCTCGCTGCCGCTGGCCACCAGTGCGGTCAGGGCGTGGAAGCGGTCGGTCATGCTGGCCGCCACCTTGAAGCGCTGATACGCCTTGCCGGGCCAGACCACATCGCCCGTGCTTTGGGCCGCGATGCACAGCATGTGCAGCGCCAGGCCGCTGAGCGCGCGGCGGCCGGACGAAACCGGGTCGGGGCGGTAGCCGCCGGTGTCCTGGTGCTGCTCCCAGGCCCAGGCCCAGTCGGCCTGCAGCGACAGGGCCAGTTGCTCGCGCATGGCTTCGCGCACGGCGTGGATGCGCTGGGGATTGACCACGTCGAGCTGCTCGGCGATGTAGGTTTCGGACGGCAGTGTCAGGACCAGTTCCTTGAAGGCCGCGTCCAGTGCCGGATTGCGCAGCACGGAGCGCATGGCCTCGACAAACTCTGGCGAGAGAATATGGTGGTCAAAACGGCCATTGGCGCTTGTCTGCTGTGCGCTATCAGCTATTGCATTGATCGCGGTGCGCAGTGCCAGGCGCTGGCCTGCCTCCCAGCGGTTGAAGGCGTCGGTGTCATGGGCCAGCAGCGTGAGCAACTGGGCATCGGTGTATTCGATGTCCAGTACCACGGGGGCACTGAAGCCGCGCAGCAGCGAAGGCACGGGCTCGGCGTCCAGGTGGCTGAAGGTCAGTGTCTGCGATGCCTCGGTGAGCACCACCACGCGCGAGGTGGGCGCGGAAGTTTCCGGCGCACCGTCAATCCCCAGTTGCAGGGGCAGGGCGGCACCCGTGGCAGCGTCGATCAGGCCCAGCTCCACCGGGATGACGAAAGGCTGCTTCTCGCTCTGGCCGGGCGTGGGTGCGCAGCTTTGCGACAGCGTGAGCGCATAGCTGCGCGTGGCGGCGTCGTAGCGGCCCGTGGCGCGCACGCGGGGCGTGCCAGCCTGGCTGTACCAGCGCTTGAACTGCGGCAGGTGCTGCGCCAGCGGGCTGAGTGGGTTGGCATCGGCGATGGCCTGCACGAAGTCGTCACAGGTCACGGCCTGGCCATCGTGGCGCTCGAAGTACAGCTTCATGCCTTTGGCAAAACCTTCGCGGCCCACCAGGTTGTGCTGCATGCGCACCACCTCGGCACCCTTTTCGTAGATGGTGACGGTGTAGAAGTTGTTGATCTCGACGTAGCTGTCGGGCCGCACGGGATGGGCCATGGGGCCAGCGTCTTCGGGGAATTGCGCCGTGCGCAGCACGCGCACGTCCTCGATGCGCTTGACGGCACGGGCGGAGGGGCTGCCCGCCATGTCCTGGCTGAATTCCTGGTCGCGGAAGACCGTGAGGCCTTCCTTGAGCGAGAGCTGGAACCAGTCGCGGCAGGTGACGCGGTTGCCCGTCCAGTTGTGGAAATACTCGTGGCCCACCACGCTTTCGATGTTCGAAAAATCGGTGTCGGTGGCGGTGGCTTCGCTGGCCAGAACATACTTGGTGTTGAAGATGTTCAGGCCCTTGTTCTCCATGGCGCCCATGTTGAAGTCGCTGGTGGCGACGATCATGAAGCGCTCCAGATCCAGCGGCAGGCCGAAGCGGGCCTCGTCCCAGGCCACGCTGTGCATCAGCGCGTTCATGGCGTGCTCGGTCTTGCCCAGGTCGCCGGGGCGCACGTACACCTGCAGCAGGTGGGAGGTGCCAGAGCGGCTCTTGATCTTCTGCTCGCGCGCCACCAGCTTGCCCGCCACCAGGGCGAACAGGTAGCAGGGCTTCTTGTGCGGATCGACCCACTTGGCGAAGTGGCGACCATCCTCCAGAGCGCCGCTGTCCACCAGGTTGCCGTTGGAGAGCAGCACCGGGTACTGGGCCTTGTCGGCGCGCAGCGTGACGGTGTAGCTGGCCATCACGTCCGGCCGGTCGAGGAAGTAGGTGATGCGGCGAAAGCCCTCGGCCTCGCACTGCGTGAAGAAGGTGCCCTGGCTCACATACAGGCCCATGAGCTGCGTGTTCTTGGCCGGGGCGCAGGTGGTGAAGATTTCCAGGTCGAAGGGCTCGGTGCCTTCGGGCAGGTTCTCCAGCACCAGCTGGTTGCCGTCCATCTTGAACGAGGTGCCGCCGCCGTTGACCATGACGCGGGCCAGGTTCAGTTCTTCGCCGTCCAGGCGCAGCGGCTGCGCCGCCACGTCGGGGTTGCGGCGCAGGCGCATCTTGTTGAGCACGCGGGTCTTGGCGGGGTCCAGGTCGAACGTCAGGTCGACGGTGTCGATCCACCAGGCCGGGGCCTGGTAGTCGGCGCGGTGGATGGCGGGCGCCTGGCCCTGGCCGTCACGCAGTTGCAACATGGTTTTCCTTAAACGCCCTGCTTGAGGGAGGCTTCGATGAATGCGTCGAGATCGCCGTCCAGCACCTTCTGGGTGGCCGAGATTTCGACGCCGGTGCGCAGGTCCTTGATGCGGCTGTTGTCCAGCACGTAGCTGCGGATCTGGTGACCCCAGCCCACGTCGGTCTTGGTGTCCTCGAGCTTTTGCTGCTCTTCCTGGCGCTTGCGCATCTCGTGGTCATACAGCCGGCTGCGCAGGCGCTGCCAGGCGATGTCGCGGTTGCCGTGCTGGCTGCGGCCGTCCTGGCACTGCACCACGATGCCCGTGGGGATGTGGGTCAGGCGCACGGCCGAGTCGGTCTTGTTGATGTGCTGGCCGCCCGCGCCCGATGCGCGGTAGGTATCGGTGCGCACGTCGGCCGGGTTGATGTCGATCTGGATCGAGTCATCGATCTCGGGGTAGACGAACAGGCTGGCAAAGCTGGTGTGACGGCCGCCCGAGCTGTCGAACGGGCTCTTGCGTACCAGCCGGTGCACGCCGGTCTCGGTGCGCAGCAGGCCATAGGCGTACTCACCCTCGATCTTGATCGTGGCGCTCTTGATGCCCGCCACGTCGCCAGCGGTTTCTTCTTCGACCGTGGTCTTGAAACCCTTGCGCTCGGCGTACTTGAGGTACTGGCGCAGCAGCATGCTGGCCCAGTCGCAGGCCTCGGTGCCGCCGGCGCCAGCCTGGATGTCGACGAAGCAGTTGAGCGGGTCGGCCTCGTGGCTGAACATGCGGCGGAATTCGAGCTGCTCGATCTCGGGCTGGAGCTTGGCGGTCTCGGCTTCGATGGTGAGCAGGCCGGCCTCGTCGCCTTCTTCCTTGCTCATTTCGTACAGCTCGGCGTTGTCGGCCAGCTCACGCGTGAGCTTGTCGAGCGTGAGCACCACGCCGTCGAGCGACTTTTTCTCTTTGCCCAGCTCCTGGGCCTTCTTGGGATCGTTCCAGACCGCGGGGTCTTCCAGCGATGCGTTTACCGTGCGCAGGCGTTCAAATTTGGCATCGAAGTCAAAGATACCTCCGTAACTCTTGCGTGCGCACGGCCAAGTCGGAGAGGGTGTTGCCGATGAGGTTGATACGTTCTGCGTCCATGGTCTTGTCCTGGGTGTCTTGTGGAATAACCCGCGATTTTCTCATGGGACGCGATCTCTGGCGCCCAATGCCCCTCGGTCGGCCCGGTGCCCCCACGGAATGCCACCCCGGAAATTTCAGAATGGACAGCTGCTTGCGGTGGATGCATCAGCGCTTGCACGCATTTTCTTTATGAATCACCCACGAATTGCTCGATCAGCGCCGCCACGGCCTGGGGCTGGTCGTGGTGCAGCATGTGGCCGGCGTCGGGCACCACGGCAATGCGGCAGTCGCGCACATGGGTCAGGCGCTGGTGGTATTCGTCCAGGCTGTATCGGCCCTTCCACCACTGGCCCAGGCTGTCGCCTGCCGCTTCCACGGCCAGCGTGGGCGCGCTGATGGCTTCGTACAGCGCCAGCACCTCGTCCAGGCGAAATAGTTGCGCGTTGATGATTTTGTGCGCGGCGTCGCCCAGAATTTCCCACTGGCCCAGGGCGTTGGGGCGGGCCCAGTGCCGCGCCAGCCAGTCGGCCTTGTCCTGCGACAGGCGCGGGTTGGTCTTCATGAGGCGCTGCGCCACGCCGGCCGCGCTGTCGTAGGTGTTCAGAGCCATCTCGCCGCGCTGCAGGGCCTTGAGTTCGTCCATCCACTGCGCATAGCGCCCGGGCGCCTTGGCGGGTTTGTTCGCGGGCATGCCGAAGCCTTCGAGGTTGACCAGGCGGCGGATGCGCGCGGGCCGGGCTCCGGCATAGAACATGACGACGTTGCCGCCCATGCTGTGGCCCACCAGATCCACCGGGGTGCCGGGCGCGTAGTGGTCGAGCAACTGGTCGAGGTCGGCCAGGTAGTCGGGGAAGAAGTAGTGGTCGGTGGGCACGGGTGGTGCCGTGAGGCCAAAGCCCCGCCAGTCGGGCGCGATGATGCGGCGGCTGCGCAGGAAGTCTTCGCCGAAGGCATCGACGACGAACTGGTAGGACGCGGCCACGTCCATCCAGCCATGCACCAGCACCAGCGGCGGCAGGGCCGAGGTCTCAGGCCCCCACAGGCGCACGTGGTAGTTCAGCTGGCGGATGGCAACGAATTCGCTGCGCGAGGTCTGGCGGGTGACATACATGGCAACGATGTTACCCAGCGGCCGCGGAGCCCATGTCAATCGCGGGACAGCGGGCCCTGCTGCCTGGCGATGAAGCCATCAATGCGCAGGGGCTGCTGCGAACATGCCGGCCAGGCGCTGGCTGACGATGTGTTTCGCCTCGCCCATGATCCGGTCCATCAGCTCCCGCACCGTGGGAATGTCGTGGATCAGGCCCGCAACCATGCCGCAGGACCACGCGCCGGCGTCCAGCTCGCCGTTCTGCATCACCTTGGGATAGACGCCGCCCACCTCGGACACGATGTCGGCAAACGTGATGGCTGCGCCCAGCTGGCGCTCCTTTTCCAGCAGCCGCTCGACCCCTTTGTTGACCAGGACCCGCTCCGTGTTGCGCAGCGGCCGCATCACCAGGCGGGTGTCCAGCTCCGTCGCGGCCAGAATGGCCTGCTTGACGTTCTCATGAACCGTGGCCTCCTGGGTGGCGATGAAGCGTGTGCCCATGTTGATGCCGTCTGCGCCAAGGGCCAACGCGGCCACCAGAGACCGCGCGTCTGCCATGCCTCCCGACGCGATGAAGGGCACCTTGAGCGCTTCGGCCGCGCGGGGCAGCAAAATGAAATTGGGCACATCGTCCTCGCCCGGATGGCCGCCGCACTCGAAACCGTCCACACTGACGGCATCGCAGCCAATGTTCTGTGCCTTCAATGCGTGTCGCACGGCGGTGCACTTGTGGATGACCTTGATGCCCGCTTCCTTCAGCAGGGGCATCCACTGCTGCGGGTTGTTCCCGGCCGTTTCGACGATTTTCACTCCGCCATCGATGATGGCGCGGATGTAGCCGGCATAGTCGGGCGGCGTGCGCACGGGCAGGAAGGTCAGGTTGACGCCGAACGGCTTGTCCGTCATCGACCGGCACCGCGCGATCTCGGCCGCGAGCGCGGCGGGCGTGGGCTGGGTCAGCGCCGTGATGATGCCCAGTCCGCCGGCATTGGACACGGCGGACGACAATTCGGCGAGGCCGACGAAATGCATGCCCCCCTGGATGATGGGGCGTTCAATACCCAAAAGCTCGGTGATACGGGTGCGCATGCGGGTCTCCTGGAGGAATGCGGTGGGAAGAGGGCCGGGTGGCGTGGCTGATCCGGAAACTCCGATTGTGGTGCCGATTGGCGCGAGGGAATGCCTTGACGGGCATTCATAAACTGCAATGCAGAACATCGAGCGATAAAAACTCCTTTCAACTTCATGTTCGTTCTGCCTGGTGGCATGATCTGAGCCAACAAGGGGACACATCGTGACATTGGTGGAAAAACCAGCAGGGGGATCGCCCCGCCGATCGGGCCCGCCCAAGGAAGACCGCCACTTCGTGACGGCGCTTGCGCGGGGCCTGGAGGTCTTGCACGCGTTCAAGTCGGGGGAGGAGCGGCTCGGAAACCATGAGCTTGCCGAGCGTTGCCGCCTGCCCAAATCCACCATCACGCGGTTGACCTACACGCTGACCAAGCTGGGCTACCTGCACCACATCGCCGAGTCGGGACGGTACCGGCTGGGCCTCATGGCGCTGACGTTGGGGGGCACGACCTTGTCGCGCCTGGACGTCAAGGAGGTGAGCAACCCCTTTTTGCAGCAGCTTGCCAACGAGACGGACACCATGGTGGCGCTGGCCACCCGCGACGACCTGTCCATGTTCTACATCGAAAACTGCCGCAGCGAGACGGCCATCCTCACGCTGATGCTGGGCATTGGCTCGCACATTCCGCTGGGCACCACGGCCGCCGGACGTGGCTACCTGGCCGGTGCGCCGGCGGGGGTGCGCCAGACGCTGGAGGCACGGCTCCAGGCCATCGACCCGGTGGGCTGGCCGAGGGTTGAAAAGGACATTCGCCAGGCGATGGCCGACCTCGCCGAGTTCGGCTGCGTGCGCTCCTTTGGCGATTGGCGGTGTGAAATCAATGGCATCGCGGTGCCCGTGCGCCTGGGCTCGGGCCTGCCCCTGATGGTGGTGAATGCCGCCGCCGCGGCCTCCTCGATTTCGGCCGAAACATTCATGGGTGAAGTCCGGCCACGACTGATCGCCACGGTGCGCGGCATCGAGGCCCAGTTCCACGCCAAAAGCTGACACCGGCATGGGACTTGGCTTGTGGTTGCAGGGGGAATCGGGCGGTGCTCAGCGGCCCGTGGTCTGCAGGATGGCTTCTTCCATGTCGTGCAGCCGGTCCTTGCCGAAGTACATCTCCGGGCCCATGAAGAACGTGGGGCTGCCAAAGGCGCCGCGCGCATGGGCCTGCTGGGTGTTCGCCAGCAGGCGTTCCTTGACGTCGGGCTCCTGGCTGGTGGCCAGAATGGCCTGGGAGTCCAGCCCGGCGGCGTCGAGTTCGGCCGCAATGACCTGCGGGTCCGCCATGTTGCATCCGCGTTCCCACATGCTGGCGTACACCGTGTCCACATAGCGGTCGAAGCAATGGAGCTTCTGCGCGGCCACGGCACCGCGCATGATGTGCAGCGTGTTGACGGGGAAGTGGGGATTGCGCTGGAAGGCCGCCAGGCCGTGCTTGTGGATGAAGCGCTGCATTTCCATGCGCTCGTAGGCGAGCTTGTGGGGGATGTGCGCGTAGGCCTCGACTGGCGAGCGGTTGTTGGCGAGCTTGAACAGTCCGCCAAGCAGGATGGGGATGTACTCGAACCGTGCGCCGGTCTTTGTGGCCATCTGCGGGATGACCTTGTGGCACAGGTAGGCGTTGGGGCTGCCGAAGTCGAACAGGAACTCGACGGTGGTGGGGGTCATGGTGTCTCCTTCCAATGATCAAAATTGCCGGGGCCGCTCCCTGCCGGGTCCGTCACCACGGCTCCATCCAGGGGCGAATCTCGGTTTCATGCGTCCAGGCGTCGCGCGGCTGCATGTGGATCTGCCAGTAGAGGTCGGCGATGTGGTCCGGGTTGACGATGCCCCCCTGGTCCTTGGTGGCGTAGCGCTCGGGGAAGTTGGAGCGGATGAACTCCGTGTCGATGGCGCCATCCACGACCGGATGGGCCACATGGATGCCCTGGGGCCACAGCTCGCGCGCCATGCTCTGCGCCAACGCCCGGAGCGCGTGCTTGGCGCCGGCGAAGGCCGCGAACCCGTCGCGGCCGCGCAGGCTGGCCGTGGCGCCGGTGAAGATGATGGTTCCCCGGCCCCGCGGCAGCATGACCTTGGCCGCTTCGCGCCCCATCAGGAAACCGCCGAAGCACGCCATCTCCCAGACCTTGAAGTAAACACGGGCCGTGGTCTCGGTGATGCCGAAGCGCACGTTGGCGCCGATGTTGAAGATGGCGGCCTCGATCGGGGCGATCTCGGCCTCGATTTTCTGCACCAGCGCCACCATGTCTTCTTCCTTGCGGGCGTCGCTGCCGAAGCCGTAGGCCTCGCCGCCCTCGCTGCGGATCTGCTCCAGCAGCGGAGCGAGCTTGTCTTCGCTGCGGCGCGTCACGCAGGCGACGTAGCCTTCGCGGGCAAATCGCCGTGCGATGGCACCGCCGGTGGCGTCGCCGGCGCCGATGATCAGAACAGCCTTTTTGCCTTCCATGGGATCTCCTGGGGTTTCGAATGGGGGGATGCGGTTTCAGGCGTGCGATGCACGTCCTTGCGCCGCCATCTGCTTGAGCACGTTCTTGAGCAGCTTGCCGGTGGGCGCTGCAGGCAATTGCGCCATGACGTGGATCTCTGCGGGCTGCTTGTAGGGTGACAGCTGCCCGCGCAGGTGGTGCCGCAGGGCCTGTTCGTCGATGGGGTGGTGGGCTGGTACCTCGACGTAGGCGATGATCTCCTCGTTGTGGCCCACCGTGCGCCCGACGACGGCAGACTGCACCACGCCGGGAAATGCGTTGATGGCCTGCTCGACCTCCAGCGGATAGACGTTGAAGCCGGAGCGGATGATCAGTTCCTTGGTGCGCCCGGCGATGTGCAGCGCACCGTCATCGCCCTGGCGTGCCATGTCGCCGGTGTTGAACCAGCCCTCGGCGTTGATCGCCTGGCGCGTGAGTTCGTCCTGGCGGTAGTAGCCTTGCATCACATTGGGCCCCCGCACCCACAGTTCGCCGACTTCGCCCGGCGGTACGCTGACGCCCTGAGCATCCACGATGCGTGCCTCCATCCCGGGAATCGGCAAGCCCACTGCACAGTCGGTGCGCGGTGCCTCGGGCCGCACCTGGGCGATGGTCGGACCGGTTTCGGTCAGGCCGTAGCCGTTGAGCAGCGGCAATTGAAGCTGCGTCTCCACTGCCGCTTTCAGCGCGGGAGTGAGGGGCGATCCGGCAACGCTGATCACGCGCAGCTTGGGCGCCTGCAGGAGGTGCCCCGGGTCACGCAACCAGTCGAGCAGGCGGGCATACATCGCGGGCACCCCGGTGAAGGACGTAATGCCCTGGCGGAGCGCGGCGGCAAGGTGTTCCGGCGAGAAACGGGGTTCGAGCACCACCGAGGCGCCGGCAGCCAGGCTGCCCAGCAACTGGGTGGACAGGCCCACGACATGCGCCATGGGCAGGACGCCATAGATCACGTCGCCCGGCCCGACGCGCCGCAGGTTCGTGCCTGCCACGAAGGCAAGATTGGCGTGCGTGAGCATCACTCCCTTGGGGGCACCCGAGGTGCCGGAGGTATAGATCAAGGCGGCCACCTGCTCGGTCGCGGCGGCATGGCAGGGTTCCGGGGCGGCGGCCTGGTTCAGCGGCCCCAGATGCAGTGGACCCAGGCCAGGCCATTGGCAGGCTTGTGCGCCGTGGCGCTGGGCGTGCTGCAGCGCGTCGGGGGATACCTGGGTGGTGTAGATGACGCGCCGGGGCATGGCGTGCGCGATGATGCCGTCGATCTCGCGCGGGCTCAGGCGGCCATTGACGATGCACACCCAGGCGTCCAGGCGGCTGAGCGCAAAGGCGATCACGCCCGCCGCGGCGCAGTTTTCGCCGACGATCAGCACCCGGTCGCCGGCCAGCACGCCCCAGTCACCCAGCTGCGCGGCAGCATCCATGCTGGCCTGCTGCAATTGGGCGAAGGTGTAGGCGTGGTGCGCATCGGCCAGCGCGGGCCGGTGGGGCTGGTGCGCCACCCATGGGTCCAGCAAGGCATGGAACCGGGCAGGCCTGGCAGGGGTGGAGGTGCGCATGAAAACCTGGATGCTGGTGAACGATGCAGGCCAGTCTATTGCGATATGCAGTCTTGCGCGTCCACAAAACACGGCCTGAGCGCAAACGAAAACTGCAGTGCAGTTCAAGCGCGCTGCGCCGTGGCCTACCGGACGCAGGGGGCACGGTCCCCGTAAACTCCTGCCTTGCTTATTTACGGGAGCCTGCATGAAAACCATCCAGCTCGGTCAGACCGACCTGCATGTCACCCCCATCTGCCTGGGCACCATGACCTTCGGCGAGCAGGTGGGCGAGAGCGATGCCCACGCCATTCTCGACCGCTCGCTGGCGCGCGGGGTCAATTTCATCGATACCGCCGAGATGTATGCCGTGCCGGCCCGGGCGCCCACGTTTGGCGCCACCGAAACCATCATCGGCCGCTGGTTTGCCAAGAACCCCGGGGCGCGCCAGAAGCTGGTGCTGGCCAGCAAGGTGGCCGGCCCCTCGCGCGGCATGCCCTGGATTCGCGCGGGCAAAGGCATGACGGCCGCCGACATCGTGGCTTCGTGCGAGGGCAGCCTGCGCCGCCTGCAGACCGATGTGATCGACCTTTACCAGATCCACTGGCCCGAGCGCCATGTGCCGGCCTTTGGCACCAGGTACTACGATCCGGCCAAGGAAACCGCGCAGACGCCCATCCACGAGCAGCTGCAGGCACTGGCTGGCCTGGTCAAGGCCGGCAAGGTGCGCCATGTGGGCCTGTCGAACGAAACGCCCTATGGCGTGCACGAGTTCGTGCGCCTGGCCGAGGCGCATGGCCTGCCGCGCGTGGCGACGGTGCAGAACCCGTATTGCCTGATCAACCGCAGCTACGACAACGCGCTCGACGAAACCTGCCACCGCCTGAATGTGTCGCTGCTGGCCTATTCGCCGCTGGGCTTTGGCCTGCTGACGGGCAAATACGACGCCAGCGGCATCGAAGGACCCAACGCACCCCAGGGCGCCCGCATTGCCAGCTATGAGTCGGTGCGCAGGCAGCGCTGGGGCCGCCCCGAGGCGCTGGCCGCCGCGCGCCGCTACAACCAGCTCGCGCGCGAACATGGCCTCACGCCCACGCAGCTGGCGCTGGCCTTTTGCTACGGCAACTGGCGCGTGGCCAGCACCATCATCGGCGTGACCTCGCTGGCGCAGCTCGACGAAGACCTGGCCGCCTGGGGCACGGCGCTCTCGCCCGAGCTGCTGGCGGCCATCGACCAGATCCGCTGGCAGGTGGGTGATCCTGCCATTTGAGATGAAATAGGCTTTTAACGCTTTCTGAGTGAGCGCCACCAGCTATTATTTTTGAAGTAATCATGGCCAAAAAGGACAGCAAGGGCGTGCATGTGAGCGAGACCCCCGCCACGCAGATGCTCAAGGCGCACCAGGTGGAATTCACCGAGCACCCCTACGACTACGTGGCGCATGGCGGCACCGCCCACAGCGCGGCCAGCCTGGGGCTGCATGAGCACACCGTGGTCAAGACGCTGGTGATGCAGGACCAGGACGCCAGGCCGCTCATCGTGCTCATGCATGGCGATTGCAAGGTGTCCACCAAGAACCTGGCGCGGCAGATCGGCGCCAAGTCGGTCGAGCCCTGCCAACCCGAGGTGGCTAACCGCCACAGCGGCTACCTGGTGGGTGGCACCTCGCCGTTTGGCACGCGCAAGGCCATGCCCGTATTTATCGAGGAAAGCATTCTTGCACTGCCGCGCATTGCCATCAACGGCGGGCGGCGCGGTTTTCTGGTGCAGATCGACCCGCAGGTGTGCGTGCAGCTGCTGAGGGCCACGCCGGTGCATTGCGCGCTGGCAGAATAGGCCGCCCCGGCGCACCGCGCCGTGTTGTCGTCCCCCGAAGGAGCTGATTTGAACGCCGTGTACCCCGTCCTTGCCACTGTGGCTGCCTACCTGTTGGGCTCGCTGTCGTTTGCCGTCATCGTGACGCGCCTCATGGGGCTCAATGACCCGCGCACCTATGGCAGCAAAAACCCTGGTGCCACCAACGTGCTGCGTTCGGGCAGCAAGGCCGCCGCCATCGTCACCCTGCTGCTCGATGCGGTGAAAGGCTGGCTGCCCGTGGTGCTGGTGCGCTGGTTTGGCCAGCCCTATGGCCTGGAGGATGGCACGATGGCGCTGGTGGGGCTGGCGGCTTTCCTGGGGCATCTGTGGCCCGTGTTCTTCCGCTTCGAGGGAGGCAAGGGCGTGGCCACCGCGTTGGGCGTGCTGCTGGGCATCAGCGGCTGGCTGGGGCTGGCCACCGCGCTCACCTGGCTCATCGTGGCGTTCTTCTTTCGGTATTCGTCGCTGGCCTCGCTGGTGGCTGCAGTGTTTGCGCCGGTGTATTACCTGCTGGTCAGCGGCGTGGTCTGGTATGCCGAGACCAGCATTGCGGTCGCCATCGCCGTCATGTCCATGCTGCTGGCCTGGCGCCACAAGGACAACATCCGGCGCCTGCTCGAAGGCAAGGAGTCGCGCCTGGGGCGGTCCAAGGCGGCACCAGAGCCAAAAAAGAAGCCGTAGTAGCGCTCTGCCTGGCGTCCTGCCGGCGCGCCGTGGACGGCTCAGAGTGCGCCGGACGCCGTCACCAGCCCCACCAGGCCCGAGTTGTGCGGGGTGGCCGCATACAGCCCCAGCCGCACCATCGTGCGGTGGTTGAGTGCCATCGTCACGGTAGAGCGGGCCAGTGCCGACTGGATGCGCGGCGTGCCCACTGCAGCGGTCTGGTAGATGCCGGGCCGCGCGTGGTGTGCCCCCGTGCGGTCCAGCAGGCTGGCCACGAGGGGCTGGTTGGCCTTTTCACCTCGGCGCAGCACGATGGCCGTATCACCGTTGTCCAGGCGCACAAAGGTGCCCGGCGGGCACAGGCCGACCGAGCGCACCAGCGCGTAGCCCACTTCGTCGTGCTGGTCGACTTCGTGGCTGACGATGGCGCGCACGGAATCGGTGGCGCTGCGGCCGGCGCGCGATTTGCGCGGGCTGATCATGGCGGCGTAGCGGTCGATGGTGCCCAGGATGCGGGTCAGCCGGTCCTGTGGTTCCTGGTCGGCCAGCGGCAGGTGGCCGGACATGCTGGCGTGGTGCTGTCCCACCACGTCCAGCCAGAGGTCGTCGGTGATGAACAGGCGTTCGAGCAAGGCCTGGCTTTCCTGGGGGTGGTTGCGGATCGCTTCCTGCTGCGCGCCGCTGGGCTTTTCTCGTTGTTCGGCCAGCATGTCCTGCAGCGCCGTCATGGCGATATTCATGGTGAGGGCTGCGCGCACCAGGCTGTCGCGCTCCCGGGCGGGCAATTGCAGTTCCTGCGCCATGATGTGGCACAGGGTGCCGCACACCACCGCGTGCGATGCGCTGTAGCCCACCGTGGAAGTGGAGGCCAGCTGGAACATCAGGTACAGCGCGGCATCGATGTCGTGGGTCACCAGGTCCTGCAGCCAGTGGTCGAGCTGGCGCACCTTGGCCGGAAAATCCTGCACCCGAAGCGGCGCGGAAAGCACGACGGACAGTGCCGACTCCAGGTCGGACCACAGACCCAAAAGGTCTTCGTACTCGCCATCGTGGCGCGGGTTGCCAGGGGGAATTCGGGCAGACATGGGCGAGGGATCAGTGGCGCTTTTCCAGCACCATCTGATCGTTGGTGCGGGTCATCTGGAACTCGGTGAGAAAGCTGTTGCCCAGCAACACGAAGGGCATGGGCTGGGGCGTGACGATGGCCTCGACGCCGTACACCTCGACATCGCCGATGCGCACCGAATCGAGCTTCATGCGCCAGCCCTCGGTGTCGCCGTTGGCGGTGCTCATGCGCACGGGCTGGCCGCTCAGGTACTTGAGTTCCATGCGCTCCGCATCGGTGCGGCCGATGGCCACGGTGGAAGCGCCCGTGTCCACCATGTATTGCATGGTGCTGCCATTGATGGTGCCGCTGTCAATGAAATGCCCCTGGCTGTCGGCCGTCAGCACAACGCGCCTGCCGCTGCTCTTGCGGCCCACGCTCACTGGCGTTTCACCCAGGCGCAGGGTGCGCTGGCTGCCCGCGATCTCCACCAACGCCTCGTCCTTGCCGACGGTGACCACCTTCACGCCCTGATGGGATTCGCCGGCGCCCACACCCCGGGGAGCGCCGTTGTTGACGATGAGCAGGGCCTTGCTGCCCAGAATGCCGCCCAGGGTCGCCGTCTGCGCGCGCGCACACAGGGGTGCGAGCAGCAATGCGGCCAGCATCGCCAGGGCAAGGTGGAAAGGATACTGGTTCATGGTGCGGTGCAGGCGCCAGAGGTGCGTTGCGTGCATTGCATGCGGTGGGGAGCAAAGGGCCGGGCCCAGGGTATCAGTCGCGGAAGTTGTCGAAAGACAGGGGCACGTCGTTGATTTCCTTGCGGATCAGCGCCATGGCCGCCTGCAGGTCGTCGCGCTTGGCGCCGGTCACGCGCACCTTGTCCTCCTGGATGGCGGCCTGCACCTTGAGCTTGCTCTCCTTCATGAGCTTTTGCAGCTTCTTGGCCAGCTCGCTTTCGATGCCATTGCGCACCTTGATGACCTGCTTGACCTTGTCGCCGCCCATCTTCTGCACATCGCCCATGTCGAGAAAGCGCACATCCACGTTGCGCTTGGTGAGCTTGTTGCGCAGCACGTCCTCGATCTGGGTGAGCTGGAACTCGGCATCGCCCACCATGGTGATTTCCTTGTCCTTGATCTCAATGCTGGCAGAGGTGCCCTTGAAATCAAAGCGGGTGGTGATTTCTTTGACGGTGTTTTCCACCGCATTCTTCACTTCAACGAGGTTGGCTTCACAGATGGTGTCAAAAGAGGGCATGGCGGTTCTCGGTCTCTCGGAAAACGGGGGGGGCCGGGCGGGCGCGCAGGCCCCCGGTGCGACAATCGGGCCAATGGTAGTCGAGAAAAACGTCCCTTTGCAGCCCTGCAACACCTTTGGCATCGTGGCGCGTGCCCACACCCTGGTGCGGGTGCGCTCCGTGGAGGATTTGCACGCCGTCCTGGCAGATGCACAACTGGCCCCCTTGCCGAAATGGGTGCTGGGCGGCGGCAGCAACATCGTGCTGACCGGGGACGTCAAGCCCGTGGTGCTCAAGATGGAAATCAAGGGCCTGCGCCTGGTGGGCGAAACCGACCGGGCCTGGATCGTCGAGGCGGGCGCGGGCGAGGTCTGGCACGACACGGTGGCCTGGACGCTGGCCCAGGGATTTGCGGGGCTGGAGAACCTGGCACTGATCCCGGGCACGGTGGGCGCATCGCCGGTGCAGAACATCGGTGCCTATGGCGTGGAGCTGCAGGACCGTTTTGAGTCGCTGGATGCGGTCGATCTGGCCACCGGCCAGTGTTTCACGCTCGATGCCGCCCAGTGCGCCTTCGGCTACCGGGATTCGGTGTTCAAGCACGCGCCCTCGCCGTCGCAGGCCGAAGGTGGCCTGCCGCGCGGCATGGGCCTGGCCGGCCGCGCCGTCATCACCCATGTGCGCTTTCGCCTGCCCAAGCCCTGGAAGCCGGTGCTGGGCTATCTGGACCTGGAGCGCCGGCGCGTCGAAGCCGGCGTCGATCAGCCCACGGCGCAGCAGATATTTGAATGGGTGTGCGACATCCGCCGCGCCAAGCTGCCCGACCCGGCCGTGGTGGGCAATGCCGGCAGTTTCTTCAAGAACCCCACGGTGACGCCCGAGCAGTGCGCCGACATCATCGCGCGCGACCCCAAGATCGTGCACTACCCCATGCCCGACGGCAGCATCAAGCTGGCCGCCGGCTGGCTGATCGACGCCTGCGGCTGGAAGGGCAAGAGCGTGGGCAAGGCCGGTGTGTACGAAAAGCAGGCGCTGGTGCTGGTCAACCGTGGCCAAGGCGCCGACAGCGTGACCGGCGGCGAGGTGATGACGCTGGCCCGCGCCATCCAGACCAGTGTGTACGAGCGTTTTGGCATCCGGCTGGAGCCCGAGCCTGTGGTGTGGTGAACAGATTAACTGTTCATTTGAAAGCTTGTAACGCAATATTCACAAGGTATTGCAGCCGAAATACCATGAAAAACCGCCCGAGAGCCAATGCCAGTCAGTTAAGCCCTGACTGGCATTTTCTTTGTTGGGAACTTGCTGCGAGAGCGCTTGACCTCGCGGG
>NZ_JBXAGC010000029.1:0-61475 GCF_058793725.1 Acidovorax sp. GW835-FHT14B10
TGCTTTGCCGTCATCTCTTGACTCCTTGTCGGTATTTTCAACAAGGCCAAGAACTCCACTGTTCAGGGGCAAGGTCAGTTCACCGTAGAAGCCAAGCTCAGTGTTCGCTGCTCACCCTGCAGCCGTCTCCGCAATCAGCACATCGGCCGGGATGCCCAGGCTCTGATGCAGTCTGCGGATCATGGCCAGCGTCAGCGGACGCTTGCGGTTCAGGACTTCGTAGACGCGGTTGCTCTTGCCAATGATGGGCTCAAGATCTTTGACGGACAGACCGCTCTGATCCATCCGGAATTTGATGGCTTCCACCGGATCGGGTGCAGTGATGGGTATGTGTTTGGCCTCGTAGGCTTGCACCAGCGTGGCCAGGATGTCCAGGCGATCACCCTCCGGCGTGCCCAGATCGGGGTCGGAGTCCATCAAGGCCGAAATCTCTTTGAGAGTAGCCTTGTAGTCTGCTTCGGTGTGGATAGGGCGGATGTCCATGTTTCCTCCGTGGCCGGTCAGGCCATTTCAACGGTTTCTGCGTCCACTGCGTCGTACTCCTTATGGGTGCCGACAAACTTCACGTAGACGATCTGCAACTTGTACGCAACGGCCACGATCAGCCGATAGTCATTGCCTTTGATGTTGAAGACCACACGACGGTTCTTCAGTACGCTGGCGCTGCGGTACTGCGCCTTGATGTCAGCGGGCTGGGTCCAGCTCGCACTCGTGGCTTCCTCGTACCAAGCCTTCAGCGGCTGCTCGGCGTCGGGATAGCGCCCCCAGAAGGCCCGAAGGGTAGACACGGCAATCACTCGCATGGGTCGAAGTTTAGTCCCAAAATGGGACTTCGGCAAGTGGCGTCCAGATCGGGCGGGTGATCACGGCGTCCTGGAATGGGTGTGAATGGATTACGCGCGCACCATTCACGCGGTTGGATTGCGTCGTTGCCTACCTGGTGGGGCAACGCCGGTCATGGAAACGAACAGATCCCGCCCAGTGGGTCCCTGTGCGCCTATCTGAGGCTGATCCGCCCCTGGTTTGGCCGTGGGATGGTTACCTGTATGCGGCCATGGCTTCGCCCACTTGGATTGGCCGCGTGATCCCCCAGTCAGGGTTGAACTGGAGCGGTCCCTTTGGGAACAGCATGACCACGGTAGAACCCAGCAGGAAACGTCCCATTTCTTCGCCTTGCTGCAGGCGTACCTGGCCTGCAGCATAGTTCCATTGCCGCAGCTGGCCCGTGCGGGGCGGGTTCACCTGACCATGCCATACGGTGGCCATGCTGCCCACGATGGTGGCCCCCACCAGTACCAGCACAAAAGGCCCGTGGTCTGATTCGAAGACGCACACCACGCGCTCATTGCGTGCAAAAAGGCCCGGAACGCCACGCGCCGTGGTGGGGTTCACGGAAAAAAGGTCACCCGGCACATGCACCATTCGCGTGAGTTGGCCCGCGCAGGGCATGTGGATGCGGTGGTAGTCGCGTGGACTCAAGTACAAGGTGGCGAAATGGCCGTGGTCAAAGCGCGCTGCCAGTGCGGCATCACCACCCACCAGCGCGGTGGTGGAGTAGTGGTGGCCCTTGGCCTGAAAGATCAGGTCGTTTTCCATGCGGCCAAACTGGCTGATGGTTCCGTCCACTGGGCAAATCAGATCGGCCGATGCCAGCGGGCGCAAGCCCGGTTTCAGCGCGCGCGTGAAAAAGTCGTTGAATGATGGATAGCTGGCGATATCGGGATTGGCCGCCTCTGCCATGTTCACGTTGTAGCGGGCCACAAAGCGGCGTATCACCGCGGTGGTCAAACCCCCCAGCCGTGCCGACGCAAATCTGCCGGCTAGCATGGTGAGTGCCCGCTTGGGCATGAGGTACTGCGGCAGAACTGCCAGATGATCGGACACGGGCAAGCCTCTCAAGGACGAAAGCGGCTGATTCTATCGGCCGCATCCCTTGGGGTTGGTGCCATGCATCTCCGCAGTCTTTGCCGTGACAAGGGTGGGTTCCGCGTGTCCGGTGCGCAGCGAAATCACCGTGCGACAGCCCTGGAAGCCAAAACCCGTTTTGCCGAGGCGGCTCGGCGCGCGTGACGGTGGGTGCAAGAAATGCTGGCGGAAGTTTGGCTGCCGGGTATTGGTCGGGCTTCCATCGCATTTCGGCGGACTTCGGCAAAATATTAGGTCAGGTGCTGGCCCAGTGCGATTTTTTCGTGAATAAATCTGGACCACGAACACGATAAGCTGAGGTGCGACGGTGCCCTGGCGTTTGCGATTGCTTCATGTCCTCTCCACATTCGGGCCTTCCTCCCACCCCTCCTGCCACATTTCTGACATCGCCTGGCGCGCGGTGGATGCGCTGGCTTCGTCGTTTCTCGCCCGCACCGGTGGGCATTGATGGCCGTGAAAGACTTCGGGTGATTGTGGGTGTCTCTCTCGGTGTCTTGATTGCAGCCCTGCTGAGTCGCTGGTGGGCGATGGACCACGCTGGCCCTTGGATGGTGGGCTCGCTGGGTGCGAGCGCCATTCTGGTCTTTGGCATGCCGTCCAGCCCATTGGCCCAACCCTGGCCGGTGCTGGGTGGCAGCACTTTGTCGGCACTGGTGGGGGGCGTTTGCGCGGCGCTGGTGCCCGACCCTGCCGTGGCCGGAGCGCTGGCGGTGGGGCTGGCCATGGCGCTCATGGTGCCCCTGCGTTGCCTGCATCCGCCAGGCGGTGCCATGGCACTGTATGTTGTGATAGCCCAGGGCAACGGATTACAACTGGCGGCTTTTCCTATTTGCTTCAACGCCTTGGCGCTGGTGGTTTTAGGGGTGGCCTACAACACCCTGACGGGGCGCCAATATCCCCATTCGCAACGCTGGCGCGAACCAGTGGGCCCGCCACAATCGGGACCCTTTGTCGCATCGGATGTGGATGCCGCGTTGTCTCACTACAACCAGCTTCTCGATGTGAGCCGCGAGGACCTTGAAGGGTTGTTGCATCTGGCCGGTCGGGCGGCCTTTCAGCGCACGCTGGGGGATCTGCGCTGTTCGGACGTCATGTCCAAGCCGCCGTTGGCCGTGGAGGCGGGAGTGTCGCTCAAGGACGCCTGGGCACTGATGCGCAGCCAGCAGGTCAAGGCGCTTCCCGTGGTGGATGCACATCGCCTGGTGGTGGGTATTGTCACCGTGGCGGACTTCATGCGGCTTGCCAACCTGGATATGCACGAAGGTCTGGGGCAGCGACTGCGGACACTGGTGATGGGCCGCAGCGGCCAGCCGGCATCGGTGGGCGAGATCATGTCGCACCCTGTACAAGTGATTGAAGAGCAGCAGCACGCCATGGATCTCGTGCCTCTTTTTTCGCAGGGTGGGCATCATCACATTCCGGTAGTGGACACCCGTCAGCAGTTGGTGGGCATCATCACCCAGACAGATCTGGTGCGTACGCTGGCTGGCGCCTTGCAGATTCCGCAAGTGATGGATTCCACCCCTGCTGGGTAGTTTGGCGCGCCAGCATAGGCAGACCGGGGACATCGCGCTACAATCAGCAGGCTCATGCACAGCGCCTCGCCTGTCCATTGAAGCCGTCTCCCCGGCCTCTTTTCTGATCTGCGCCCCGGGTGCAGCGACTCCCCCGCCCGCAAAGCACCGTGCCCCGAGCCCCCTGAAGGCACGGTAACGGCGGTCGTGGATGCACGATGTGCTGGAGTGCCAACCACAGAATATTTGTTTTTAAGAGATAACCATGGCCAAAGAAGAACTCATTGAAATGCAAGGCTCCGTGACGGAAGTTTTGCCGGATTCGCGTTTTCGCGTGACCTTGGAAAATGGTCACCAGCTGATTGCCTACACCGGTGGAAAGATGCGCAAGCACCATATCCGCATTTTGGCGGGCGACAAGGTGTCGCTGGAATTGTCGCCCTACGATTTGACCAAGGGACGCATCACTTTCCGCCATCTGGCGGGTCGTGGTCCAGGGCCCTCCAGCCGTTGATTTTCTCCATGGCGACTCCTGTCGCAGGAGAGACGTAAAAATGAAATGCGTCAAACCCAAAATAGGCCAGATTTTCGAGTTAGAATACGAGCTGTCGGAGCGTAGCGCAGCCTGGTAGCGCATCTGCTTTGGGAGCAGAGGGTCGCGAGTTCGAATCCCGCCGCTCCGACCAATGTTCAAAGGACTTGCAGCACAAGCTGCAAGTCCTTTTTTACTTTCTGCCGGTTTTGCACCGGCAGACTGATTGTGTGGACGCTGCTTTGCATGTTGTGCTGTTGGCTGCATGGCGATACCCATGTCTTGCCCGCGCGGTGGAGCCCGAGCTTGCTCCATGGTCCGATCACGGTCGGTGGCCTGACGGCGCTGGGTAATGAGGGTGTGGTGCTTTGCCAACCGCCAGCCCATTCGCGATGAGAACGACACCATCACCATAAAAAAACGCGGCCTGGGCCGCGTTTCCTGTGGGTGAGTGGGCGTTCCGGGTGAACGCGGCGACTTCCCTTTTTATTCCACCTTGGCCTTGGCGCGCAGTTCTTCCTGGAACTTTGCCAGTTTTTGCTGCTGCAGTTGCTGCGCCACCTGGGGTTTGACCTCGTCCAGCTTGGGCAACTGGGCCTGGCGCATATCGTCCAGGCGGATCACGTGCCAGCCAAACTGGCTCTTGACGGGGGTCTCGGTCATCTTGCCCTTGCTGAGCTTGATCAGGGCTTCGGTGAATTCGCTCACATAGCTGGCGGGGTTGGCCCAGTCCAGATCGCCGCCCTTGGCGCCAGAGCCTGGATCCTTGGATTGCTTCTTGGCGATGTCTTCAAACTTGGCGCCTTTCTTGATGGAGGCAATGATGGCCTTGGCATCGGCTTCCTTGTCCACCAGGATGTGGCTGGCCTTGTATTCCTTGCCGCTGTTGGCTGCCGTGAACTTGTCGTACTCGGCCTGGACTTCAGCGTCAGTGACGGGGTTGTTTTTCTGGAAATCGGCGAACAGTTCGCGGATCAGGATGGTCTGGCGGGCCAGTTCCATCTGTGCCTTGTAGTCGGCTGATGTTTCCAGGCCACGTTTTTGCGCTTCCTGCAGGAAGATTTCGCGGGCGATCACTTCTTCCTTGATCTGGCCTTCCATTTCAGGGGTCACAGGGCGACCGGACCGCTCCACCTGCTGGCGCAGAACTTCGGCGCGCTCTTTGGGCACGGCCTTGCCGTTCACGATGGCAATGTTCTGGGCGGAAACGGGCAGGGCCATCGTACCCAGCACGGCAGCGGCCACGAGGCCGGACAGGATCTGTTTCTTCATGCGGAATCCAAAAAATGAGAGGGTGATTGCAGGCTGAAGGCCGGCAGCTGCGTAGATGGGTGCCGGTTCAGAGAACTTCAATGGCGATGGCGTGAACGCCCTGGTCAATAAATTCTTGCAGCGCATCATACACAAGGCGATGCTGCGCCACGCGGCCTTTTCCTGTAAGCAGGGGTGACGCAATGCGCACCCTGAAATGGGTTCCGAAGCCCGTGCCATTGGCGCCTGCATGGCCCGCGTGGGCGCCACTTTCGTCCACCACTTGCACATGGGTGGGAGTGAGTTTTTCAACCAAGCGCTGCTGCATGGCCTGGGCCAGGGGGGGGAGTTGGTTTGCCGTCATGCCTGTGGCCCTTTGGTGTCGTCGGTGTCCTTCATGTAGCGGCTCAGATACAGCGCCTGCGCCAGCACAAACACGAACATCAGGCCCATGCCGCCAAACAGCTTGAAGGTGACCCAGGTGTCGGTATCAAAGTGATAGGCCACCCAAAGGTTGAGCACGCCCATGACGGCAAAGAAGCCCGTCCAGCTCCAGTTCATTGTGCGCCAGGCGGACTCTGGCAGATCCATCTGGGCACCCATCAGGGACCTGAGCAAATTCTTGCGGAAGAACAGCTGGCCGCCCAGCAGCGCGCCACCCATCAGCCAGTACAGCACCGTGGGCTTCCATTTGATGAAGGTGTCGCTGTGCGAGAGCAGGGTGGCACCGCCGAACAGCACGATCACCCCCAGGCTGAGCCATTGCATGGGTTCGACCTTGCCGTGCTTGTAATGCAGGTAGCCGATCTGCACCACCGTGGCGGCAATCGCCACCGCCGTGGCGATGTAGATACCCCAGATCTTGAACGCCGCAAAGAACAGGAAGATGGGAAAGAAATCGATCAGTAGTTTCATGTCGCCTGAGGGTAGGGGTGATGGTCTGGCGCGTTTCAGGGGGCGTCGGGCTCGAAATCGAGCGAGGCCGAATTCATGCAGTAGCGCAGGCCGGTGGGGGCGGGACCATCTTCGAAGACATGGCCCAGATGCGCCCCGCATTGTGCACACACGGTTTCGGTGCGGACCATGCCGTGGCTATGATCCATGATTTCGGCAATGGCGCCCGGCACTGCCTGCGAGAAGCTTGGCCAGCCGCAGCCGGCATCGAACTTGGTGGCGGCATCAAACAACTTGGCCCCGCAGCAGATGCAGTGGTAGCTGCCATCGGCCCAGTGGGCCTCGTATTTGCCGGTGAAGGGGCGTTCGGTGGCCGCATGGCGCGTGACCTGCAGGGCTGTAGGTTCGGCGCCTTTTTCGTGCAGGATGGCTTGCCATTCGGCGTCGGTTTTCTGGACAGGAAAGTTCATGATGAACAGCTGATCTCGATGGAGGAAGCCCAGTCGGGCGGGAAGTCGGCCCAGGCATCGTGGCCGGGGTGTTCGTCGAACGGACGCTCCAGCAGGCGCTGCAAGGTGCGCAGCTCGGAAAAATCGCCAAGTTTCGCCGCGCGGATGGCCTGCTCACCCAGGTGGTTGCGCAGCACGAACTTGGGATTGGTTTTTAGCATCAAATCGGCAGATAGCTCTTTATTCATAGGCGCTAGAAGCTCTGAATAAGATAGCGCCCACCGGTCCCAGCCCGCACGGTCTGCAAACAGGTCACGCACGGGTTCGAAGTTGTTGTGCGCCACGGCCTGCGACAGGCGGCGCCAGAAGATGGTGTAGTCCACGCCGTTTTGGGCCAGCAGCAGCAAGATGCTGTCGATCAGATCGGCATCGCCGGCACGCTCCTGTACAAGGCCCAGCTTGGCGCGCATGCGGGCCATGAAGTCGGTGGAGAAAACGGTTTTGTACGATGCCAGGGCCGCCTGGGCCAGTTCTTGGTCGCCAATCAGCGGCAGCAGCGCCTGGGCCAGGCAAAACAGGTTCCAGTAAGCCACATTGGGCTGGCGGTTGTAGGCATATCGGCCCTGGGTATCGCTGTGGTTGCAGACATGGCCGGGCACAAACGCATCCAGGAACTGGAAGGGGCCGTAGTCGATCGTCAGGCCCAGGATGCTCATGTTGTCGGTGTTCATCACGCCGTGGCAAAAACCCACGGCCTGCCAGTGTGCCACCATCGTTGCTGTGCGTTCGCTCACGGCCTGCAGCAAGGCTGCATAGGCGTTGGCCCCCGGCTGCGGTGTGGTGCGGCAGGCCGGGTAATAGCGGTCGATCACATAGTCGGCCAGTGCGCGCAATTCCTTTTGCATGTCGCGCGCGGCGAAGTGCTCGAAGTGGCCAAAACGGACGAAGCTGGGGGCCACGCGGGTCACGACGGCGGCGGTTTCCGTCTCTTCACGGCGTACGGGGGCCGGTGAGCCCGTCACGCACAGGGCGCGCGACGTGGGGATGCCCAGCGCATGCATGGCTTCGCTGCACAGAAATTCGCGGATGCTTGAGCGCAGCACGGCGCGTCCATCGCCCATGCGCGAGTACGGAGTGCGGCCGCTGCCCTTGAGCTGCACTTCCAGCCCTTCGGGGGTTTCACCCAGCAGGATCGCGCGCCCGTCGCCCAGTTGTCCTGCCCAGACGCCAAATTGGTGGCCGCTGTAGACACTGGCCAGCGGGCGGCTAGCGGGAGGGCAGGCATTGCCCGTGAACACCCGCAGGGCTTCGTCGGACGCCATCCAGGTGGCGTCCAGGCCCAGTAGATCCGCCACGCCGCTGCTGGTGCCCACCCAGTACGGCTGGGGCAAGGGCGTGGGATTCAAGTGGGTAAAGAATGCCGGCCCCAGGCTCGCAAAACCGCCGCGGTCGTCCGTCAGGTCCAACGGCGGGGCGGGGGGGCGGTCGGCATGGGGGTTCATGGGGGCATTGTCTCGTAGTCGGGATGCCCCGGCGCCCGCAGGGCCTTGCGTGCGTTGGCCCGCTGCGCGCGGCTGTTCAGTTGTCGATGGTGGCGGCCAGGTAGGCGCGCAATGCGTCGTCGTCCACCACGGCCACGCGCCCCAGGTCCAGCGTGACGATGCGCAGGGCCTCCAATGTGCGCAGCACGCGGTTGACCGTTTGGCGCGACAGCCCTGCCAGATGCCCCAGTTCTTCCTGTGTGAGCAGGATGCGCCGCGTGCTGCGCCAGAACAAGGGGCTCAGGTACAGCGCCACGCGATGCTCGGGCGAGCGCATGCGGCCGGCTTCGATGATCGCCATGGCCTGGCCGAGCCGCATGTTGAGGTGGTTGGCCAGGTATTGGTTGAAAGCAAGGTTGGTGTCGCGCAGTGCCGAGAACAGCGGCAGCGGCAGGCACAGCAGCCGTGTCTCGCGCAGCGCGACAACGTGGTAGCGGCGGGATTCTGGCTTCATGGCCGAACCCTCTCCGAACCACTCGCCATCAGGCACGCCCAGAAATGCAGAGTGCCGCCCGCGCGCTTCGGGGCTGTGCAGCATCACCAGGCCGCTGAGCACGGCATACCAGCCCTGAACCGTGGTGCCCGCCGCCAGCATGGTTTCACCCTTGCCGCCCTGCAGTGTCTGCACGGCATCGCGCACTTCTTCCTGCCGTCCCGGCGACAGGCTGTGGAACCACGGCTGGGTGGCGATGAATCGCTGGGCAGAGGGAGCGGAAAACATTGCGTGCATTGTGCCGCGCGGTGCTGGTGGCTGGATCTGCCACGGGGCTGACTGATCGTGGTGGACTTCTGCGGGGTCGGCGGGGAAAGGGGCTGCCACGGACGGCGCCGCCGCTGAAAAAGGGGCGTGAACAGATGGATGGGAACCTGCCGGCCGCAGGGGCGGGAAAACCCGCGCCACCTGTCAGCCGTGCGACATGTGTTGGCGCCGGACGTGAAACGCTGCAGACTGTCGCACGGGCCGAGAGCGGCTTGGCGCCTTGCATCCACGTGCGTCTGCAACGGTGGCCGAGCAGCAGCGGCGTCGGCTTGCAGGGCACGCGGCGTAAGCCTTTGCGCGACTTTGCCACGGTAGGATAAGGATTCCAAACAACATGACTTTCAAGGAGCGCACATGCTGGGCCTGATGCAGAACCAACCACTGCTGATTTCGTCGCTGATCGAGTTTGCCGAACGGCACCACGGCGATGCGGAAATCGTTTCACGCCGGGTCGAGGGTGACATCCATCGCTACACCTACCGCGACCTCGCATTGCGCTCCAAGCAGCTGGCAAACGTGCTGGATGGCATGGGCCTGCAGTTCAGCGACCGCGTGGCTTCGCTGGCATGGAATGGCTATCGCCACATGGAGATGTACTTTGGGGTCAGCGGCTCGGGCCGTGTGCTGCACACCATCAACCCGCGCCTGCACCCCGACCAGATCGCCTGGATCGTCAACCATGCGCAAGACCAGGTGCTGTGCTTTGACACCTCCTTCCTGCCGCTGGTGCAGGCCGTGCATGCGCGCTGCCCTTCGGTGAAGAAGTGGGTGGCGCTGTGCGATGCCGACAAGCTGCCCGCCGATTCGGGTATCCCCGGTCTCGTGAGCTACGAGGCGTGGATCGGCGGCGCATCCAGCGACTACGCCTGGCCGGTGTTCGACGAGAACTCGGCTTCGAGCATGTGCTACACGAGCGGCACCACCGGCAACCCCAAGGCCGCGCTCTACAGCCATCGCTCCACCACATTGCATGCCTATGCGGCGGCACTGCCCGATGTGATGGGCCTCTCGGCGCGCGACTCTGTATTGCCCGTGGTGCCGATGTTCCACGTCAATGCCTGGGGCATTCCCTACTCGGCACCGCTCACTGGCTGCAAGCTGGTGTTTCCGGGGCCTGCGCTCGATGGCAAATCGGTGTATGAGCTGATCGAGGCGGAAGGGGTGACCTTTGCCGCCGGCGTGCCCACGGTCTGGCAGATGCTGCTGAACCACGTCAAGGCCGGCGGCCTGAAGTTCAGCACGCTCAACCGCACGGTGATAGGTGGATCGGCCTGCCCGCCCGCCATGATCCATGCCTTCCAGGACGAATTCGGGGTGTCGGTGCTGCACGCCTGGGGCATGACCGAGATGAGCCCTCTGGGCACGCTGTGCACGCTCAAGAACAAGCACCTCGCCTTGCCGCGCGACGGGCAGATGAAGATCCTGCAAAAGCAGGGGCGCGCCATCTACGGCGTGGATATGAAGATCGTCGACAGCGCGGGCAATGAACTGCCCTGGGACGGCAAGAGCTACGGCGATCTGCTGGTGAAGGGGCCGTGGATCGTGGCCGACTATTACCGCAGCGAAGGCGGCAGCCCGCTGGTGCCCGACGCACAGGGGCGCGGTTGGTTCCCCACAGGCGATGTGGCCACCATCGACGCCGACGGCTTCATGCAGATCACCGACCGCAGCAAGGATGTGATCAAGTCCGGCGGCGAGTGGATCAGCTCCATCGACATCGAGAACATCGCCATGGCGCACCCGGCCATCGCCATGGCGGCGTGCATCGGTATGCCGCACCCCAAGTGGGATGAGCGCCCGATCATCGCCGTGGCCCTGAAGCCCGGTGCCGAAGCGAGTCGCGAGGAACTGCTGGCCTTCTACGAGGGCAAGACCGCCAAGTGGCAGGTGCCCGATGACGTGGTGTTTGTGGACGCCATTCCGATCGGTGCCACGGGCAAGATGCTCAAGGCCAAGCTGCGCGAACAGCTCAAGGACTATCGTTTGCCCGGCTTGTGAAGCGCAGTGGGCGTGGCGCTCGGGGAAGCGCTGCGCCCGCTGACATGCCGGCCGCCGGCGGCATGTCGTTGGCTTTTTCGGTGGGCCAGTCGCCTGCGCGATAGCTGCTAGGGGCAATCCCTGAGGGGTGGTTTGGTGCAACGCGGTACGCTGCATTCGGTTGATTCAACAGGAGACAAGACCATGAAATTTGCTATCAAAGCAGTAGCTGCATCCGTCATTCTGGTAAGCGCTGGCGGAGCGTTCGCCCAAAAGGGTGAAACGGTCAAGATCGCCTGGCTGGATCCGCTCTCGGGCCTCATGGCCGCAGTAGGAACGAACCAGCTCAAGAGCTTTCAATTTCTGGCGGAAGAGTTCAACAAGAAGAATGCAGCCGGCGTCAAGTTTGAAATCATCGGCATCGACAACAAGCTGAGCCCGCAAGAAACCACCAGCGCCCTGCGCTCGGCCATGGACCAGGGCGCACGCTACGTGGTGCAGGGCAATGGTTCCGGCCCCGCGCTGGCCATCATCGACGCGCTCGAAAAACACAACGCCCGCAACCCCGGCAAGGAAGTCCTGTTCCTCAACTACGCCGCTGTGGACCCCGACCTCACCAACAGCAAGTGCAGCTACTGGCACTTCCGCCTGGACGCCGACACTTCCATGAAGATGGAAGCGCTGACCACCTACATGAAGGACCTTCCCGAGGTGAAGAAGGTCTACCTGATCAACCAGAACTACTCGCACGGACACCAGGTTTCCAAGTTCGCCAAGGAAATGATGAAGCGCAAGCGCCCCGACGTGCAGTTTGTCGGTGACGACCTGCATCCGCTGGCCCAGGTGCGTGATTTCTCGCCCTACATCGCCAAGATCAAGGCCTCGGGCGCCGACAGCGTAATCACGGGCAACTGGGGTTCCGACCTGGCGCTGCTCATCAAGGCCGCCAACGACGCCGGCCTGAACAATGTCAACTTCTACACCTACTACGGCTCCGTGACCGGCAGCCCCACTGCCATGGGTGCCGCAGCAGCGGGCCGTGTGTACATGGCCGCATACGCTCACATGAATTTGCCGGGCCCGCTGAACCAGATCGTGTTGGACTACAAGAAGAAGTTCAACGACGACATGTACACCGGCGCCGTGTACCACGCCTTCTCCATGCTGTCCGAAGGTTTTGCCAAGGCCAAGTCGACCGATCCCGTCAAGGTGGCTGCCGTGCTCGAAGGCATGAAGTTCAAGAGCTTCAATGGCGAGGTCGAAATGCGCAAGACCGACCACCAGCTGCAGCAAGGCCTGTTCATCTCCAAGTGGGAGAAGGCCGGGGGCAAGTACCCGCTCGACTCCGAGGGCACCGGCTACACATTCGTTCCGGTGAAGTACTACGAGCCCTATGTGGCCAGCACGCCCACCTCGTGCCAGATGAAGCGTCCGTAAATTCGGCTCCATCGCTTCGAGGCCCGACCTACTCGGGCCTTTTTTTTACCCAGCAATGAAAAATTCCAATGAATCCTGAGTTTTTCGTGATCTCCACGCTCAATGGTGTGAGCTATGGCCTGCTGCTGTTCATGCTCAGCTCCGGCCTCACCCTCATCTTCAGCATGATGGGGGTGCTCAATTTCGCGCACACCAGCTTTTACATGCTGGGGGCCTACATCGCCTACACGATCTCGAGCGTGGTGGGCTTCTGGCCCGCGCTGGTGCTGGCGCCCCTGCTGGTGGGGGCCATGGGTGCCCTGTTTGAACGCTACAGCCTGCGCCGTGTGCACAAGTTTGGCCATGTGCCAGAGTTGCTGGTGACGTTCGGCTTGTCGTATCTGATCCTGGAGCTGGTGCAGCTGGTGTGGGGGCGTTCCACGGTCCCCTATGGGCTGCCCACGCAGTTGCAGGGGCCCTTGTTCACGCTGTATGGCACGCAGTTTCCCAGGTCGCGTTCCTTCGTGATGCTGGTGGCACTGCTGATGCTGGTGTCGGTGTGGCTGCTGCTCACCCGTACCCGCATTGGTCTGGTGATCCAGGCCGCCCTCAAGCACCCCGAGATGGTGGAGGCCCTGGGCCACAACGTGCCCCGCGTGTTCATGCTGGTGTTTGGCGGTGGTGCGGCCCTGGCAGGGCTGGCCGGGGTGATTGGCGGCAATACCTATGTCACCGAGCCTGCCATGGCGGCCTCGGTCGGCTCCATCATCTTTGTGGTGGTGGTGGTGGGCGGCATGGGTTCGCTGGCCGGGGCATTCCTGGCCTCGCTGCTGATTGGCCTGGTGCAGACCTTTGCCGTGGCCATCGATTACTCGCTGGCCTCGGCGCTGCAAGGCATGGGCGTGGCAGTGTCGGAAGCGACCTTTGGCTGGCCCTTGCTCAAGCTCACGGTCTCGCAGGTGGCTCCCATCCTGCCGTATCTTTTTCTGGTTCTGATTTTGATCTTCCGCCCCAAGGGCCTGCTGGGTACCCGGGAAGACTGAGGCTATGAAGTCCACCACTACAACTGTTTCTCCGGCCACGCAATACCACCGGTTCAAGCCATGGAACGTGGGCCGCCTGGTCATCTGGAGCCTGTTTGCGCTCCTGCTCATCGTCGCGCCCATGCTGTTTCGCAGCAGCCTGGCGCTGACCATGCTCTCGCAGATCGGCTACCTCATCATCATCTGCCTGTCCTACAACATGCTGCTGGGGCAGGGCGGCATGCTGAGCTTCGGGCATGCGGTGTACACCGGCCTGGGTTCGTTCATCGCCATCCATGCGATGAACCTGGCGGGCAAGGACGCGCTGCCGGTGCCGCTGGTGCTGATTCCCCTGGTGGGCGGCCTGGCCGGCATGTTCTTCGCCATCCTGCTCGGGTTCGTGACAACCAAGAAATCGGGCACCACGTTCGCCATGATCACGCTGGGTATTGGAGAGCTGGTGGCCTCGATGGCGCTGATGTTCCCCGAATTTTTTGGCGGCGAGGGCGGTATCACCACCGACCGTGTGTATGGCCAGTCGTTCTTCGGCATCACGTTCGGCCCCTCCATCCAGGTGTATTACCTCATCGCTGCGTATTGCTTTGTCTGCACCGCCGCCATGTTCGCCTTCACGGGCACGCCGCTGGGACGCATCCTCAATGCCGTGCGCGACAACCCCGAACGCGTCGAATTCATCGGCTACAACACCCAGCGCGTGCGCTACTTCGCCTTCATCATTGCGGGCTTCTTTGCCGGCATCGGGGGGGGGCTCGCGGCGATCAATTTCGAGATCGTCACGGGGGCCGACAGCGTGAATGTGCTGCGCTCGGGCGGGTATCTGCTGTTCACCTTCCTGGGGGGGGCCACCTTCTTCTTCGGGCCCATCATCGGTGCGGTATTGCTGGTGCTGGCGTCGGTGCTGCTGTCGGAGTTGTCCAAGGCCTGGCTGCTGTACCTGGGGCTCGTCTTCCTGTTCATGGTGATGTATGCGCCCGGCGGCATTGCCAGCCTGGTCATGATGAATCTGCGGCTGGCCAAGTTTGGCAAGCTCCGCGGCCTGTGGCCCTCGTACCTGGCGCTGGGCGGCACCGCACTGGTGGCCGTGCTGGGGGCCGCAGCCATGGTGGAGATGACCTATCACCTGCAGCTCAATGCCGCCTTGGGACCAGAGCTTGATTTTCTGGGGGCCACCTTGCACGCCAACTCGGTGGGCAGCTGGTTTGGCGCAGGGTTTGTGCTGCTGACGGGGCTCGGCTTGTTTGAGCTGTGCCGGCGCCAGTTTGTGCGCCAATGGGGCACTATCCAGGAAGAGATCGAACACGAAATCAAGCGGGGGGAGGCGCTGTGAACATGGCGACAAACACACCTTGTGCGCTCGAACTGCGTGATCTGCGCAAGAGCTTTGGCAAGACAGAAATCATCCGTGGCGTGAACCTGGCCGTGAAGCCCGGCGAGCGGGTGGCCATCATCGGCCCCAATGGCGCGGGCAAGTCCACGCTGTTCAACCTGATCAGCGGACGCTTTGGCCCCACCAGCGGCGAGGTGCTGCTCAATGGCCAGCGCATCGATGGCAAGGCACCCTACGAAATCAACCGCATGGGGTTGTCGCGCAGCTTTCAGATCACCAACATCTTTCCCAAGCTGAGTGTGTTTGAAAACCTGCGCTGCGGCGTGCTCTGGAGCATGGGCTACAAGTACACCTTCCTGCGATTTCTCTCGAAGCTGGACGATGCCAACGAGCGCGCCAGGCAGCTCATGGAGATGATCAAGCTCGACAAGAAGCGTGACACCCTGGCCGTGAACCTGACCTACGCCGAGCAGCGCGCGCTGGAGATCGGCGTCACCATTGCCGGCGGCGCCAATGTGATCCTGCTCGACGAGCCCACGGCCGGCATGAGCCGCAGCGAAACCACGCGCTTCATCCACCTCATCAAGGAGGTGACCGAAGGCCGCACCTTGCTCACGGTGGAGCACGACATGGGCGTGGTGTTCGGCCTGGCCGACAAGATTGCCGTGGTGGTGTATGGCGAGGTCATCGCCTTTGACACCCCCGACAAGGTTCGCGCCAATGCGCGCGTGCAAGAAGCCTACCTGGGCTCTGCCGTGGCCGATGCGCAGGCGGGGGGACACTGACATGCTGAAAATCGACAACCTCCATGCCTACTACGGCAAAAGCCATGTGCTCCATGGTGTTTCCTTCGATGTCCAGCCCGGTGAAATCGTGGCCTTGCTGGGGCGCAATGGATCGGGCCGCTCCACCACGGCCAAGGCCGTGATGGGCCTGGTGGACTGGGACGGCTCGGTGCAATGGAAGGGGCAGGCCCTCAAGGGCAAGAAGGCCTACGAGATTGCCCATCTGGGCATTGGTTATGTGCCCGAGAGCCGCGATGTCTTCCCCAACCTCACGGTGCACCAGAACCTGCTGCTGGGGCAAAAAGGCAAGGGCAAGGGCAGCCGGTGGTCGTTTGACGACATGTACGACATGTTTCCCCGCCTCAAGGAGCGCCGCAACATCGAGGCGGGCGTGATGTCGGGCGGCGAGCAGCAGATGCTCACCCTGTGCCGTACCCTGATGGGCGACCCCGACCTCATCATCATCGACGAACCCACCGAGGGCCTGGCTCCCAAGATCGTTGAACTGGTGGGGCAATACCTGCAGACCATCAAGTCGCGCGGCATCTCGGTGCTGCTGATCGAGCAAAAGCTCACCATCGCCATGACCATCTCCGACCGGACGCTGGTCATGGGCCATGGCAGCATCGTTTTCCAGGGAACCCCCGAAACCTTGCGGGCCGACAGCTATGTCCGCAAAGAGTGGCTGGAGGTCTGACCACGCGGGCCGGCGATGCAGCGGGGCGGCAGGCCTGCTGGCGCCAGCGAGGTGCTCACTGCCTTGTGCCATGGGCCGCGTTTGCTCCCATGTGAGTGGCTGGTTGTCTTTTGTCCCGGGCGAGACAAATCGGCACAGTCAACGCGGGCAGAACTCTCTACAATAAAAATCGCACGATCGTTCTTTTCTCATTTCCAAGGAACAACAGCATGACCGCTGAATACAAAGTCCACGGCTCCGTTGCCGTGATCACGCTGGCCAATCCTCCCGTCAACGGGCTCGGCCTGTCGACCCGCCAGGGCATTGTGGACGGCCTGACCCGTGCCAATGACGATGCCGCGGTGACCTCCATCGTCATCACCGGCGCGGGCGGCGCGTTTTCCGGCGGCGCCGATATCAAGGAATTCGGCACTGACAAATCCCTGCAAGAGCCCAACCTGCACTCCGTGATTGCGGCGGTGGAGAATTCGCCCAAGCCCGTGGTGGCCGCGGTCCACTCGGTCTGCATGGGCGGCGGGCTGGAGCTGGCCCTGGGCTGCCACTACCGCATTGCGGCCCCCGGCTGCAGCGTGGCCCTGCCCGAAGTGAAGCTGGGCATCCTGCCCGGCGCCGGCGGCACGCAGCGCCTGCCGCGCGTGGTGGGTGTGGAAGCGGCCCTGAATATGATCGTGAGCGGGGAGCCCGTGAAGAGCGAGCTGCTCGGCTCCATGCCCGGCCAGAAGCTGTTTGACAAGATGGCAGCATCGTCTGAGGCATTGGCCGCCGAGGCCCTGGCTTTCGCGCAGAGCGTGGCCGACGTGCGCCCCATGCCCCTGGTGCGCAACCTGCCCTGCAAGCACCCGCAGGGCGACGCGTACTTCCAGTTCGCGCGCAACATGGTCAAGGGCATGAGCAAGAACTTCCCGGCGCCCGCCAAGTGCGTGGACGCCGTCGAAGCCGCTACCAAGAAGAAGTTTGCCGATGGCCTGCTGTTCGAGCGCGAGCTGTTCATCAACCTGATGTGGACGCCCGAATCGCGCTCGCTGCGCCACCTGTTCCTGGCCGAGCGCGCCGCGAGCAAGATTCCCGACGTGCCCGCCGACACCCCCCAGCGCGACATCCAGGCCGTGGCCGTGATCGGCGCCGGCACCATGGGCGGCGGCATCGCCATGAACTTCCTCAACGCCGGCATCCCCGTGAAGATGCTGGAGATGAAGCAGGAGGCGCTGGACCGTGGCATCGCCACCATCCGAAAGAACTACGAAGCCCAGGTCAAGAAGGGCAAGCTCAAGCAAGACAAGTACGAGCAGCGGATGGCCCTGCTGAGCACCACGCTCGACTACGCCGACCTGAAGGACGCTGACCTCGTGATCGAGGCCGTGTTCGAGGAACTGGGCGTGAAGGAGGCCGTGTTCAAGCAGCTCGACGCCGTGATGAAGCCCGGCGCCATTCTGGCCAGCAACACCTCCACGCTGGACGTCAACAAGATCGCCCACTTCACCCAGCGTCCGCAGGACGTGGTGGGCCTGCACTTCTTCAGCCCGGCCAACGTGATGAAGCTGCTCGAAGTGGTGCGCGGCGACGCCACCGCCAAGGACGTGCTGACCACCGTGATGGCCATGGCCAAGAAGATCAAGAAGACCGCCGTGGTCTCGGGCGTGTGCGATGGCTTCATCGGCAACCGCATGATCGAGCAGTACGGCCGCCAGGGTGGCTTCCTGCTCGACGAAGGCTGCACGCCCGAGCAGGTGGACAAGGCGATGGAAAAATTCGGCATGGCCATGGGCCCGTTCCGCATGGGCGACCTGGCCGGCAACGACATCGGCTGGGCCATCCGCAAGCGCCGCTACACCGAAAAGCCCGACATGAAGTACAGCAAGACCGCCGACTTGCTGTGCGAGAAAGGTCGCTTCGGGCAGAAGACCGGCGCCGGCTGGTACGACTACGTGCCCGGCAAGCGCGACGCCATCCCGAACGCCGAGGTGGTGAAGATGATCGAGGACCACCGCGCGTCGCTCGGCATCACGCCGCGCAAGATTTCTGACGAAGAAATCGTCCAGCGCCTGGTGTTCAGTCTGGTGAACGAAGCCGCCTACATCCTGGAAGAGGGCATCGCCAACAAGGCCAGCGACATCGACGTGGTCTATATCTTCGGCTACGGCTTCCCGGTGCACCGGGGCGGTCCATTGAACTACGCCAACGAAGTCGGCCTGTTCAACGTGGTGCAGGCCATGAACCGCTTCGCCAAGAACCCGCTGGACGATGCCGCGTTCTGGAAGCCCGCGCCGCTGCTGGCCAAGCTGGCCGCCGAAGGCAAGGCCTTCCGCTAAGCGTCCAGCCACACCACCGAACAAGGAACCAACATGACTTCCGCAGTAATCGTATCGACCGCACGCACCCCCTTGACGAAGAGCTGGAAGGGCGCCTTCAACATGACCCACGGCGCCACGCTGGGTGGCCACGTGATCGAGCACGCTATTTCCAGGGCCGGCATTGAAGCCGCTGAAGTGGACGACGTCATCATGGGCTGCGGCACGCCCGAAGGTGCCAGCGGTGCCAACATCGCCCGCCAGGCCGCCCTGCGCGCCGGCTGCCCCGTCACCGTATCGGGCATGACCATCAACCGCTTCTGCTCGTCCGGCCTGCAGACCATCGCCACCGCCGCCCAGCGCATCATTGCCAACGAAGGCGACATCTACGTGGCCGGTGGCCTGGAAACCATTTCCTGCACCGCGCAGGAAATGAACCAGCACATGCTGCAGGAAACCTGGCTCATGAAGAACAAGCCCGAGGTCTACTGGCCCATGCTGCAAACGGCCGAGCAGGTCGCCAAGCGCTACAACATCAGCCGCCAGGCCATGGACGAATACGGCGCCGCCAGCCAGCAGAAGGCTGCCGCAGCGCTGGAGGCCGGCCTGTTCACCGACGAAATCGCACCCATCACCGTGACCATGGGCGTGGCCGACTTGGGTCTGGGCCTCACCACCAGGCAGGTGACGGTGAGCGTGGACGAAGGCATCCGCGCCGGCACCACCTACGACGGCATCAAGGACCTGCGCTCAGCCCTGCCGGGTGGCCTGGTGTCGGCCGGCAATGCCAGCCAGCTGTCCGACGGCGCCGGTGCCGTGGTCGTCATGCACGAAGACCTGGCCGCGAAGAAGGGCCTGAAGCCCCTGGGCCGCTTCCTCGGCTTCGCCGTGGCCGGTTGCGAACCCGACGAAATGGGCATCGGCCCCGTGTTCGCCATCCCCAAGGTGCTCAAGCGCCTGGGCCTGTCGATGAACGACATCGACCTGTGGGAGCTGAACGAAGCCTTCGCCGTGCAGGTGCTCTACTGCCGCGACAAGCTGGGCATCCCTGCCGACAAGCTCAACGTCAATGGCGGCGCCATCGCTGTGGGCCACCCCTTCGGCATGAGCGGCCAGCGCCTCACGGGCCACGCCCTCATCGAAGGCAAGCGCCGCGGTGCCAAGCGTGTGTGCGTGACCATGTGCATTGGTGGCGGCATGGGTGCGGCGGGCGTGTTTGAAGTGCTGTAAGCGCTGACGGCGACTTGGAGACTCAACGCCCCGCGCATGCCGCAAGGTTTGCGTGGGGCGTTTGCTATTTATTTGCTGCTGGTGATTGATGAATGGGTGCGGGGGGCCTGGAGGGCTTGAGATGCCTTGGTTGCGTTGCCGCGCAGCTTGGGGGGCGGACGGCAGTCGGCTCCCAGCAGACATTGGCCGCCTGTGCGAAATCGTCTCCTGAGTGAACCTCTGCGGCGTGGGACACGACTTGGCCAGCTCCTGTTAACGTTGAACCGGCACCTTCCTCTTTGGCTGCCCCTGGTATGTCGGAATGAACTGGCGGGGTATCGGCCCCTTGATGCGGCCGCCTTGCTGTGTTTGTTCCCACGCGTGAGCAAGCACGCCGACCGACCTCGATAGACAGAAGAGTCCCCGCGCCAATGGCGCCGGAAAGCCAAGCTCAGCGTAGATCACCGCGGTGGCCCCATCGATGTTCATGGGGATTGGCTTGCCTTTGCTCGCGCTCAGCGTCGCTTCAACGGCTCGTCCGATGCGCGCAAACCTGCCGCTCACCTCACCCTTCTTGGCTGCTTCATCGACGAGCTCGAGTAGAGGAGCGCTTCTAGGGTCTACAGGGTGAAAGCGATGCCCAAAACCCGAGATGACCTTGCCATGGACTTCCACAAACGCCCGAAGCCCCGCCGCAACTGCGTCGTCCTCGGTTGCGCCCGTGTCCATCCGCGCAGCGATGTCTTCATACAGTTCCACGGCTTGTTCGCCGGCACCCCCGTGAACATCGCCCAGGACATTGACTGCCGAGGCCATGGCGCTGTTGAGGCCAACGCCACACGTAGCTGCCATTCGTGCAATGGCAATGCTCGGAGCTTGCGGACCATGGTCGACCGCGGACATCAGAGCGGACTCCAGCAGTTCGCCCTGGACGCGGGTGGGAAGTTCACCACGCGTCATCAGCCAGATCATCTGCGCCAGGCTGACTCGCTCGCGAATCAAGTCTTCGATGGGGTACCCGCGGTAGCGGATGACGCCAGGCGACATGTCGATGATGCTTGTGCGCCACCAGTCCTCGGTGGCCTTGCGTGCATCGGGTGTCGTGTCCGTCATACTGCCTTCTCCTCTTTCAGTGCCTCAATTTCCAGAGGCGAATAGCCCAGTTCCGCCAGAATTTCATCAGAGTGCTGCCCCAGCGTGGGTGGCGCTGAGTCGACCCGAGGTGCTTGGCCATTCACCTTGAATCCTGTGCGTACCAGGCGAATGTCGCGACCGACACCGGGCACATTGTCAAAACGACCCACCATGCCGCGTTCAGCCACCTGGGGGTGTTCAAGTGCCTGGGGAACCGAGTAGACAGGGCCTGCAGGCACGCCAGCCTGATTGAAAAGTGTCCACCACTCGTCCGTCGACTTCATGGCCATGGCTTCCTCTAACGCTGCCTTGAGTTCGAACCGGTGCTGCAGGCGAGCCTGTCGTTCGCTGAAGCGCGCGTCGGTGATGAGTTCGGGGCGTCCCACGACCTGGCACACGGCCTCGAACTGCTCTTGCTTGTTGGCGGCGATGTTAAGAAGTCCGTCACCGGTACGGAAAGTTCCGGACGGGCTGGCGGTCACGTTCTCGTTGCCCATGGGCTTGGGCTCGCGACCTGCAATCAGGTGATTCGAGACCGCCCATCCCATGGTCGCCATGACGGCTTCGAGCATCGAGACATCGATGAAGGTTCCGCCGCTGCGCTCCCGGTCCGCCAAGGCTGCCGCGACCGCGAATGCCGCGGTGATGCCCCCAATCGTGTCGGCGACCGGATAGCCGACGCGGTAAGGCGCGTTCTCCGGCGCACCGGTGATGCTCATGACGCCTGACATGCCCTGGATGATTTGGTCGTACGCCGGCAGGTCGCGAAGCGGCCCATCCTGGCCAAATCCCGAGATGGCGCAGTAGATGAGTTTGGGGTTCTCCTTCAGGAGTTCGTCGTAGCCAAGTCCCAGGCGCTGCATGACGCCAGGGCGGAAATTCTCGACCACGACGTCTGCCGTGCGCACCAGTTTCCTGAATACGTCCTTTCCGGTCGGGTGCTTGAAGTCGATGGTGATGGAGCGCTTGCCCGGGTTCTGCGCCAGAAACGAGACGCCCATGTAGCGCTTGTTCAGCTCGGGGTCGGCGCCGAGCTGGCGCGCCAGGTCACCGCCGTTGCGGGTCTCCACCTTGATGACGTCGGCGCCCATGTGGGCCAGCTGGTGGCAGGCGAAGGGCCCCGCCAGCACGTTGGTGAGGTCAAGAACGCGGACGCCGCGAAGCGCATTGGACATGACGCTCTCCTCAGTCGGCCTTGATGCCGGCCTGCTGGATGACGGCGCTCCAGCGCTGAATCTCGCTGTTGACCAGTTGCGTTGCCTGGGCGGGTGTATTCGCCACCACCGTCAGGCCCATCTCGGCAATCTTCTTCCTGGCCTCCGGTTGGGCAAGGGATGCGTTGAACTCCTTGTTCAGCTTGTCCACGACGACTTGCGGCGTGCCGGCCGGGGCGCCGATGCCAATCCAGTAGTCCATGTCCATCCTGGGAATGCCTGCCTCCTTGGCAGACGGCACGTCGGGCAGCATGGCGTTGCGCTCTGCCCCGGTCACCATGAGGGCGCGGAGCTTGCCGCTCTTGATGTGCGGAAGCGCGGTGGGTACGGAGGTGATGAGGGCCTGAACCTGGTTGCCCATGAGGTCGGTCAGGACGGCGCCGGCGCCTTTGTAGGGGACGTGCACGAGGTCGACACCCGTGGTGCTTTTGAAAAGTTCGCCCGCCAGATGCGTGTTGGTGCCGTTGCCGCCAGAGCCATAGTTCAGCTTGCCCGGCTGTGCCTTGGCCAGGGCGATGAACTCCTGCACTGTCTTCGCAGGCACGGCCGGATTGATGACCAGAACATGCGGGACCTTGACCGCCGTGGCGACCTGTGTGAAGGCTTTCTTGGGGTCGAATGGAAGTGTCGTAATCAGGCCAGCGGCGATGGTGTAGGAGAGCTCGACGGTGAGCAAGGTATTGCCGTCGGGGGCAGACCGGGCGGCTGCGCCCCAGCCGACGACGCCGCCGCCACCGGTGCGGTTGTCGACAATCAACGGTGCGCCGACGCCGGGTGCGGCGAACTGCGCGATGACACGCGTCACCAAGTCGGCGCTACCGCCAGGCGCATAGGGAACAATGATGGTGACGGGCTTCTGAGCGAATGCGCCAGCACTGAAGAGGGATGCGGCGCCTGCAAGGACGATGGCTCGGCGCAAGGTGTTGAATGGCATGAAAGTCTCCGGAAGTTGTTGAGAGAGGGGCACTCAATCGAGCTTCGCGCCCGATTCACGGACAGCGGTACCCCAGCGCGTCTGTTCGCTCTTCATGAAGGCGCCGAGCTCCGCCGGCGAGCCACCGCGTGCAACGCTGCCTTCGTCGCGCAGGCGGGCCATGACCTCCGGCCGCTTCAGGGCCGCGTTCACGGCCTCATTCACCTTGGTGATGGCTTCAGGCGGCGTGCCGGCCGGAGCAACGAGCGCCTTCCAGTCCTCCACGACGAAACCCTGATAGCCGGACTCGGTGATGGTGGGAACATCGGGAAGCACTTCAATGCGTTTGAGCGAAGTGACGGCGACGGCGCGCAACTTGCCAGCCTTGACCATGGAAACGATGCTGGGCGGGGTGGCGAAGTAGATGTCCGTTTGACCGCCCAACAGGTCGGTGGTGGCGGGACCGGCGCCCTTGTACGGGACGTGCATGACCTTGAGGCCCGCACGGCGGGCGAACATTTCGCCGCCCACATGGCCCACGGTGCCGGTGCCGGCGGAAGCCATCGTCAGCTGTTTGCTCTGCCCCTGTGTTTTCAGGTCTTCCAGGTTCTTGATGGGAGAGTCCGCTCGGACGACCAAGACAAGTGGCTGCGAGGCCAGTAGCACGACCGGCGCAAAGTCCTTCGAAGCATCGAAAGGCATCTTTGTGTACAGCGTCGGATTGATGGCCAGGTTGGCGGTCTGCCCCGTTCCGACGGTGTAGCCGTCCTTCTTGCTTTTGGCGACGGCGTCCATGCCGATGTTCCCACCCGCGCCCGGCTTGTTGTCGACGATGAAGGTCCACTTGCTGTCCTTCAATGTCACCTCGTTGGCCACCAGGCGCGTGAGCACATCGGTGCCACCGGCTGGCGGGAACGGTACGACAACCTTGATGGGCTGGCTGGGGTAGGCGCTTTGCGCAGCGGCTGCAACGCTGCAGACGACAAGAGCGACAGATATGGCCACGCGGGCGGTGGCGAACTTGGAAATGTTCAAGGTAGTCTCCTGAGGAACTGGGGGGCAGGTGGATCGGCTTAGGGCTGGGCGAGGCGATAGACCCGAGTCGCCGTCCCTTGGAAAAGTGCTGCGCGCTCGTGGGCAGTGGCGCGGGAAGTCAGTCGCTTGAAGGCGTTCCAGCACGTGACGTAGCTGTACGAACCCTTGTCGACTGGGAAATTGCTTTCAAACATGCAGCGCTCTGCCCCAAAGGCCTCGATGCACGGCTCCATCCACGGCTTCCACGCCTCGGCCAACTGCTCAGAACTCGGAGGAAGCTCGCCCTTCTCAAAGTCGAATCCGTTGATGCGCATCCCCAGTCCACCCAGCTTCACGTAGACGTTGGGTAACTGGGCGAGCTGCCGCATGGAATGCAGCCAGGTCTCGAAGACTGGCTGGCGACGTGATTCGTAGGCACCGACTCGGACGATGCCGCCGCAGTGATTGATGACAATGGGGGTGTCCGGCGCCGATTTGGCCAATTCGAAGAGTTCTGGCAACTGATGGAAGAACAGCCATGCGTCGTAGGAGAGCTGCAGCGAAGCCAACTGGGCAACCCCGCGGCCGTAGGCCTTGTCCAGAAGAAGGCCGCGAGGGACTGCGGACAGGGGATTGACCAGCGACGAATCCGCGTCCCAAGTCGTGAGGTGCCTCACGCCCTTGAAGCGACCCGCGCCGGCTTGCACGTGCGCCTCCAGCACTTCCCGTACTTCCGCGCCCAGCCGGAGATCGGCGTGGCCCACGATGCCCTTGGCGATTTGCGGGATGCCCTCGGCCTGTTTCTGTGCCATGGCATTGACACACTCTGTTTCTCCAACGGGCTTGAGCGCCGCAGGCCCCTCCTGCTTGTACCGCGTTAGCGCCTGCATGTAGACGGACGCGACCACGTTGTGGCCGGAGCGTGCATCGGCCAGGTACTCACTATCGAGATAGGTCCAACCCGGCCGGTCGTAGAAATGGTGGTGCGCGTCGACGATGGGCAACTCAGGCTCCAGGACGGCCTCCTGGCGCAGCGCGAGCCAGTCGTCACGAACGGGCAGATAGTTGCTGGTGGACATGCTTGTGTCTCTGGAGTGTGTGTTGATGTTCTATTAGATAGAACCAAGGACTGTTAGATAGAACTATACAAACAAAAAACGACCTTTTGAATGCGGGTTAACCCTTCTTTTGGGCATGTGCTGGTGCGTCCGCGGCGGCGTGTCACACTTCGACTTGGCTGCCTGAAGACAGCGCGCCATTTCGTCCGTCCTATGCCTCCATGATTGACTCGACTACCGCTCCACCGCCCGCTAACACCGCCGAATCAAGTGGCATTGCTGTCCTGGATAAAGCGTTTTCTCTGCTCGCCGCTTTTGGACCCGACGAGGGCCGGCTCACGTTGACCGAGCTGTCGAGGAGGACCGGGCTTTACAAAAGCACTGTGCTGCGTCTACTCGGTGCCTTGGAGCACGGCGGCTTCATTCGCAAACTGCCGGACGGCCAATACTCCATTGGCCCGCAGCCACTGCGGCTCGCTTCGATTTACCAACGCTCTTTCCAGGTGGGGCATGTCATTGAGCCCTTGCTCAAGCAGTTGAGCGCGGCCACTGGCGAAACGGCTTCCTTCTACGTAAGGCAAGACGACAAGCGCATTGCGCTGTTTCGCGCCGAGCCGGCAAGGTCGGTTCGTGCGTCCGTGCAGATCGGGCAGGAATACGCCGTTGCCCAAGGTGCATCGGGCAAGGTCCTGCTCGCGTTCTCCGCATCGCCGCCTCGGGGCTACGAGGAGATTCGCGAGCAGTTGTGGGCCGTTTCGTACGGCGAGCGCGACCCCGAAACTGCTTCTGCTGCGGCACCAGTGTTTGGGGTCAACGGTGAGTTGCAAGGCGCGCTGACGGTGTCCGGCCCGCGAGCGCGACTGGAACCGTCGGACGCAATGCTGGCCGCATGCCGCCAGGTCCTTGAAACCGCGCGTGATGCCACATCCGCGTTGGGCGGCGGCACTGTGCGCTATCAACAAGGGTTGGAGCAACTGACGATGGCGCGATTGAAGGACCGCGTCGCCTAGAAAAGTCCTGGGGCAACACGAGTGACCAGGCAGCGACCCAGCCGAATCGCTGGTGACGCCTGCGCGTACGGTGTGCCGCAGGACATATGAGGCGCCTCGCTTGAAGCAACCACGTGCGGCTTCGATTGGATTCGGAACGTCCGCTTTACCAAAGCAGTGAACGGTTGCCATGGATGGCCGATTCAACCGGTCATTCCACCCGAGGTGCCGCCGGTCCGCGTCACCCACCGGACACGCGATAGCCCGATGCGGCTCCCATAATTTCCCGCATGACGACCTCCCTGCGCTCCACCCTCGATTTTCTGCTCTACGACTGGCTTCAGGCCGAGTCGCTCAACACGCGCGAGCGGTTTGCCGACCATTCGCGCGAAACGTTTGATGCCGTGCTCGACACCTGCGAGCGCATCGCGCGCGAGAAGTACGCGCCGTTCAACCGCACGGTGGACACGCAGGAGCCGCATTTCGACGGCGAGCGCGTCACGCTGCCGCAGGCCACCAAGGATGCCTACGACGCCTATGCCGCCTCGGGCATGCTCAGCGCGGCGCAGGATTACGACATTGGCGGCATGCAGCTGCCTTACACGGTGGATGCGGCGGCCAATGCCTTCTTTGCCGTGGCCTCGATCAGCATCAGCTCCAGTCTGCTGAGTGTGGGCAATGCCAACCTGCTGATGGTGCACGGTACGCCGCTGCAGAAGCAGGTGTTTGCGCTCAATGAATTCTCGGGGCGCTTCTCGGGCACCATGTGCCTGTCGGAGCCGCAGGCGGGCTCGTCCTTGAGCGATGTGGCGACACGTGCCGTGCCGGATGGTGATGGATTCGAGGTCGACCCGCTCGGCCCGCGCTACCGCCTCACGGGCCACAAGATGTGGATTTCGTCGGGCGAGCATGAGCTGTCGGAGAACATCGTCCACCTCGTGCTGGCCAAGATTCCGGGGCCGGATGGCAAGCTGGTGCCGGGCACGCGTGGCATTTCGCTGTTCATCGTGCCCAAGAAGCTGGTGGATACCGAGGGCCAGCTGACTGGCGTGCGCAACGACGTGGCACTGGCGGGCCTGAACCACAAGCTGGGCTGGCGCGGCACCATCAACACGCTGCTCAACTTTGGCGAAGGCAAGTACCCGGTGCAGGGCAGGGCGGGAGCGGTGGGCTACCTCGTGGGCCAGCCCGGCAAGGGCCTGGCGTGCATGTTCCACATGATGAACGAGGCGCGCATCGGCATCGGCATGGCCGCCACCATGCTGGGTCTGGCGGGCTACTACGCCAGCCTGGATTACGCCAAGAACCGCCCGCAGGGCCGTCTGATGGGTGCTGGCGGCAAGGACGCCGCCCAGCCCCAGGTGCGCATCATCGAGCACGCCGACGTGCGCCGCATGCTGCTGGCGCAAAAGAGCTATGGCGAGGGCGCGCTGGCGCTCAACCTCTTCTGTGCCCGCCTGGTGGACGAGCAGCACACCGGCGCACCCGAGGCCGCCGACGAGGCGCGCCTGCTGCTGGAAGTGCTGACCCCCATTGCCAAGAGCTGGCCCAGCGAGTTCTGCCTGGAGGCCAACTCGCTGGCTATCCAGATCCACGGTGGCTACGGCTACACGCGCGACTTCCCCGTGGAGCAGTACTGGCGCGACAACCGCCTGAACATGATCCACGAGGGCACGCACGGCATCCAGGCCGCCGACCTGCTGGGCCGCAAGGTGCTGATGGAAAACGGCCGGGGCCTGCAGCTGCTGGCCGCGCGCATGCAGGCCACCATGGCGCAGGCCGCCGCCGTGCCCGTGCTGGCGCCTTATGCGGCGCAGCTGGGCGATGCGCTGCAGCAGGTGACCGCCGCCACGCAGGCCGCCTGGGACACCGGCAATCCGGCCGAGGCCCTGGCCAACGCCGTGCCCTACATGCAGGCCTTTGGCCACATGGTGCTGGCCTGGACCTGGCTGGATGTGGCACTGGCCACGCTGCGCGCGGATGCTGCGCTTTCAGTAGCTGCTAGCGCAGGAAGGTTGGGCGCTGCACGCTATTTCTACCATTACGAACTGCCGAAGATGGGTGCCTGGCTCAACGTGGTGAACCGCCGCGATACCACCTGCGCCGCGCTCGGCGAAGAGGCGTTTTAGGGCAACGCTCACACCGCAGCCCTGTGCGTACCGCGCGCCGGGGTGCAAGCGGACAGCAGCCAACCCATGCCCACGGCCAGCAGCACCGACGTGATTTCGGCCGTGCGGGTGGGCAGATAGCGCTGCGTCCATTCGCAAACCAAAGCGAGCACCGCCGTGCAGAGGGTCATGCCTGCCAGCAAGGCCCCGTTGCGCACCGTGCTCCAGAGCATGGCGCCAAAGCACAGGCACTCCAACGCGCGCGCCGTGATGGCAGACTGCACCCAGGTCGAGAGCGTGGAAGCAAACGGCATCCATTCCATGTCGGCCGGCGGCGTGCGCCACGCCCAGGGCCAGAGGGCGTCGAGCAGGTAGGTGGCCAGGGCCGCCCATGTTGTGGCTGCCCAGCGTGCCCCAGGCGCCCACGTATCCAGCCACCGCCACAGCAACCAGCCGCCCCCAATGCCCAGCACCACCGCCATGCCCGGCGACTGACCCACGACCACGAATTTGCCTGCCAGCACCGCCAGTGTGGCCAGCAGGGCCAACGTGTGTGCGCGGTGCGCCAGATGGGCGGTGCGGGCCAGGTGCGCAATGGCAGACAAGCCAATCACCGCCATACCCACATGCAGCAGCATGCGCCGCGGTTGCCACAGGTCTTGCTGCCACAGCGACTTGACGTTCTGTGCCACCGAGGAAACGTCCAGCGTGGGAATCAGCGGATACAGCTCTGCCACCCACCACAGCACGATCAGCACCAGCGTGAACCGGTCGGCATCGGCCCAACCCTGGTGCCGGTTCAGCAAGTGACCCACACGCCACCGTGCGGCAAACCCTGCGCCCCAGCCCAGCGCATAGCCCGCCATGTTGAAGATGACATCTGAAAGTGCTGGGGTGCGGGGCAGGAATTTTTGCAGCCATTGCAGCGCGCTGGCCAACACTATCGCCGCCGCCAGCCAGGCGGCAAAAAACACCCACTTGCGCGGACGCTCCAGCCCAGCCCAGCCCAGCAGCCCACCCAGCGGCACAAACAACGCGATGTTTTCGACCAGGTCCACCAGACCGATGCGGCCGCTCCAGATGAACGCCTGCGGCGCATTGAAGTTCCACTGGAAGGGGAACAGCGAGCCATACGCAACGAGCAATACAACCAGCGCCAGCGCGATCGGGAGGCCTCGCGAGCGATCATCGACAGATTTCATGGGCGCCTCGGGTCACTGAATCCGGGATCACACCATACATCACCTTGCAGTGGGCCCTGCGCTGGCCGCGCTCGACTTGGATGCTATAAAAATATAGCTGTCAGCGCTTGCTGGATGGGCGCTGCATGCTATTTTTGCGCTGATAACTGCCGAGAATTGTTGACGGCCTGCCACGGGTGCGCACGCCCGACGATGTCTCGCGCGCCGGGCGGGCGGGCAAACGATCAGCGCTGTTGGCGGCGGCGAATCGATGCAAGCCCTGCGAGAGCAACTCCGAGCAGCGCAAGCGAGCCGGGCTCGGGCACATTGTTGGGATCGTCAGGGTTGTTGGCCGAGCGGCCGAAGCGCAGGTCGTCAAACCCAAGAATGTCGTTTGTCGCATTGAAAGTCACGCTGGAGATCAGCTGACCGTAGTCAATGAAGCCAATGAAAGCGCCGCCACCGTTGATCGCTGAGGGCATGTTGATGGTCTGTGTGACCGAGGAACCATCCACGTAATTGATAGTTTGCTGCGGAACCAGATCTGTCTGCAGGCCGTTTACGAAAAAGCCGAAAGCATCCACTGCGTTGACGAAGGAAAAAGTGACCGAGCCGCCACTTACGGTCCGGAAGAGTGCGCCACCTGCAGTGGTATTGAATCCGCACACGGCGCCACAGCCGGGGGTTCCGGTGTTGGTCGTGCCGCCGGTGATGGTCAGGTTGGCAGGCAGGGGGGATTCGAAATCCACGGTGTTCAGTGCGCCAGCCACCGAAAGGAACGATGCCGCGGCTGCGGTCGAGTTCACCATTTGCGCGAGCGTGGTCACATTATTGTCTGCGGCCAGATACGTCACTGGCGCAGCGTGCACAGCAAGGCAGGCACTCGCCACAATGCCTGCGATAGCGAGTTTTTTTGTCATCGACATGGTGGTTCTCCCGGATGGTTTTCTCAAGCCACTGTTACAAAGCACGCTTTGTGCCAACAAACAAAGTCGTTATTAATCAATGACTTGCTTTTTTTCAGCCGTCGGTAACGTCTTGGCTGTAAATAATTCCGACGGATCAACAAGGCGATTACGCCGAGCCGGGGTGATGGGCTGTCGGCTTCACTTTGTGAATGGCATTGCAACCGCGCAAGCGTGGGTTCTGTGGACGGGGCTGGCGAAGGAATTCTGGCGAACCCGACGTCGCACGCCAGTGTTGAGCGGGCCTTGACACCTGGGCTGTGCGCTTTTGCACTGGTGTTCCTGGCCGATTTCTGTACCACGCAGCTCTCATTCGCGACTTCCAATCGCCCAGGCGACAGACCCCGCCGCCGCGCCAACGCACAATGCATCGCAACGCAGTGCCAGGCTGGTTGCTGGCAGCGACCCCATTCAAACCAGGAGACAAGACATGACCCGCACCATCCCACAATTGTTTGACCTTACCGGCAAGACGGCCCTGGTCACCGGGGGCTCGCGCGGGCTGGGCCTGCAGCTGGCGCACGCGCTGGGGGAAGCCGGTGCCCGGATCATGCTGAGTTCGCGCAAGGCGTCGGACCTGGAGGAGGCCACGGCCGAACTGCAGGCCGCCGGCATCGATGCGCGCTGGATCGCCGCAGACTGCGCGCAAGAGGCCGACATCCGCCGCCTGGCCGACGAAACCCTGCAGCGCATGGGCGATGTGGACATCCTGGTCAACAATGCCGGCGCTGCCTGGGGTGCGCCCGCCGAAGACCACCCGGTCGATGCCTGGGACAAGGTGATGAACCTCAACGTGCGCGGCTACTTCATCCTGAGCCAGCACATTGCCAAGCACAACATGATTGCGCGGCGCAGCGGCAGCATCATCAATGTGGCATCCATCGCGGGCCTGGGTGGCAACCCGAGCGGCATGAACACCATTGCCTACAACACGTCCAAGGGCGCGGTCATCAATTTCACGCGGGCGCTGGCCGCCGAATGGGGCAAGTACAACATCCGCGTCAACGCGATCTGCCCGGGGTTTTTCCCCAGCCGGATGACGGTGGGCACCCTGAAGGCCATGGGCGAAGAGGCGCTGGCTGCCCATGCACCGCTGGGCCGCCTGGGCGACGACGAAGACCTCAAGGGCCTGTGCGCCCTGTATGCCTCGGATGCGGGCAAGCACATCACCGGCCAGTGGCTGGCGGTGGATGGCGGGGTGAGCGTGGTCACCGGTGGCTGAGCCTGCGGGCGCTGCCTTTTCGGGGGTGGCGCGTTCGGCGCGGACTGCCTTGCGGGCTGGACCGGTGCAGTGCTGCGGTGGACGGCCCCAGGGGCCATGCGCCCATGCGGGCCGCACAGGTTGCCGCCGCGGCACAAGGGCTATTCTTTGTGTCTTTTCTTAAACCCTGGAGTTGCCTGTGTTGAATTTTGGTGCCGATATCCCCTTTGTCAGCCATCTCGGTTTCAGACTGCACCGCATGGCGGGGGGCGAGTCCGAGTTGCATTACGAAGCGCTCCCCGAGCACCTGAACTCATTTGGCGTGACCCACGGCGGCGCGTCGATGGCCTTGCTGGATGTGGCCCTGGCCACCGCGGCGCGCAGTGACATGCCCGACTTTGGCGTGGTCACCATCGAGATGAAGACCAGCTTCATGCAACCCGCGCGCGGGCCGCTGGTGGCCAAGGGGCGTCTGATCCACCGTACCGCCAGCATCGCTTTTGTCGAAGGCACGGTGTTCGACGCCGAAGGCCGTGTCTGCAGCCACGCCACGGGCACGTTCAAGTATGTGCGGCGCCAGCCCGCCCAAGCCGATGGGCAGCGGGTGATTTCGACGGATTGATGGGGGATCCGGCCGCTGGATGCCCTGAACCAGGTTTGAATCAAATCGGGCTTTTGCGCAAATTTATAAGCGCAAGAAGCTATTAAAAAAGTAGCAAAAAGGAGTCATTCATGCCACGCAACCAACAAATCGTGCTCGACAACCGCCCCCAGGGCGAGGCCGTGGCCAGCAATTTCAAGCTGGTGGCCACTGACACCCCCGCGCTCCAGGAGGGCGAAGTGCTGGTGCGCCACCATTACCTGAGCCTTGATCCCTACATGCGCGGCCGCATGAACGACAGCAAGAGCTACGCGGCCTCGCAGCCGCTGGGCGAGGTGATGATCGGTGGCACCGTGGGCGAGGTGGCCGAGAGCAAGAACTCCAAGTTCGCCGTGGGTGACAAGGTGGTGGGCATGGGCGGCTGGCAGGAATACAGCGTGGTCGATGGCAATGCCGTGGGCGCGCTGCGCAAGGTGGACACCACCCATGTGCCGCTGTCGCACTACCTGGGCGCCGTGGGCATGCCGGGCGTGACGGCCTGGTATGGCCTGGTGAAGATCATCGAGCCCAAGGCAGGCGATACCGTGGTGGTGAGCGCCGCCACGGGTGCCGTGGGCAGCGCCTTTGCCGCGCTGGCCAAGGCGCGCGGCTGCCGCGCCGTGGGCATTGCGGGCGGCGCCGAGAAGTGTCGTTATGCGGTGGAAGAGCTGGGCTTTGACGTGTGCATTGACTACAAAGAGCACAGCGACGTGAAGGCCATGTCCAAGGCCCTCAAGGATGCCTGCCCGAACGGCATCGACGGCTACTTTGAAAACGTGGGTGGCTGGATCATGGACGCCGTGATGCTGCGCATGAACGCCTTCAGCCGCATCGCCCTGTGCGGCATGATCGCCGGTTACGATGGCCAGCCCTTGCCCATGGCCAACCCCGCGCTCATACTGATCAACCGCATGAAGGTTGAAGGCTTCATCGTGAGCGAGCACATGGAGGTGTGGCCCGAGGCCCTGCAAGAGCTGGGCACCCTGGTGGGCACCGGCAAGCTGCGCCCGCGCGAGACCATTGCGCAAGGCATTGCCGCGGCCCCCGAGGCTTTTCTGGGCCTGCTCAAGGGCAGGAACTTCGGCAAGCAGCTCGTCAAGCTGGTCTGAACATGGCTGCCTTGCCGCCCGTGCTGCGCTGGACCTGGGCCCGCTTCGACGACCTGGGCGTGCATGCCCTGCATGATGCGCTGGCCCTGCGCTGCAAGGTGTTCATCCTGGAGCAGGGGCCCTACCAGGACCCGGACAGTGCGGACAAGCAATCCTGGCACCTGCTGGGGTATGACGATGCCGGGGCCTTGCAGGCCTGCCTGCGCGTGGTGGACCCGGGCGTGAACTACCCCGAGCCCTCCATCGGGCGCGTGGTCACGGCCCGCGCGGCGCGCGGTGGCGGCATGGGGCGCGCGCTCATGGTGCAGGGGCTGGACCGCTGCCAACAGGTCTGGCCGGGCAGGGCGGTGCGCATCAGCGCGCAGGCGCATCTGCAGCGTTTTTATGGCAGCCTGGGGTTTGTGGCGGTCTCTGACGTGTACCTCGAAGATGGCATTCCCCACATCGAGATGCTGTGGAGCCCGCCCTGAGCAGTGCCGGCGCTGATGCCTGCACGGCCATTTGTTTCAATGCTTGCACTGGAGATTGCCCATGACCGCACTGATCCTGCACCATTACCCCTCATCGCCTTTCTCGGAAAAGATCCGTCTGGTGCTGGGCTTCAAGCAGTTGCCCTGGAAGTCGGTGATCATCCCCAGCATCGCGCCCAAGCCCGATGTGGTGGCCCTCACGGGCGGCTACCGCAAGACGCCGTTCCTGCAGATCGGCGCCGACATCTACTGCGACTCGGCGCTGATCTGCGAGGTGCTCGAACATGAGCACCCCGAGCCGGTGCTGTTTCCACCCCATCTCAAGGGCGTGGCGCGGGTGTTTGCACAGTGGGCCGACAGCACCCTGTTCCAGAGCGCCATGGCCTACAGCCTGCAACCGCGCGGCGCCCAGGCGCTTTTTGCCCATGTGGCGCCCGAGGTGGCCCAGGCCTTTGGCGACGACCGCCGCCAGATGAGTGCCGGCATGCCGCGCCTGCGCCCGCAGGACGCCACGGCGGCCTACCGTTCCTATCTGCGGCGCCTGGCGCACATGGTGGAAGAACATGATTTCACCTTTGGCGCCGAGCCCTGCGTGGCCGACTTTGCCGCCTACCACCCGCTGTGGTTCACGCGCCAGTGCGTGCCGGTGATGGCCGACATCTTCCAGGCCACGCCCGCCGTGCTGGAGTGGATGGACCGGGTGGCGGCCCTGGGGCACGGCCGCATGGAGAAATTCAGCGCCGCCGACGCCATCACGGTGGCGGCCGGTGCCGAACCCTTGCCGGTGGTGAACGACGTCTTTCAGGACGAGCACGGCATTGCGCTGGGGGACGAGGTCACGGTGGCGGCCGAGAGCTTTGGCACCGAGCCCACCGCGGGCACCCTCATCGCCGCCACACGCACGCGCTACAGCCTGCGCCGCACCGATCCGCGTGCCGGCACGGTGCATGTGCACTTTCCCCGTATTGGCTATGTGTTAAGGGCATCCCCCTGAGCGGCTGCGCCGCTTCCCCCTTCTCTCGGCTTCGCCGGGAAGGGGACGACGCCTTCGCAGCGGGGCGGCCCTTGCTCGGCGTCCCGCGCGACGGGCAGCGCCCCGTTCCACGGCCTCGCACCATTCCTCAACAGAAATTCTTCAGGAGACACGCAACATGATCGACAACTTTGCTGGCAAGACCGCCGTCCTCACCGGCGCAGGCTCGGGCTTTGGCCTGGAATGCGCGCGCATTGGCGCCCGCCTGGGCATGAACCTGGTGCTGGTGGATGTGCAGCAGGACGCACTCGATGCCGCCGCTGCCGAGATGCAGGCAGCAGGCGCCCAGGTGCTGGCCCGCAAGGTGGATGTCTCCAGCGCCCCCCAGATGGAGCAGTTGGCCGCGGATGTGGCGCAGCGCTTTGGCGCACCGCACCTGGTGTTCAACAACGCTGGCGTGGGTGCGGGCGGTCTGGTATGGGAAAACTCGGTCAAGGACTGGGAATGGGTGCTGGGCGTGAACCTCATGGGCGTGGTGCACGGCGTGCGCGTGTTCACGCCCATGATGCTGGAGGCGGCCAGGAAGGATCCGCAGTGGCGCGGCCACATCGTCAACACCGCCAGCATGGCGGGCCTGCTGGCGCCGCCCAACATGGGCATCTACAACGTGAGCAAGCACGCCGTGGTCAGTCTGTCGGAAACGCTGTACCAGGATCTTTCACTGGTGACGGACCAGGTGGGCGCCAGCGTGCTGTGCCCGTATTTCGTGGCCACGGGCATCAACGAGAGCCAGCGCAACCGCCCCGATGGGCTGGCGGGCGACAAGCCCACCCAGAGCCAGCTTATCGGCCAGGCCATGACCAACAAGGCCGTCAGTTCCGGCAAGGTGACGGCCGCCGAAGTGGCGCAGAAAGTGTTTGACGCCGTGGCGGCCAACCGGTTCTATATCTACAGCCATCCCAGGGCGATAGGCGCAGTGCAGACCCGCATGGAAGACATACTGCAGGCCCGCAACCCCACCGATCCCTTTGCCGACAAGCCCGCGCTGGGAGCGCAGCTGCGCGCAGCATTGCGCACCGACTGAGCCTGCGAGCCCTCCGTGGCGCCACGCAGTGGCGTCTGAACCGATGAATCCAGCCAACCAAGCCAACCAAACCAGCAGCGAGCGAACCGACGGCCTGCCCCCGCCAGCGCGCAACCGCGCCATGCTGGTCATCATTCTGGGTATTGCGATGGCAGTGCTCGATGGCAGCATCGTCAACCTGGCCCTGCCTGGCATTGCGCGCGAGCTCAACGCCAGCGCGGCCCATGCGATCTGGGTGATCAACGCCTACCAGATCGCCACGCTCGTCATGCTGCTGCCACTGGCGTCGCTGGGCGAGCGACTGGGGTATCGGCGCGTGTACTTCGTCGGCATGGCGCTGTTTGCGCTGTCGTCGGTGGGGGCCATGCTGGCCGATTCGCTGGCCACGCTGATTGTGGCCCGGGCTGTGCAGGGGCTGGGTGCGGCCGGCATCATGAGCGTGAATGCCGCCCTGGTGCGGTTGACCTATCCGCGTGCGCAACTGGGGCGCGGCCTGGCGATCAATTCCATGGTGGTGGCGCTGGCCTCGGTGGCGGGCCCGTCGGTGGCTGCGGGCATCCTGTCGGTGGCGCCGTGGCCCTGGCTGTTTGCGCTCAACCTGCCCCTGGGGGCCTTGACGCTGTGGCTGGGATGGCGGGCGCTGCCCTTCAATCCACCCAGCGCGGTGGTGCAATCCCGCCCTGCGGCCCTGGATGTCGTGCTCAACGTACTGATGTTCACGCTGATCTTCGTGGGGGGCGAGCGGCTGGGTGCTGCCCACAGCGCGGGGCGGGCCGGCGCCTCTCCCGAGGCCTGGGGCTTGCTGGCGGCCGGTGTGGTGGTGGGCTGGGTGTACCTGCGCCGCCAATGGCGCCTGGCTGCGCCCCTGTTTCCGGTGGATCTGCTGCGCATTCCGGTGTTTGCGTTGTCTATGGGGTCGTCGGTGGGCGCGCTTTGTGCGCAGACCTTGGCCTATCTGGTGCTGCCCTTCTTGCTGCTGGAGGGATTGGGCCGCACTCCCTTGCAGGCGGGGTTGCTGATCACGGCCTGGCCCGTGGCCATCGTGGTGACAGCGCCGATCGCGGGGCGCCTGATCGGCCGCTACGCCGATGGCCTGCTGGGGGCCATCGGCATGGGGATTTTCGCCTGCGGCCTGCTCTTGCTGGCGGCCTTGCCGACCGATCCGTCTGCCTTCGACATGGTCTGGCGCATGGCACTGTGCGGTGCGGGCTTTGCGCTGTTCCAGTCGCCCAACAACCACACCATTGTCACCTCAGCCCCGCTGCACCGCAGTGGCGCGGCCAGCGGCATGCTGGGCACGGCCCGGTTGACCGGGCAGACCATGGGGGCGGTCCTGCTGGCCACCATCTTTACCGTGTGGCCCTCGCACGATGGCACAGGCGAATGGGTGGCCTTGCTGCTTGCCGCGGCCTTTGCGGTGGTGGCGGGTGTGTGCAGTTCGCTGCGTCTGCGCGCCACGCATTGAAGAAAGAACGCCGGACGGGGGCGTGGATAACGTATCTGCGCCGGAATGGCCTGCTGCCTGCGGCAGACACCACGGGCACCAGCCTTCTCGCAAGCACTGGGGCAGACGAGGCGCAACGCATAACGCCTCTGTGATAACAGGGCTGCGGGCACATGCGACTCAGGTAGTTTTTATTTGTAACTTATGCAATGTATGTAAATTGATATTTTTGGGTGTAGATGTTTGCTGGTGTTTCTTTTAGTGTCGGCATCTGGATGTCGCGTGTGGCAGTGAATGCCCCGTGCAGGGGCTTTCGCACCCGTTTGGAGGTTGTATGACCATCGTTTCCACCGAGCACCGCATGGCCGGGCTTTCCTTCGGGTCGCACGACAGTGGCGCCGGTGAGGGGCCCTTGGTCGGACATGGCAACCTGGCGTCCGTATGGCCTGATTTCCTGGTGGGGCAGACAGATCACCCGGTGCGGGTATTGCTGGTGGATGACGATGCGCATATCCGCCTGGTGATTGCACAAGAGCTGATGGCGGACCCCCGCACCCTGGTGGTGGCGCAGGCGTCCAGCCTGCGCGAGGGGCGCAAGGCCATCAAGCAGCACGAGTTCGATGTGCTGCTGGTGGATTTGCACCTGGGTGACGGCGAGGGCTTCGAACTGCTGGATTACCTCAAGACCGTGCGCCCCTCGGCCGAGGCGGTGGTGATCTCCGTCATGGAGAACGAAGACGAAGTGCTGCGCGCCTTTGAGCTGGGTGCCACCGGGTACCTCGGCAAGAACTCGTGGTTTGGCAACTATGCGCAGGCAGTGCTGCAGGTGGTCAATGGCGGTGCGTCCATCACGCCCACCTTGGCGCGACGCCTGTTGCAGCGGTTTGACAAGACCCATGCTGATCCGCCCAAGCGCCAGGAACCCGCCGAAGCCGAGCTCTTGTCCGACCGCGAGAAGGATGTCCTGCGCATGGTGGCCGGCGGTTACACCACCGCAGAAATTGCCACCAACCTGCGCATCAGCGCCATGACGGTGAACACGCACATTCGTAACATCTACCGCAAGTTGCAGGTGCGTACCCGCGCCCAGGCTGTGCGGTTTGCGTCGCTGCGGGGGCTGTTCTAGGCGCCGCGGCTGCCGCGAATGTGCCGACATGTTTCGTACCAGCCCGCCCCGTTTCGCCCTGGCCTGCCTAGCACTCTGGCTGGTGCAATGGGTCTTGGGTCTCTTGCTGGTGGGGTATTTCTGGGCCTTGAGCTCCCCCGCCGTGCAGTGGCTTGCGGCCACCCAGCTCATGAGCCAGACTCTGCTGGGGCTGCTGATCCTGGTCCAGCTTCCGCGCGCCCTGCAGTGGCGGCCACGGCGCAATCCCCGCCCCAGTGCCGAAGTGCAGGCCGAGCGCCAGCGCATCGCCCGGGAGCTGCATGACAACGTTGGCTCGCAACTGGTCAACACCATGGGGCTGCTGGACCCCCAAGTGCCAGCCCATTCGCAGGCGCTGCGGGCGCTGGAGCAGTGTCTGCTGGACCTGCGCCTGGTGGTGGATTCTATGGACAGCGGTGCCGACATGCTCGCCGATCGCCTGGCGCGCCTGCGCCACCGCGTCCAGCCGGTGCTGGACCGGCGTGGCATCCGCATGGCGTGGCATGTCCAGGCCGCAGACGGCATTGCAACGCCCAGTGGTGTGCGCGCCCAGCACATGGTCTCCATCGTGCAGGAAGCCTTGAGCAACGTGCTGCAGCACGCGCAGGCCACGCAGGTGGCGGTGCGCCTGCACTATGTCGGGGAACCGGGCGCATGGTGCCTGGAGGTCTGCGACAACGGGCGAGGCCTGTCCGAGGATTCTGCGGCTTCTGGCACCCCGCCGCCAGGCTTTGGCCTGGAGGGCATGCGCCACCGGGCGTTGCAGATGGGCGGGGCGCTGGAGCTGGTCCGGCCCGAGGAGGGCGGCACCTGCATTCGCGTGGTGCTGCCAGTCGATGGCGCACCCCAGCCGCTGCGCCAGGGGTTGCACGGCGCATAGCCCGGCTCGGATAGCGGTGGCATGGCCCGCTGAGCATCCCTGGGTGCTGCAAAGTCTGGTGCGGTTCACCATGAAAAATAAATCAAGCGCTTTGCTGGCAGGCGCTGGCTGCTATCAAAAGATGATTGGTTGCGCGCAAGACTTCCGGCTCCGCTGGCGCGGCCGGGTTCGTCGCATGTGGCACACTCCCCCGCTTTTCCCGTTGATGTGCCCGCAGAATTAGAACGCCATGCAAAAGATCGTCCGGCAGATTGCCGAAGAAATCCGGATCACCGAGCAACAGGTCAAGGCCGCTGTGGAGCTGCTCGATGGCGGCGCCACGGTGCCCTTCATCGCACGCTACCGCAAGGAAGTGACCAACGGGCTCGACGATATCCAGCTGCGTGAGCTGGAAGCGCGCCTGTCCTACCTGCGCGAGCTCGAAGACCGCCGCGCCGCCGTGCTCAAGAGCATCGACGAGCAGGGCAAGCTGACCGACGCGCTGCGTGCTTCCATAGCCGCCGCGCCGACCAAGCAGGAGCTGGAAGACATCTACCTGCCCTTCAAGCAAAAGCGCCGCACCAAGGGCCAGATTGCGCGCGAGTGCGGCATCGAGCCGCTGGCCGACAAGCTGTTTGCCGACCCCATGCTCGACCCCGTGAGGGAAGCCGCGGCATTTACCAGGCCGCCCGAAGTGCTGGACGATGGCAAGCCGGGCGCCGATTTCTCCACCGTGCCCGCCGTGCTCGACGGTGTGCGCGACATTCTGAGCGAGCGCTGGGCCGAGGACGCCGTGCTGGTGCAATCCCTGCGTGAATGGCTGTGGGCCGAGGGCCTGCTGCGCAGCAAAAAGGTCGAAGGCAAGAACGAGAACGACCCCGAGGTCTCCAAGTTCCGTGACTACTTCGACTACGACGAGCCCATCGGCCGCGTGCCATCGCACCGTGCGCTGGCCGTGTTCCGCGGCCGGGGCCTCGAAATCCTCGAAGCCAAGCTGGTCTTGCCGGTGGAACCAGAACCTGGCAAGCCCAGCTTCGCCGAAGGCAAGATCGCCCTGCATCTGGGCTGGAGCCATGCCGGCCGTCCCGCCGACGACCTGCTGCGCAAGTGCGTGGCCTGGACCTGGCGCGTGAAGCTGAGCCTCTCCACCGAGCGCGACCTGTTCGCCCGCCTGCGCGACGACGCCGAGAAGGTCGCCATCAAGGTGTTTGCCGACAACCTGCGCGACCTGCTGCTGGCCGCACCCGCCGGCCCGCGCGTGGTGATGGGGCTGGACCCCGGCATTCGCACCGGCGTGAAGGTGGCCGTGGTGGACGCCACCGGCAAGCTCGTGGAAACCGCCACCGTGTACCCGCACGAGCCGCGCCGCGACTGGGATGGCGCGCTGCACACGCTGGCCAGGCTGTGTGAGAAGCACGGCGTGAACCTGATCGCGATTGGCAACGGCACGGCCAGTCGCGAGACCGACAAGCTGGCGGCCGAGCTGATCAAATTGATGTCAAAAGTGCCTGTAACGCAGACGGGTCAAGCGCGAGCAGCCATCGAGAAGGTCGTGGTGAGCGAGGCCGGTGCCTCGGTGTACAGCGCCAGCGAATACGCCTCGCAAGAGATGCCTGACGTGGACGTGAGCCTGCGCGGCGCCGCCTCCATTGCCCGCCGCCTGCAGGACCCGCTGGCCGAGCTGGTCAAGATCGATCCCAAGAGCATCGGCGTGGGCCAGTACCAGCATGACGTGAACCAGAGCGAGCTGGCGCGCACTTTGGGCACGGTGGTGGAGGACTGCGTGAACTCCGTGGGCGTGGACCTGAACACGGCCAGCGTGCCACTGCTCTCCCGCGTGTCGGGCTTGTCGGGCAGTGTGGCCAAGGCGGTGGTGCGCTGGCGCGAGGCCAACGGCGCCTTCAAGAGCCGCAAGCAGCTCATGGACGTGGCGGGGCTGGGCGCCAAGACCTTCGAGCAGAGCGCGGGCTTCCTGCGCATCCGTGGTGGCGAGAACCCGCTGGACATGACCGGCGTACACCCCGAGACTTACCCCGTGGTCGAGCAGATCATGGAAAAGACGGGCAAACCCGTGGCCGAGCTCATGGGCCGTGCCGACATGCTCAAGACCCTGAAGCCCGAGCTGTTTTCCAGCGACAAGTTCGGCGTGATTACGGTCAAGGACATCCTGGCCGAGCTGGAAAAACCCGGCCGCGACCCGCGCCCGGACTTCAAGGTGGCGCGCTTCAACGATGGGGTGGAAGACATCAAGGACCTCAAGGAAGGCATGATCCTCGAAGGCACCGTGAGCAACGTGGCCCAGTTTGGCGCCTTCATCGACCTTGGGGTGCACCAGGACGGCCTGGTGCATGTGAGCCAGCTGGCGCACAAGTTTGTGAACGACGCCCGCGAGGTGGTCAAGACCGGCGACATCGTCAAGGTCAAGGTCATGGAAGTGGATGTGGAGCGCAAACGCATCGGCCTGTCGATGAAGCTGGGCGATGCGCCACCGCGCCCTTCTGGCGACCGGGGCGCACCACGCGATAACCGCTTTGAAGGGGCAGGGCGCGGCTACCAGCAGCCCCAGGCCCAGCGCCGTGCGCCCGAACCAGCACAGCAGTCCGCCATGGCCTCGGCCTTCGCCAAGTTGCAGCAGGCCAAAAATCGGTAACAACCGGGTACATAATCGCCAGCATCTCAACCGGAGGCGCTGTACCCCATGGAGCTGAACGCACTGCTGGCACACCCCGCGGCTCTGCCCAGTCTTCCGCGCGCCGTGGCGCTGCTGATGACCGAGCTGGGCCATGACGAGCCCAGCCTGCGTCGGGCCAATCAGCTCATTGGCACCGATCCGGCACTGGCCGCGCGGCTGCTGGAGGTGGCCAATGCGCCGGCGTTCCAGATGCAGCGCCAGATTGCCGGCATCCCCGAGGCGCTGGCGCTGCTGGGCGTGGCGCAGTTGCGGGCCCTGGTTGCTTCCGCGCCGCTGGGCACCACTTCGCGTTCGGTGCCGGGCATCAACATGCAGCAGTTCTGGCGCTACAGCCTCAACACGGCCAAGCTGGCCCGTTCCCTGGCGGGCATCGGTCACCACAATCAGATTGCCGCCTACACCGCGGGTTTGCTGCATGCGCTGGGCGAGCTGCTGATGCACCTCGCCGCACCGGACATCATCTTGCCGATCAACACGCTGGTATCTCCGTTCGATATGAGGCGGGCCAAGATCGAGCAGCGCGTTCTGGGCTATTGCTATGGCAGCGTGAGCGCCGGGCTGGCGCAGCGCTGGCAGTTTCCTGAGGTGGTGGTGGACGCCCTGCAACACCAGAGCGCCCCGCTCGACAACAACGCCTACGAGCCGCTGGCGGGGGTGATCCACCTGGCATCGTGGCGAGTCCGCGCCCGCGAGGCCGACATGGGGGAAAAGGAAATGGCGGTGTCCTTCCCGGGCGAGGTGGGGTTGATGCTGGGCTATGACATCGACATGGTGCTCCAGCAAGACCCGATCGACTGGACCGTACGGCCCGAGGCCTGCGACTACGTGGTCTGAACGGCGACCACTTCTCTCTCCGTTATGTCTTGTGGAGCGACTCGTTGAGCGGGAGCGACGATGCGCTGTGGTCCGCCGCCGCGTCGCGGTTGCGCTGGTAGCCATCAACCCAGCCGACCACTTCCTGTGCCGGCATGGGAGGCGAAATGCCAAAGCCTTGCCCCAGCTCGCATCCCAGCTGGAGCAACTTGTCGCAGTGCGCCTGTGTCTCCACGCCCTCGGCAATGACGTGACGATGGAAGGCTGCTGCCAGCGACACGATGGCACTGACCAGCGTCAGATCGTCCGGGTCATGCAGGATGCCCTTGACAAAAGACTGGTCGATCTTGATGGTTTCGGCAGGCAGGCGCTTGAGATAGGACAGTGACGAGAAACCGGTGCCAAAGTCGTCCAGCGCGAACTGCACACCCAGCGCCTGGCATTTCTTCATCATCTGGTGCATGTACTGGATGTCCTCCAGGGCGGCGGATTCCAGGATTTCAAGTTCCAGGCGTCGGGGTGATACCTCGGGGCAACCGTACAGGATTTCCTTGAGGCGATCCACGAAATTGCTGCAATGAAACTGCCGCGCCGCAATATTGACGCTGACGGACCATGCCATGCCTGCCCGGGTCCACACCCGCATCTGTGCCAGCGCTTCGCGCAGCACCCATTCGCCCATATCGACAATCAGGTCTGTGTCGTTCACCTCCGGGAAGATGTCGTGCGGACCCAGCAGCCCCAGTTCGGGATGCTGCCACCGCATCAGTGCCTCCATCCCGATAACCTGGCCCGTGCGCATATTGACCTTGGGCTGGTAATAAAGACGCAACTCGTTGTGATGCAACGCTTGCGCCACGCGGGTTTGCCGCGAGTGCATCGTTTGCACTTCCTGGTCGAGCCGCACATCGAAAAAATGCAACTGATTGCGCCCGGCGGCCTTGGCCTGGCACATCGCCTGGTCGGCATGGCGCAGCAGGGTGTCGGAGCCGGTATTGTCGTGGGGGAAGACAGCCACTCCCACACTGGCAGTGCAGTGCAGGGTCAGGTCGTCGATGGCGTAGGGCTGTGACAGATGCTCCAGCAACTGCAGCAGGCGCTCCTCGATGGCTTGTGGGTGGGGCATGTCGCCCAGGAGCAGGGCAAATTCGTCGCCCCCCATGCGCGCCGCTGCGTCGCTGTGCGTGACAAAGGCGCTCAGACGCAGCGCCACTTCTTTCAAAAGCCGATCGCCGACCAGAACACCGTGTTGTTCATTGATGGCCTGAAAGTGGTCCAGATCGAGCAGGCACACTGCCAGCAGCGTGCCTTGGCTGTGCGCCATGAAGATGGCATGCGTGAGCCGCACGGCCAGCGCGTTGCGGTTATGCAAGCCCGTCAATGCGTCGTGGCGGGCATGCCAGGAAATCTGCTGGCGCAGGTTGCGCGTTTCTGTGACATCGCGAAACACCAGCACGCGGCCAGCCACCATGCCGTCACCCAGGCGGATGGGCGCCGCAGTGTATTCAATGGCATAGCGCTCGCCAGAGCGGTGGATGAGGACCTGGTGGGTGGCTTTCTGCGTGAGCGGGGTGTTCGTGTCCTGGTCGGGGTCGCTGGCCGTCAGCAGGTTCAACGGCTTTTCATGGAGCTTGAAGACCTCTTGCAGGGGGCGCCCGACAGCTTGCTGTGTCGTGTACCCGGTCATGAGCTGGGCAGCCTCGTTGATGGTTTCAATGTGCCCGGCCTGGTTCGTGGTGATGACGCCGTCTGCAATGGATGCGAGCGTGATTTCGGCGCGCTCCTTTTCGGCGCGCAGGGCCTCTTGCACCTGTTTGCGTTCGGTGACATCCACCAGCGTGCCAATGATTCCGGCCCTGGCCCCGTCGGTGGTGGTGAAGTGTGCCTGGTAATAGGCCATGTCCCGAACCGGCAGGTTGACAGGGTGCACCTGTATTTCGCTGCCTTGTGCGTGGGTTGCCAGCAGAGCCTGCAATGCGACGGATCTCCCGGAGCCCGGCAGCTCATTGCCGGCAACCGCATTCAACGGGCCGGGGCCCGGGTTTTCAAAAAGATGGCGCCAGGCCTTGTTGGTGTCCAGACTCTCGCCCCTGGCGCTGCGCACGAAAAGAGGCAGGGGCAGGGCGTCAATCAGCTGCCGGGTGAAATGCAGCTGTTCACTTTGCAGGTGCTGGGTTTCCCGCAAAGAATGCACAAGCGATTGCACCTTGGTGGCCATATCGTTGAAGGCGCTTGCCATGGCCCGTGCCTCCAGTGATCCGCTGACAGCCATGCGGGTGTCCAGATGCCCCTGCTTGAACTGGTTCGATGCGCGGGCCAGCCGCCCCAGCATGCGGGCGTTGGCGCGCAGCAGCAATGTCAGGAGCAGCAGGATCGTGACCATGTTCAGCGCCGAAATGCGCGACTGAACTACCAAGGTGCGCCATATCTGGTTTTCCAGCGTCTGAGGCCAGAGCGTTACCGTCAGTACCCCGATGCGGCCATCATTCAACCGCTGTGTGAACTGCCGCTGGGGCGGTTGGATTGCGAGATAGTCAGAGAACCAGGCAGGTGCGTCCGCTTTCTCCAGCGGATGGTTCAAGACTGCCAGGGGCGTGGAGCCAACCTGCCACTGCAGCGTCTTGAGTGCGGGCGGCACACCCGGGGCTCCGTCGTGCAGCGCCTGTTCCATGACCTGGGGTGTGGGGGCATCCAGATGGACGAGCAGGGGTAGAAGGCTGTTGCCTATACGGCCCAGCTCAGCGGATGCGCGCGCTGTGGCTTCCTCCGTCTCGATGGTCAGCAGCGCGTGGTAACGCACCCCTGTGACCAAAGCCATGATCAACAGAATGGGAATGAACAGCCGGGGATAGATCCCATGCGCAAGCCAAGTTTGAATTTTCACTTGACACATCACAATCTTGTATGTCGGCCGATACGGCTGAAAGTATTAGAAATTGTTTCTTTTGTGTGAGTTTAGCGCTATTGCCTCGGAAAGACCTTGCGGTTAAGCCCTGTCTGTGTTAGCCATGAGATCTGCGGCGCATTGCGCTCGATGCCACCGCCCGAAGCGCTTGCAATGCGCGCCTGTTGGGGGTGGTGTGCAGGGGGGGAGCGAGCTACCGGGCCTTCGCGCGTGGCGCTTTGTGCGAGGCCGTTCAGGCCATCAAAGGGACTGCGCCAGCATGTCCCGGTATTCCTCGGGCGTCGCAATGCGGGGATTGGTCTTGTGGCAGTGGTCTGCCATGGCGCCTTGGATGATGTCGTCGAACAGGCCCTCTGTGACGCCCATGGCCGCCAGGCCGGTAGGCAGGCCCAGGCGGGCGTTCATGTCACGGAGGGCTTCAGGGATGTCGCCCGCTGCGGCTAGACCCATGGCATGGGCCATGCGCTCCAGGCGCTTGTCTTTTTGCACCGACTCGGCCTGCGCGTTGAAGCGCACCACGGCGGGCAGAAACATGGCGTTGAGCGTGCCGTGGTGCAGGCGCGGGTTCACGCCGCCCAGGCTGTGGCTGAGCGAGTGCACGGCGCCCAGGCCTTTCTGGAAGGCCATGGCGCCTTGCATGCTGGCACTCATCATGTGCAGGCGCGCGTCGCGGTCGCTGCCGTTTTTGGTGGCCTGCTCGATGTGGGCCCAGCCGCGCGTGAGGCCATCGAGCGCAATACCGTCGGCTGGCGGATTGAACGCGGCCGACATGAAGGTCTCCATGCAGTGCGCGATGGCATCCATGCCGGTGGCGGCCGTGAGCATGGGGGGCAGGCCCAGCGTGAGTTCGGGGTCGCAGATGGCGGTCTTGGGCACCAGGTGCCACGAGTGAAAACCCAGCTTGCGGTGGTCGTCCACGATGATGATGGCGCCGCGCGCCACCTCACTGCCCGTGCCGCTGGTGGTCGGCACGGCGATCAGGGGCGCTGCACGGTCGGTGATGCGCGGCGAGCCGCCCTCGATGGTGGCGTAGTGGGTCAATGGCCCCTCGTGCGTGGCGGCAATCGCAATGCCCTTGGCGCAGTCGATGGCCGAGCCGCCGCCCACGGCGATCAGGCCGTCGCAGCCCTGGGCCTTGTACATCTGCACGGCGGCACGCACGGCGGCTTCGGTGGGGTTCGATGGCGTCTGGTCGAACACCGCGACGGTCATGCCGGGCAGGGCGTCCAGTGCCTTTTGCAGCACGCCCGCGGCCTTCACGCCGGGGTCGGTCACGACCAGGGGGCGCGTGATGCCCACGCGCTCGCATTCCTGCTGGAGCAGCTGGACGGCGCCGAATGCAAACTGGACCTGGGTGACGTAGTAGATGAGAGACATGGCAGTGGGTGGAGTTGCGTTTACGATGCTTGCAAACACTTTACAACCCCGAGACACGCATGACCATGAAGCAAACCCTCACCGCCCTGGCCGGGGCCGTCGCTTGTGTGACAGCTGCGCAGGCCCAGTGCCTGACCGACGCCCAGACGGTCGATCTGGTGGCCCACTATGTCGCCAGGACCCCGGCCGCCAACCCCGAAAACCTGTCCGAAGCCGATGGCACCTGCACGCGCGGCAAGCTCAACCAGCTGCTGGCGCAGCGCCTGGGCAAGGTGATTGGCTACAAGGCGGGGCTGACCAATCCGGCGGTGCAAAAGCGCTTCAACACCGACAAGCCCGTGTGGGGGAAGCTCTACGAAGGCATGGTGTTGCAGAGCGGCGCCACGGTGGACGCGGCGTTTGGTGCCCGTCCGCTGTACGAGGCCGACATGCTGGTGCGCGTGAAGAGCGCCGCCATCAACCAGGCCCGCACGCCCATGGAAGTGCTGGAGGCGGTGGACCAGGTCATCCCGTTCATCGAACTGCCCGACCTCATGGTGCAGGCCCCGCCCAAGCTCAACGGCGCGGGCGTGAGCGCCATCAACGTGGGTGCCCGCCTGGGCGTGGCCGGCAGCCCGCTGGCCGTGCCCGCCTACCGTGCCGAGCGCTATGCCATGCTGAAGGCGCTGGCCGACATGAACGTGTCGCTGACCGATGGCGCAGGGGCACGCCTGGGCGGCGGCAAGGGCAGCGACATCCTGGGCCACCCCCTCAACGCCGTGGTGTGGCTGGCCGGTGCGCTGGCGCGGGAGGGGCTGGCCATGCAGCCGGGTGACCTGATCAGCCTGGGCTCGTTCTCGCCGCTGCTGCCGCCCAGGGCCGGGTTGTCGGTGACCATCACCTATGACGGCCTGCCGGGTGCAACGCCTGTGCGGCTGAGCTTCAGGTAAATCCATCCCCTTGTTGATCCGGCCCGCGCTGCGCGGGCTTTTGTTCGAGACCCTGACCGTTGACCGATCCGCACATTCACCATACCCGCCTGACCCCCCAGATGCGCAGCGTGCTGGAACGCATGGCCCGCGCGGGCCATGCGCCGCTGCATACGCGCTCCCCACAGGATGCACGCATGGCTTACCAGGCCGGCGCCGATGTGCTGGAGGTGCCCAAGGCCACCCTGGCGCGCGTGGAGGATTTTCAGCTTCCGGCCCGCGACGGCCATGCGCTGCCTGCCAGGCTGTATGCGCCGTCCACCGACACGGGCCTGCCGCTGCTGCTGTATCTGCATGGGGGCGGCTTCACCATCGGCAGCATTGCCACGCACGACATCCTGTGCCGCGAGCTGGCGCGTCTGGCGGGTTGCATGGTGGTATCGCTGGACTACCGGCTGGCGCCAGAGCACCGCTTTCCCACGGCCAGCAACGATGCCTGGGATGCCCTGCAATGGTTGGCCACCTATGCCCGGGCCCTGGGGGCTGACCCCGTGCGCCTGGCCGTGGGCGGCGACAGCGCGGGCGGCACGCTGGCCGCTATCAACGCCATCCTGGCGCGCGATGCCGGTCTGCCGCTGGCGCTGCAGCTGCTGATCTACCCCGGCTGTGCGGCCCACCAGGACACCCCCTCCCATGCCACCTTTGCACGGGGCCTGGTGCTGGAGGAGCCCGCCATCAGCTGGTTCTTCGGCAACTATGTGCAAAGCCGCGCGGAGCGCGAAGACTGGCGTTTTGCCCCGCTGCTCGCCCCCGATGTGGAGGGCGTGGCCCCCGCCTGGATCGGCCTGGCCGAATGCGATCCGCTGGTGGACGAAGGCATAGCCTACGCCGACAAGCTGCGCCTGGCCGGCGTGGCGGTGGACCTGGACATCTACCGGGGCGTGACCCACGAATTCATCAAGATGGGCCGCGCCATCCCCGAGGCGCGCAAGGCCCATGCCGACGCAGCCCGTGCGCTGCGGCTGGCATTTCACCTGGAGTAACGAGAATTGATGCAACGCAGTGACTTCCGCTGTGTTCACCGCCTGCGCGTGCGCTGGGCCGAGGTGGACATGCAAAAGATCGTGTTCAACGCGCACTACCTCATGTACATCGACACGGCCATGAGCGACTACTGGCGCGCGCTGGCAATGCCGTATGAGGCGAGCATGCTGGTTCTGGGCGGCGAGATGTATGTGAAGAAGGCCACGCTCGAATACCACGCCTCGGCGCGGCTGGATGACGCGCTGGATGTGGGCCTGCGCTGTGCGCGGGTGGGCAATTCGTCGAGCCTGTTCGAGGCGGGCATCTTCAGCGGCGACCGGCTGCTGGTGTCGGGCGAACTGGTCTATGTGTTTGCCGACCCCGCCACGCAGACCTCGCGCCCGGTGCCGCCTGCGCTGCGCGCCATCTTCGAGGATTTTGAGGCGGGCGCCGACATGGCCGAGGTGCGCACCGGCGACTGGAACACCCTGGGCCGCGACGCGGGCCGCGTGCGCACCGCCGTGTTCGTGCACGAGCAGGGCATTCCCGCCGAGGTCGAGGCCGACGTGCAGGACATCTCGGCCCGCCATGCCGTCCTCTACAACCGGCTGGGCATGCCCATTGCCGCTGGCCGCCTGCTGCAGCCGTCACCCGGTGTGGGCCGCATCGGCCGCATGGCGGTGGACCGCTCGGTGCGCGGCGCGCAATGGGGGCGGCAATTGCTGGACGCGCTGGTCGAAGCCGCGCGCGCCCGGGGCGACAGCGCGGTGCAGCTGCATGCCCAGTGCAGCGCCGAAGGCTTCTACCGCCGCGCCGGTTTCTCCGTGGTGGGCGAACCGTATGAGGAAGCGGGCATTGCGCACATTGCCATGGCGCAGCAGTTGTAGCTGGATTGCTATTGAAAAATGAGCTGCTGGTGCTTTTTCAGCAAGGGCGGATTCAAATATCTTCGAGCAACGCGTAGGGCAAGGGCAGCAGCGACAGCGCCACGCCGCCCGCCGCGCCCACCTGCAGGCCGCCTTCTTGCGCGGCCGTGATCTGCACCGACACGATGGCATCGAATCCGCCGCCCGGGGCGGGTGCCACCTGCACCACGGTGCCGCAGGGCTGCTCCAGGTCTGCCGTGCTGAACACTTCGGCGCCCACCGCCACTTCGGCCGCCGCATGCGCCACATAGGCGCGCCGCTTGAGCGTGCCCCGGAACTGGCTGCGTGCGACCACCTCCTGCCCGGGGTAGCAGCCCTTTTTAAAGTTCACGCCGCCCACCGATTCATAGTTGAGCATCTGCGGCACAAAGGCTTCCACCACCGGTGTGGTCAGCGTGGCCACGCCACTGCGCACCTCGCTCCAGAGCCACAGGTTGGCATCCAGCGCGGGGCCTGCGGGGGCTGCGTCGGAGGCAGGTGCCACCCACAGTGCGCGGGGCTGGCCGTCTGCGGGATACAGGTGCACCACGGTTGCAGAGCCAATGTCGGTTTTGAACCAGGCAGTTTGTGCGCCAAAAGCTGCTGAATGGATAGATTCCCCGGCCACGCCATACAGCGCGAAGTCGGCGGTGGCATCCGTCAATTGGGCCTTGGCGCGCAGCACGAACATCGACAGGCGCTTGAGCGTTGCGGGCAGCAGGTCGCGGCTGCAGACCAGCAGCACCTCGGTGGCACTGCGCTTGAAGCCGATGAAGCTGGCCTGCATGCGGCCCTTGGCCGACAAAAAGGCGGTCAGGCGGGCCTGGTCCATGCCGAGCAGGGCGAAATCCTGGGTGAGCTGGCCGTGGAGAAATTTGGCAGCGTCTTCGCCTTCCACGCGAATCACGCCGAGGTGGGACAGGGGGGCAATGCCGTTCAACGAGTAGGTCATCGCTGAATTATGATGCCCGCTCCCATTCATACAGGCAGCAGGGTTGTGCGACGTTTACTGGTTTTGATCGCGTTGGTTCTGATCGTGTCGGGTGGTGCTGCCTACTGGTGGCTGAACCAACCCATCGTTGCAGCCGGCGAGACGCTGGAGCTGGCCATCGAGCCTGGCACTACACCGAGGGGCGTGGCCCGCGATGTGGTGGCTACCGGCGCGCGCGTGGATGCCCGCCTGCTGTATGCCTGGTTCCGCGTGTCGGGGCAGGACCGTGCCATCAAGGCCGGCAACTACGAAATTCCGCCGGGCACCACCCCCATCGGCCTGCTGCAAAAATTGGCCCGCGGCGAAGAGGCACTGCGCGCACTCACGCTGGTGGAGGGCTGGAACTGGCGCCAGGTGCGCCAGGCACTGGCCCGGGAAGACCAGCTCAGGCCCGACTCCGCCCCCCTGACCGACGAGGCGCTGATGGCGCAGCTGGGCCGCCCGGGCGTGCATCCCGAGGGGCGGTTCTTTCCCGATACCTACACCTATGCCAAGGGGTCGAGCGACCTCGCTCTGCTGCGCCGGGCGCTGCACGCCATGGACCGCCGCCTCGAAGCCGCCTGGGCGCAGCGCGCGGCCGACACGCCCCTGCAGTCGGCCGACCAGGCGCTGATCCTGGCCAGCATCGTGGAAAAGGAAACCGGCAAGGCCCGCGACCGGGGCCAGATCGCCGGCGTGTTCGCCAACCGCCTGCGGGCAGGCATGCTGCTGCAGACCGATCCCACCGTGATCTACGGGCTGGGCGAGAAGTTTGACGGCAACCTGCGCAAGCGGGACCTGCAGGCCGATACGCCCTGGAACACCTATACCCGCACGGGCCTGCCGCCCACACCGATCGCCATGCCGGGCAAGGCCTCGCTGCTGGCCGCCGTGCAGCCCGACGCCACGCGCGCCCTGTACTTTGTGGCCAAGGGCGACGGCACCAGCCATTTCAGTGCTTCGCTGGACGAGCACAACCGTGCCGTCAACCGCTACCAGCGCGGGCAGTGAACGGCTTGCGTGCAAGCCAGTCCGCCCCGATTCAACCAAGGTTTCCATGTCACGACCCGGTCTGTTCATCACGTTTGAAGGCATTGACGGCGCAGGCAAGTCCTCGCACATCGAGGGCCTGGCCGCCGCGTTCCGCTCCCAGGGCCGCACGGTCACCGTGAGCCGCGAGCCGGGCGGCACCCCGCTGGCCGAAAAGCTGCGCGCCATGGTGCTGAACGACCCCATGGACGCGCTCACCGAGTCCCTGCTGATCTTTGCCGCGCGGCGCGACCACCTGCGCAACGTCATCGAGCCCGCGCTGGCGCGGGGCGAGGTGGTGCTGTGCGACCGGTTCACCGACGCCACCTTTGCCTACCAGGGCGCGGGGCGCGGCTTTGATCTCGGGGTGCTATCCACATTGGAGCGCCTCGCGCAGACGGGGCTTGCGCCAGACGTCGATTGGATGCGAGAACCCGATCTGACGGTGTGGTTCGACCTGGCCCCCGAGGTGGCGGCCGAGCGGCTGGCCGGTGCGCGTGTGCCCGACCGTTTCGAGGCCCAGCCCGTGGAGTTCTTCCGCCGCGTGGCCCAGGGGTATGCCGACCGCGCTGCCGCCGCGCCCCAGCGCTTTGCGCGCCTGGATGCGGCGCAGGAGCGCCACCGCGTGTGGCAGCAGCTCACCAGCGTGTTCGTGCGCAAGGGCTGGCTGGCGATCATGGTGGCCAGCCAGGGAGGGCCGCAATGAGCGAGCCGGCCGTGGCATTGGCGCCCTGGATCGCTGCGCAACGCACCAGCCTGTTGTCCCAGCGCGGCCATGCCTGGTTGCTGCAGGGGCCGTCCGGATTGGGGCAGTACGCCCTCGGGATGGAACTGGTTCGCGCCTGGCTGTGCGATGCCCCGACCGTCCAGGGGGCCTGCGGCCACTGTGGCAGCTGCCACGCCATCGACGTGCGCACCCATGCCGACCTGTGCGTGCTGATGCCCGAGGTGCAGATGATGGCGCTGGGCTGGCCCCTGTCGGAAAAGGCCCAGGCCGATATCGACGACAAAAAGCGCAAGCCCAGCCGCGAGATCCGCGTCGAGGCCATGCGCGATGCGGTGGAGTTTGCGCAGCGCACCTCGGCCCGCGGGCGCGGCAAGGCGGTGCTGGTGTACCCGGCCGAGCAGATGAACCACATCACGGCCAACGCCCTGCTCAAGACGCTGGAAGAGCCGCCAGGCGATGTGCGCTTTGTGCTGGCCAGCGAAGCCGCGCACCAGTTGCTCCCCACGATCCGCAGCCGCTGCCTGGGGCACACCATGGTCTGGCCTGCCGAGGCCGACATGCTGCGGTGGCTTACAGGGCAGGGGGGGGTGGAGCCAGCGGCCGCGGCAGCGCATTTGCGTGCGGCCGGTGGCCGCCCTGATGACGCCCTGGCGCTGGCCCGCTCCGGCCGCAGCCCGCAGGCCTGGGCGGCGCTGCCACAGGGCATTGCGCGGGGCGATGTGTCAGTGCTGGGCGACTGGGCGCCCGCCCAGGCAATCGACGCCCTTCAGAAACTGTGCCACGATCTGCTGGCCGCCAGCATGGGTGCGGCACCGCGCTATTTCGCGCCGGGCGATCTGCCCAAGCCGCCCTCGCTGGGCGCCCTCACGCGCTGGTCCCGCGCACTTGCCAAGGAAGCGCGCACCGCGGACCATCCGTTCAACGCCGGCCTCATGCTGGAGGCGCTTGTGGCCCAGGCGCGAAACACCCTACACTCAAGGCACTGAAGTCGCACCCATCACCATGACCAGTCCATCCACCGCGCCCCGTCCCAGTGTCATGCAGCTGGCCATCAAGGAAAAGGCGGCCTTGTACGCGGCCTACATTCCCTTTTTTGTGGAAGGGGGCATTTTTGTTCCCACACCGCGCGACTACAAGCTGGGTGACGATGTCTATGTGCTGCTGACGCTGCCTGAAGATACCCAGCGCTATCCCGTGGCCGGCCGCGTGGCGTGGGTCACCCCGCCGCGCGCAGCGGGCAACCGCACGCAGGGGATTGGCATCCAGTTCCCCAAGGACGAGAAATCGCGCCAGCTCAAGGCCAAGATCGAGGAGCTGCTGGGTGCCGCCCTGGGTTCTGAGCGCCCCACGCAGACCATCTGATTGCGTTGGTGATCCTGTGCCGACCCGCGCTGGCTGGTCGGCTTTGTTGTTTGAAGACCGCATGTTTACCGATTCGCACTGTCACCTCACTTTTACGGAACTGCTCAGCCAGTTACCCGCCATTCGCCAGGCCATGGCAGACGCCCAGGTGGATCGGGCCTTGTGCATCTGCACCACGATGGAAGAGTTCGATGGTGTACATGCGCTGGCGCTGGCCCATGACAATTTCTGGAGCACTGTGGGCGTGCACCCCGACAACGAGGGCGTGACCGAGCCCTCGGTGCAAGATCTGCTCCACTGCGCCGCGCTGCCCCGCGTGGTGGCCATTGGCGAGACGGGCCTGGACTATTACGGTATGGAAGACCGCAAGGGCGGTCGCAGCATTGCCGATCTGGAATGGCAGCGCGAGCGCTTTCGCACCCATATTCGCGCCGCGCGGGCCTGCGGCAAACCCCTGGTGATCCACACCCGCAGCGCCTCCGATGACACCCTGGCGATACTGCGCGAAGAGGGTGAAGACGGTGCGGGCAATCTGGCGGGCGGCGTGTTCCACTGCTTTACCGAGTCGATGCAGGTGGCGCGCGCGGCACTTGACCTGGGCTACTACATCTCGTTCTCGGGCATTGTCACGTTCAAGAGCGCGCAGGACTTGCGCGACGTGGCGGCCTATGTACCGCTGGATCGCATGCTGATCGAGACCGACAGCCCTTACCTGGCCCCCGTGCCTTACCGGGGCAAGACCAACAACCCGTCGTATGTGCCCCTGGTGGCCCAGCAGATCGCCCAGACGCGGGGCATCGCGCTGGACGTGGTGGCACAGGCCACCAGCCGCAATTTCGAGGCCTTGTTCAAAGGAGTGGTGGCATGAGCCTGCAACGCCGTTCCGTGCTCGCCCTGGCGCTGGTGGCTGCGAGTGCGATGGCGCATGCCGGCTCGTACGACGATTTCTTCACGGCCATCCGGCGCGACGATGGCGCCACCATTTCAGCGCTGCTGCGCAGGGGCTTTGACCCGAACACGCGCGACCCCAAGGGGCAGGTGGGTTTGTCGATGGCGTTGCAGCTGGACTCCCGCAATGCCTTTGCGGCGCTGATGGGCGCACGGCAGCTGAATGTGGAAACACGCAACGCGCAGGACGAAAGCCCGCTGATGCTGGCAGCCATCAAAGGCGACATCGAGGCGGTCAAGGCCTTGATAGCGCGGGATGCCGACGTGAACAAGCCGGGCTGGACGGCCCTGCACTATGCAGCGTCGGGCACCACGCCCGAGCACACGGCCATCGTGGCCTTGCTGCTGGAACACCATGCCTACATCGATGCGGCGTCGCCCAATGGTTCCACGCCCCTGATGATGGCCGCGCAATATGGCACGCGGGAAGCGCTGCAACTGTTGCTGGACGAGGGCGCCGACCCTGCACTGAAGAACCAGCTGGGGCTGACTGCCAGTGACTTTGCCCTGCGGGTTGATCGCAGGGATGCGGCCGATGCCATGGCCGCCGCCATTCGACGCCGCCAGCCGAACCGCGGCAAGTGGTAGCGGGTGGCCAATTGCGAGGCGCTCAACCGGCGGCCGGGCGATTCTGCAGGCGGGAATAGAGCCCGCCGCTGGCCATCAAGGCGCTGTGCGTGCCTTGCTCCGCGATGCGGCCCCGCTCCATCACCACCACGCGGTCGGCATGTTCGATGGTGGACAGGCGGTGGGCAATGACCAGGGTGGTTCGCCCGTGCATGAGCCGTTGCAGGGCGTCCTGCACCAGCCGCTCTGACTCGGTATCCAGCGCGGAGGTGGCCTCGTCCAGGATGAGGATGGGCGCATCCTTGTACAAGGCCCGCGCGATGGCCAGACGCTGGCGCTGACCGCCGGAGAGCTGGGTGGCATTGTGGCCCACCATGGTGTGGATGCCTTGGGGAAGCGCGGCCACATGCTCTGTCAGGTTCGCAGCCGCAAGGCATTCGTGCACCCGTTGTTCATCCACGGAGCTGCCCAAGGCCACGTTGGCGGCAATGGTGTCGTTGAACATCACCACATCCTGGCTGACCATGGCGAATTGCGCACGCAGCCCGTCCAGGCGCCAATCGGCCAAGGGGTAGCCGTCCAGCAGTATCTGCCCGGCAGAAGGGCTCACGAATCGGGGCAGAAGGTTCACCAGGGTGGTCTTGCCGGCACCCGACGGGCCGACCAGGGCCACGATTTCTCCCGGTTGCACCGACAGGTTCACGCGGTCCAGTGCGAGGGCATGCTCTGGGCCAAAAGACACGGTCACGTCCTGCAGGGTCAGGGCGCCTTTTGCGCGCTCGGCGGTGTAATGGCCGCCGGTTTCCGCAATGGCATCGCTGAGCAGCGCAAGACCGCGCTCCAGCGCCGCCAGGCCGCGGGTGATCGGGTTGGCCACATCGGCCAGCCGGCGGATGGGCGCAATCAGCATCAGCATGGCGGTGATGAACGAGACAAAGCCGCCCACCGTCACCTCGCGGGCATCTGCCGCGCCCCGGCTTTGCCACAGGGCGATGCAAATCACCGTCGAGAGCGCGGCGGCGGCCAGCAACTGGGTCAGAGGCGTCATGGAGGACGACGCAATGGTCGATTTGATGGCCAGGCGGCGCAGGCTCCGGCTCAGGTGGCCAAAGCGCTCGGCCTGACCTGCTTGCGCCCCGTGCAGGCGCACCATCCGATGCGCCAGGACGTTTTCTTCCACCACATAGGCCAGCTCGTCTGTTGCCTGTTGGCTGCTTTTGGTCAGGCTGTACAGGCGTCGCGACAGGGTCTTCATGATCCAGGCGACACCGGGAACCACCACGGCCACAATCAGTGTAAGTTGCCAGTTCAGGAAAAGCAGGTAACCCAGCAGGGCGATGAGCGTGAAGCCGTCGCGCGACAGACCCATCAATGCCTGCACCAGCAGGGTGGAGCCTGTCTGCACCTCGTACACCACAGTGTTGGAGAGCGCGCTGGCCGACTGGCGGCTGAAGAGGGCCATCTCTGCTGCCAGTACGCGATCGAACAGTGCCTGGCGCAGCGCCAACATGCCCTCATTGGCAATGCGCGCCAGCGCATACTGGGCGACGAACTGTGCGAGGCCCCGCACCAGAAAAACACCCATGATTGCAAGCGGCACCATCCACAGTTGCAACGTGCCCTGGGTGAAGCCACGGTCCAGCAGCGGTTGCAGCAATGCGGGAATGAGCGGTTCGGTCGCGGCGCCCACCAGGGTGGCCACTATGGCAACGATCCAGGCGAGGCGATGGTGTCCGAAATAGGTCGAGAGCCGCGCCAGACGGGCGCGCAGGCTGGGTGGGGAGGAAAGCGCGGCGGGATCCGCCTGGGCATTCGTGTCGGTGGCTTGCATGTGGGGCGGATTCTACGTTTCGCTACGTGCCCATTGCACAGTTTGTCACAGGGGGGCGCCGATGGTGTGTAACATTGGCGCCTGTCCACCGGCTTTCGTTCGGTTTCCGCTGGCTGCCAATGACCACTGATCGCACACCTCATTCCATGCTCTCCGCGGCCTTGCCGCAACCCTTGCGCCGCCGCTTGATGGCCGCGTTGATTTCCACCCCCGCATTGCCCGCGCTGGCGCAATTTCGCGTCGAGGTCACGGGCGTTGGCCTGACCCAGCTGCCAGTGGCCATCGCCCCGTTTCGCGGCGAGGCGCAGTCCCCGCAGAAGATCGCAGCCATTGTTCAGGCCGACCTGGAACGCAGCGGGAAATTTCGCGCGGTGGATGCATCGGGCGTTGCGCTGGATGAGACCTCGCGCCCCGATGTGGCCCTGTGGCGGCAAAAGAGCGCTGACTCCCTCGCCACCGGAAGCGTGACACGGCTTGCGGATGGGCGTTTTGACGTGCGCTTTCGGCTGTGGGATGTGGTGCGCGGTCAAGACCTCGGTGGCCAGAGTTTTGTGGTCAGCCAAGGCGATCTGCGCCTGGTGGCGCATCGCATTGCCGACTTCATCTATGAAAAGCTGACCGGCGAGCGCGGTGTTTTCTCGACGCGCATCGTGTATGTCACCAAGGCGGGCACGCGCTACAGCCTCTGGGTGGCCGATGCGGACGGCGAGAATGCGCAGTCCGCCTTGTCCAGTCCCGAGCCGATCATTTCTCCGGCCTGGTCGCCCAATGGCGGGCAGATTGCCTATGTGTCGTTCGAGTCGCGCAAACCCGTGGTGTATGTGCACGACGTGGCAACGGGTCGGCGCCGGCTCATCGCCAATTTCCGCGGCTCCAACAGCGCGCCTGCCTGGGCACCGGATGGCCGCACCCTGGCTGTCACCCTGAGCCGGGACGGGGCCTCCCAGCTCTACACCATTGATGCCAATGGCGGTGAGCCTCGCCGATTGATGCAAAGTGCTGGCATTGACACGGAGCCCGTATTTTCCAGCGACGGCCGCAGCATTTATTTTGTGAGTGACCGCGGCGGCGCACCCCAGATCTACAAAGTGCCCACCACTGGCGGCAATGCCGAGCGCGTGACCTTTACGGGCACTTACAACATTTCACCCAGCATCAGCCCGGATGGTCGCTGGCTTGCCTACATTTCCCGCATCAATGGGGCATTCAAGCTGCATGTGATGGATCTGTCGTCGGGTGCTGTTTCGGCCATTACCGATACCAGTGCCGATGAAAACCCCAGCTTTGCTCCGAACAGCCGCCTCATCGTTTATGCAACGCAGCATCAAGGCCGGGAAGCCCTCATGACCAGCACCCTGGATGGAAAGATCAAGGCGCGCCTTGCAGGGCAGGGCGGCGACATTCGAGAACCCGATTGGGGTCCGTTTCAGAAGCAGTGAACCTTTTGGCACATTTTTATACCAAGCTTGCAGGAGAATTTTGGATGATCAAACGCATTTCCCTCGCCATTACCGTTGCCGCCCTCATGGCGGGTTGTAGTTCGGGTGTCAAGCTCGACGACGTTCCCGTTGAAGACAAGACGGCAGTCCCCACCACAGGTGGCAGTGGCGGGGCCAATGCCGGACAGGCCGGTGTGGCCGGTGTCAATCTGGGGCAATCCGCACGCGACGCGGCTGGGCCGGTTGGCGTCAGCCGTCTGGTGTACTTTGACTACGACAGCTATGTCATCAAGCCAGAATTCCAGTCACTGATCGAGGCCCACGCCCGTTTCATCAAGTCCAGTGGCAACCGCAAGGTCATGGTGGAGGGCCACACCGACGAGCGCGGCGGCCGTGAGTACAACCTGGCCCTGGGCCAAAAGCGTGCAGAGGCTGTGCGCCGATCGCTCGGCTTGCTGGGCGTTTCCGACAACCAGGTGGAAGCCGTGAGTTTTGGCAAGGAAAAGCCGGCGGCGCAGGGTAGCGGTGAAGATGTGCACGCGCAAAATCGCCGCGCCGAACTGTCCTACCGTTGATGCGCGCAGCAACGTTTCCCATGCCGGCACGGGCGCTGCTGGCGCTGGTGCTGTCGTGTGCCTTTGTTTCCACCGGCCACGCTGCGCTGTTTGAGGATGATGAGGCACGGCGTGCCATCCTCGAATTGCGGCAGCGGGTGGATGCGCTGCAGCTGGCCAACCAGCGGTCCGCAGACGATCTTCGCAAATCGGGTGATGACAACTCCCAACAGCGGCGCAGCTTGCTGGATCTGCAGACGCAGATTGAAACGTTGCGCGTGGAGCAGGCCACGTTGCGTGGACAGAACGAGCAGCTGTTGCGTGACGTGGGGGAGCTGCAGCGTCGCCAGAAAGACATCGCACAAGGTGTCGATGAACGCTTGCGCCAGTTTGAGCCCGTGAAAGTGACGGTGGATGGACTGGAGTTCCAGGCCGATGCCGCTGAAAAACGTGATTTCGAGGCCGCACTGGCGATCTTCCGAACGGGTAAATTCGCGGAGGCCAACACGGCTTTTGCTGGCTTTGTCCGCCAGTACCCGCGCAGCGGCTACGTGCCTTCGGCGCGGTTTTGGCTGGGCAATGCGCAGTATGCAGCGCGTGAGTACAAGGAGGCCATCGGCAACTTCAGGTTGTTGATGTCCGGCTCGCCTGGTCACGCGCGTGCCCCCGAAGCGGCGTTGTCGATTGCCAACTGCCAGATCGAATTGAAGGAAACCCGCGCGGCCCGCAAGACCCTGGAAGATCTGCTGCGGGCCTATCCCCAATCCGAAGCCGCCGTGGCCGCGAAAGAGCGGTTGTCGCGCCTCAAATGACAGCAGTGAGCGTGCCCGCCGTCGTCGCTTCCGTGGCGGGCGACGCGGGCTCCGATGTGGATCGGCAGCGCCGTTTTGGCGGGCTTGAGCGCCTCTACGGCGTTGCAGGCGCGGCACGTATCGAGCAGTCCCACGTTGTCGTGGTAGGTATTGGCGGCGTTGGTTCCTGGGCGACCGAAGCCCTGGCCCGCAGCGGCGTGGGGCGCATCACCCTGATTGACCTCGACCATGTCGCCGAATCCAACATCAATCGGCAGATTCATGCGCTGACCACGACGGTGGGCCAGGCCAAGGTGGTGGCCATGCAGGAGCGCATTGCGCTCATCAATTCCCATTGCGAGGTGCTGTGCATCGATGATTTCGTCACGCCGGAGAACTGGCCGAACTTGCTGACAGGGCCGATCGACGCAGTGATTGACGCCTGCGACCAGATCAAGGCCAAAACAGCGATGGCAGCCTGGGCACGCGATACGGGAACGCTTTTTGTGAGCGTGGGTGCCGCGGGAGGCAAGCGGCATGCGCACAAGATCGACATCGAAGACCTCAGTGCCACAACGCACGATCCGTTGCTGGCGCAATTGCGCTACCGGTTGCGCAAACACCACCATGCCCCGCGTGAAGCACGCAAGATGGGTGTCACCTGTGTCTTCAGCCGCGAAGCCGTGGCCGCACCCGATGCGTCGTGCGCGGTGGAGGGGGATGGCACCCTGAATTGCCATGGTTACGGCTCTGTCGTGGCCGTGACGGCAACATTTGGCCAGTGTGCTGCAGGTTGGGTGCTCGACAAACTGGCCACCAGCTCCACGCAGGTCAAAAAAACCACGCTATAATTCGAGGCTTTTCAGCAGTCGATAAAACTATTGCTGCAATTGGGACGTTAGCTCAGTTGGTAGAGCAGCGGACTTTTAATCCGTTTGTCGTGGGTTCGACCCCCGCACGTCCCACCAAGCTACACAAGGAAACCCTGCTATCTTTTAGGTAGCGGGGTTTTTTCTTTTCTGTTGCTTGTAGGCAATCTGTAGGCAACTTGCCCAAATGCAGCGCCAGCCCCGGCAACAAAAAAACCCCACGGCGGGGGCTTCGTCGGGTCAGTACGGCACCAGCAGGCGATGCACGGCAGTGCATGGCGGCAAGGGCGCGCCCTGGGGCATCCGGGCGCGGTGCCAGCGGCTGGGCAGTTGGATGTGAACGTCACGCGCCAGCCGATGCGCCAGCGCCAGCGATATGCAGTAGTGCTTTGCAATCTTGCGCAGCGGCCAGCCACGGGCGCGGTCTGCCCGGATGGCTTGATTACGCTGGGTGCGTGCCTGCTTCGTTGGGGCTCGGGGCATGATGAACTGTCAGTAACTTTGGTTGGTGGTGACTACCCACGGGGCGGGGCGCGAATTACCCGCATCGGGGGAAGTGACCTTGCCCTCGTTCCGTGTTGGGTATTTCGGACCAACGTGACCGGTGATTTCGGCATCGTGACCGAGGATTTCGGTCGATCGTGACCGAACTCCTT
>NZ_JBXAGC010000030.1:0-57396 GCF_058793725.1 Acidovorax sp. GW835-FHT14B10
TGCTTTGCCGTCATCTCTTGACTCCTTGTCGGTATTTTCAACAAGGCCAAGAACTCCACTGTTCAGGGGCAAGGTCACTTGCGCCCGTTCGGAAGCGATGGGTGCCTCAGCCCTATTTCCCACTTCCCGGATGGCTTCAGTCTGGGTTTTGCCATGTCACATCTCCATCGCTTCAATGAGATGGATCATCGCATGATCTGATCAAGTTTCAGCCGCCATCTTGTGGCGTCTTCAGGTGCTTTTGAGGCGTCTATCAGCCCTCATGCACTCAATAAGTTATTGATTTATATATATTCCAAAGATGAAGGCAAACACAGCAATCAGCTACAAGATTGAACTGATCCAGCGCGCAGAGGGTACGGGCGGCGCTGGTTTACGCTGATTAATTTACTATTAAATAAATAGCGGCTGGGGATTTACCGACAAGCGCTAGCAGAATGTTTGGACCATAAAAAACCCGGCATTGCCGGGTTTTTGTTCAACGCAAGCGCTTGGTCACTGGGCGCTCAGCGCCACTTCCACGCGACGGGCTTCGGCGTTGCTGCCGCTGGCGGTGGTTTCCTCGGGCTTCTTCAGTTCGATCTTGTCTTCTGCCACACCCAGGGCCTTGAGCGCGTCGCGCACGGCAAAGGCGCGTTGCTTGGCCAGCTCGGCATTCAGGGCGGCATCGCCCGTGGTGTCGTGGAATCCCGAAACCACAGCCGTCTTGCCCTCGGCTACACCCTTGACCACATCGGCCAGAGCTTCATTGGCGCCCGCAGCCAGGTCGGCCTTGGCGCTGGCAAAGTAGAACTTCACCACGCCGTTTTCCACGCGCACGCTGGCGCCGTCGGTGGCTGCTGCGTCAGCGGCTGGTGCTGCTGGCGCGTTGCTTGCTACAGCGGTTGCAGCGGGCTTGGGTGCTGCCGAGCCGCCCACGCGCTTGACCACCACGGAGCCCACCACCACGGAAATCAGCAGTGCAATCAGCGCAATCAGGAAACCGAGGGCAAAACGTTCTTGGCTGTCGTCGTCAGACATGGGAAATCCTCGTAAAAATGGTGGTGCCCGTAGCGCGCAACCCACAAGGCGGCGCATCCGGTCTGTTGAAACAAAGCCTTGGATTGTAGAGTGAACGCATGACGAATCTGCCCGCCCCCCTGCGAGATCCTGCACCCATGCTGGAGCGCGCCCTGTTCGAATGGGGCGGCCACGAGGACCTGTGGGTGTTTGGCTATGGCTCGCTCATCTGGCGCCCGGATTTTGACTACGCAGAGCGCAGAGCCGCCAAGGTGCACGGCTGGCACCGCGCACTCAAGATGTGGAGCCGCGTCAACCGGGGCACGCCCGAATGCCCGGGCCTGGTGTTTGGCATGCTCTCGGGCGGCAGCTGCCGGGGCATGGTGTTCCGGGTGGACAAGGCGCATGCCCCGCAGGTCCTGGCCAACCTGTGGCAGCGCGAAATGGTCACCGCCGTGTACGACCCGCGCTGGCTGGCCTGCCAGACCCCGCACGGCCCTGTGCGCGCCCTCGCCTTCACCCTGTCGCGCAAGAGCCCCAACCACACCGGCGTGCTGCCCGACCAGGAATACCGCCGCATTTTCGAGCAGGCCAGCGGGCGCTTTGGCACCACGCGCGACTATGCGCGGAGCACCCATGAAGAGTTGCTCCGGCATGGTATCCAGGACCAGGCCCTGGCCCGTCTGATTGCGCTGACACACCATCGGCACTGAGCCCAGGCCTCCTTCGATAAAGGGCCATGCGCCTGGTTGCCACCACATCCCTCATCGCAGGCCTCGTTGTCGTCAACGTTCGCGATGGTTCGCGGGTCGGAGCCGTGCGGGCGGTGAGGCTGACAGCGGCAGCCAAAGGCAATGGGGGCTGGCGGTGTGAGCCGCTGGCTCTGGCACCGTTGCAATCGCCGGGGATGGCCGTTGTCGTTCCATACCGCAAGATGGAGAATACGCCACGGGGCACGAAGGTGCTGGCCTGCGGCGCCTGTGGCAGGCACCCCACCCTGTGTGAGTGCCGGCCGGTGCTTACCGCCAACCTTTTTCAGGAGTCTCAGGCATGTCATTGCACACCGTTTTCCTATCGGCCGCCCTGGTGGCCTCTCTGGCGGGCTGCGCCGCCTATTCCGCGGGTCCCAGCGCCACCGCCCAACTCCAACCCACGCGCGGCAACACTGCTGCCGGCACGGTGACGTTTGTCCAGTCGGGCGACCTGGTGAAGGTGTCGGGCACCATCAGCGGCCTGAAGCCGGGCGCAGAGCATGGTTTCCACATCCATGAAAAAGGCGATTGCTCCAGCGGCGACGGCCTGGGCACCGGCGGCCACTTCAATCCGGGCGGCAAGCCGCACGGCCACCACGGCATGGGCGAGCACCACACGGGCGACCTGCCCAGTCTCAAGGCCGACGCCAGCGGCGTGGCTGCATTCCGCTTCGAGTCGCGCACCATTCGCGTGGGTGGCAGCGCCAACGACATCGTCGGCAAGGGCCTGATCGTGCACCGCGACCCCGACGACTACCAGACCCAGCCCACCGGCAATGCCGGTCCGCGCCTGGCCTGCGCCGTGATCACGGCAAAGTAAACGCTCCGCTACTGGCGCGCTGCCAGCAACTGCGCGGCGCGCCCCAGGTCCTGCACGGTGTCCACATCGGTCACGGTGCCCACGTCTTGCACCTCCACCCACCGCACCCTGCCCTGCTGCGCCTGCTGGCGCACCACGCTCGCGGCGCCCTGCTCGCCCGCCAGGGCCAACAGCCCGGGCAGGCATTGCGCCGCAAAACCCACGGGGTGACCGCGCTCACCCTGGTGCACCGGCACCGCCACGGCACAGTCGGCCAGGGCGGTGGCGATGGCGCGCAGGGTTTCGGGCTGGACCAGCGGCAGATCCCCGGGCAGCACCAGCCAACCGGGGGCACCCGCCGTGGCGCGCACCGCTGCGGCAATCGAATCGCCCATGCCGGGGTGGCCCGCATCCTCCAGATGCCAGGGCAAACCGCTGGCGCGCACGGCGGCCAGCGTGTGCTCCAGCACCGTCCGCCCCGCCAGCGGAGCGCGCAGCTTGTGCACGGCGCCGCCCGATGCGGCAAAGCGCTCGCCCCGGCCCGAGGCCAGTACCAGCACCACGGGCTGCGCGACGGAAGGAATGCGGTCTTCTCCTGCCATCACGCCAGCTTGAATGGCAGCTCGCGCGGCGTCTTGCCCGTGATCTGGGCAATGGCGTTGGCAAACGCCGGTGCCAGCGGTGGCAGGCCGGGTTCGCCCATGCCGGTGGGTGGGTCGGCACTGGGCACGATGTGCACGGTTACCTGGGGCATGTCGGTGATGCGCGGCACGGCGTAGTCGCCAAAGTTGCTTTGCTCCACCACACCGTCCTTGAGCGTGATGGCAGCGCCCGGCAGGCACATGCCCAGGCCCATCAGCGCGGCACCCTGCACCTGGGCTTCCACACTCTTGGGATTGACCACCAGATTGCAGTGCACGCCGGCGGTGATGCGGTGCAGCCTGGGCGTGCCGTCTTTCACCGACGCCTCGACCACATAGGCCACCACCGAACTGAACGACTCGTGCACCGCGACGCCCCAGGCGCGGCCGGCCGCCAGCTTTTTCTTGCCATAGCCCGACTGGGCCACGGCCAGCTGCAGCGCCGCCTTGTGGCGCGGGTGCTTGTCGCCCATCAGGGCCATGCGGTAAGCCACCGGGTCCTGCTTGCTGGCGCGGGCCGCCTCGTCGATCAAGGTTTCCATCACGTAGGCCGTGTGGGTGGAGCCCACGCTGCGCCACCACAGCACGGGCACGTTCACGTCGGGGTGGTGCACCGACAGCTTCATGGGCACATCGTAGGGCTCCTTCATGCCTTCGATGGCGGTGGCGTCGATGCCGTTCTTGAGCATGAAGGCCTCGAACGGCGAACCCTTGGTGATGGACTGGCCGACGATGGTGTGGTCCCACGCCAGGATCTTGCCCTGTGCATCCAAACCGATCTCGGCGCGGTGCACATGCATGGGGCGGTAGTAGCCGCCCTGGATGTCGTCCTCACGGCTCCACAGGGTGCGCACCGGCGCGCTGAGGCCTGCCGTGCGCGCGGCCTTGGCCACGCCGCAGGCCTCCACCACGTAGTCGCTGGTGGGAATGGCGCGGCGGCCAAAGCCGCCACCGGCCATCTGGGTGTGCACCTTCACGTTCTGCGGTTGCAGGCCCAGCGTCTTGGCGGCAGCCATGGCGTCCAGGCCGGGCATCTGGGTGCCCATCCAGAGTTCGGCCTTGTCACCATCCAGTTTCACGGTGCAGTTGAGCGGCTCCATGGGCGCATGCGCCAGGTAGGGGAACACGAACTCGGCGCTGATCTTGTGCGCAGCCCCCGCCAGCGGCGCCATGTCGGCCTGCATGGCCACGTTGCCCGGCTTGGCCGCCAGTTCGCGGTACTGCGCCAGCAGTGCGGTGGTGTCGGGCTTGGTCACCGCGCTGGTGTCCCACTCCACCTTCAGGGCATCGCGCCCCTGCTTGGCGGGCCAGTAGCCGTCGGCCACGATGGCAACGCCCTCGCCGCCCCGGTCGGTGGGCACGCGCAGCACGGCTTTCACGCCCTGGATGGCTTTGGCGGCGCTGTCGTCCAGCGCCTTCACCCTGGCGCCAAACACCGGTGGGCGCGCCACCACAGCCGTGAGCATGCCGGGCAGGCGCACGTCGATGCCGTAGTCCTGCTGGCCGCTCGATTTGGCCTGGGCATCCAGCCGCCCGGTAGGTTTGCCGATCAGGCGGAACTGCTGGGGGTCCTTGAGCACGGCCTTTTCGGGCACGGGCTGCTGCATGGCGGCTTCTGCCAACTGGCCGTAGCCCAGCTTCTTGCCGCCGGGACCGACCACAAAGCCGTTGCTGGTGCGCAGGGCCGACGCGTCCACACCCCACTGCGCGGCAGCCGCCGAGACCAGCATGGCGCGGGTGCGCGCGCCGAGTTCGCGGTACTGGGTGTACGAGTTCTTGATGGAGTTGGAGCCACCCGTGAGGTGCATGCCCATCATCGGGTCGGCATAGGCCGCGCTGGCATCGCCGTGCACGCTGCGCACCTTGCTCCAGTCGGCATCCAGCTCTTCGGCCAGGATCATGGGCAGGCCGGTCTGCACGCCCTGGCCAAAGTCCAGGCGGTTGATGGTGACGGTGACCGTGCCATCGGCGTCGATGCGCACGAAGGCCGAGGGCTGCTCGAACGGTTTGAGGCCTGCCGGTGCGGCGGCATTGCCCTGCGCGCCCGCCACCAGCGGAAACGCGCCCAGCGCAAAACCCGACGCCGCAGACACCTTGAGGAAGGTGCGGCGCGCCACGCCTTCCGGTGCGTCGGATACTCCTGAATTCGTAGCTCCTTGCGCTTTATCCATCAACGCCTGAAGGTGTTTTGGCATGAAAAGATGGGCCTGACCCTGCAGGGCATGAGCGTCGAAGTGCATGGTGTTCTCCTTCCATCAGGCCAGGGTTTTGGCCGCGTCGTGGATCGCGGCGCGGATGCGCACATAGGTGCCGCAGCGGCACACATTGCCCGCCATGGCGGCGTCGATGTCGGCGTCGGTGGGTTTCTTCTTGCCTTGGAGCAGCGCGGTGGCGCTCATGATCTGGCCGCTCTGGCAGTAGCCGCACTGCGCCACGTCGTGCTTCACCCAGGCCGCGTGCACGGCCTTGCCCACCTTGTCGCTGGTAGTGACGGCCTCGATGGTGGTGATCTTCTGGCCCGCAGCGGCTGAGATCGGCGTGACGCAGGAGCGGATGGGCGCGCCGTTCAGGTGCACCGTGCACGCACCGCACAAGGCCTGGCCGCAGCCAAACTTGGTGCCGGTCAGGCCCAGCGTATCGCGCAGGGCCCAGAGGATGGGAGTGGATTCGTCGGCATCCACAGCCATGTCTTTGCCGTTGATATTCAGGGTGGGCATCGTGGGTTCTCCTGGGGAAAGAGGAAATTCATGGGCGCACGAACAGGACCGCACACAGGGCCGTGCAATCAACCCGTGCGGCACGTTACGCCTTCCGCGCATCCCTGCGCGCGCACAAGGTTACTTGGCGCACCGACAGGGCCGCCGATTGCATCGGGGCGTGCACAATCGTACCCATGACCACCTCCATCGCCGACCTCCGCAAGAGCTACGAGCGCGCCGAACTCAACGAAGACGCCTCGCACGCCGCCCCCCTGCAGCAGTTTGACCAATGGCTGAAAGAAGCCATCAGCGCCGAAGTGCCCGAGCCCAACGCCATGACCGTGGCCACCGTGGGCAGCGACCTGCGCCCCAGCACCCGCGTGGTGCTCATCAAGGGCTACGACGCACGCGGCATCGTCTGGTTCACCAACTACGACAGCCGCAAGGGCCGCCAGATCGCCGGCAACCCCTATGTGGCCCTGCAGTTCCACTGGGTGGAGCTCGAACGCGTGGTGCGCATCGAGGGTGTGGTGGAAAAGGTCAGCGACGCGGAAAGCGACGAATACTTTGCCAGCCGCCCGCTCGATTCGCGCATCGGCGCCTGGGCCAGTCCGCAAAGCCAGGTGATCTCTGGCCGTGGCGTGCTGGTGGCGAATGCCGCCAAATATGGTGCGCAGTTCATGCTCAAGCCCCCGCGCCCGCCGCACTGGGGCGGCTACCGTTTGAAGCCCGAGCAGTGGGAGTTCTGGCAGGGCCGCAAAAGCCGCCTGCACGACCGCCTGCGCTACCGCCAGGACGGCGGCGCCTGGGTGCGCGAGCGGCTGGCGCCCTGAGCGAACCTATTCCATTGCGCAACCCTCCGTGGGGTTGTTGCGTTGCCTTGCCGTGCTGCCGCACTGCCTGCGGCTTCGCGCCTGGACGCGAATGATCTGGACGCGGAATTACAGCCGGGCGGCCAGCAGCAGCGCCACCGGCACCGTGATTAGCGCCAGCGCGGTGGACACCGCAATGCTGGCGGTGACTTCATCCTGCGCCACCCCGTAGCGCTGGGTGAACAGAAACACATTGGCGCCCACGGGCAGCGCCGCCGCCGCCACCATCACGGCCAGCGACAGCCCCGACAAGCCCAGCGCCCAGCCCAGCGCGCCCAGCACCAGCGGATGCACGATGTTCTTGACCAGGGCAATGCGCAGCGCGGCCTTGAAATATGTGCCCACGGTGCTGAAAGCCAGCGTGACCCCCACCAGCAGCAGTGCCAGCGGCCCCAGCGCCTGCCCCAGCAGCTGCAGCGGCTTGCCAAGCACCTCGGGCACCACCAGCCCGGTCTGCGCGAACAGCAGCCCGGCAATGATGGGCAGCGGCACGGGGTGCACGATGCCATTGCCCATGGCCTGCAGCACTGTGCGCAGCAGGGAGTGCTGCGGGCCGTCGCCCGAACGGGCGCGTTCGCGCGCGGCGGCCAGCTCGAACACCACCGTGGCGGCGGTCAGCAAAATCAGGGCGTGCACCGAGATCAGCGTGAACAGCGTGACCAGCCCGGCCTCGCCAAACACCAGCCCCACCAGCGGCACGCCGATCATGATGGTGTTGCTGAAGGTGTGGGCCAGGCCGCGCGCTGCCGCCAGGCTGCTGAAGCCCTGTACCACCAGCGTGGCGGCAAAGATCAGCCCGGCGGCGGCGAAATACACGGCCACGGGGCCAAAGTCGAGGTCCTGCACCTGCACGGTGCTCATGGTGCGAAACAGCAGCGCGGGCGTGAGCACCATGAAAACGAGGTTGGACAGATCCTTCACCGAAGCGGCCCGGATCCAGCCGCGCCGCCCCGCAAAAAAACCCAGCGCAATGAACAGGATGACCGGAACCAGGGACGTGAAGACGGGAGAGTTCAAGGTAGGACGGGCGCGGTGCGCAAAAAGCCGAGAAGAAAGCCCGGCACCCTGGCGCCGAAACTACTGTTTTGATAGCTGACGGCGCTTTTCCATCAAGCGCCAGCGGCTATTTTGGCTTAAAAATCACAGCCACGCGGCCAACAGCGCGCCCCCCGCACCGCAGGCCAGCACCACCGCCCAGGGCGGCGCGCGCCAGAACACCAGCGCCACAAAGGCCGCCAGCGCCAGGCCAAAGTCGGCGCCGCCGTGGATGGCGCTGGTCCACACCGGGTCGTACAGCGCCGCCAGCAGCAGTCCCACCACGGCGGCATTCACGCCCGCCAGCACCGCCTGTGCATGCGGGCTGCGCCGCAGGGGCTCCCAGAACGGCAGGGCACCCGCCACCAGCAGAAACGAGGGCACAAATATCGCCACCAGGCACACCGCCGCCCCCAGCCAGCCGCCCGGCCAGACCTGCATGGACGCGCCCAGAAACGCCGCAAACGTGAACAGCGGCCCCGGCACCGCCTGCGTGGCGCCGTAGCCGGCCAAAAATGCATCGGCAGACACCCAGCCCGGCCCCACCACCTCGGCCTGCAGCAGCGGCAGCACCACATGGCCGCCGCCAAACACCAGCGCACCCACGCGGTAGAACGCGTCCACCATGGCCAGCAGCGAACCGGGCCACAGGCGCACGGCCAGCGGCAACAGCACCAGCAGCGCCGCAAACGCCACCAGCAGCACCGCCCCGGTGCGCCGGTGCAGCGGCACATGCAGGCCATCCGGCGCGCCGATGGCCGGCTCTGGCGCAGCCGCCCTGCCCCGCCCAAACAGCCACCAGCCGGCCGCGCCCGCGGCCAGCATTGCGCCCACCTGCCCCACCACGCCGGGCACCAGCAGCACCCCGCAGCAGGCCAGCGCCATCAACGTGACCCGCGCCCGCCCCACGCACAGGCTGCGTGCCATGCCCCACACCGCCTGCGCCACCACGGCCACCGCCACCACCTTGAGTCCGTGCATGGCGCCTGCGGGCAGCATGGCATACCCGCCGGCCAGGCCCACGCCGAACAAGGCCAGCACCAGCGCCGATGGCAGCGTGAACCCCAGCCAGGCGGCCAGCGCGCCGGGCATGCCCGCCCGCATCAGGCCCAGCGCCATGCCCACCTGGCTGCTGGCCGGGCCGGGCAGAAACTGGCACAGCGCCACCAGATCGGCATAGCTGCGCTCGGTCAGCCACTGGCGGCGCTGCACGAGTTCATCACGAAAGTAGCCCAAGTGCGCCACCGGACCACCAAACGAGGTCAGGCCCAGGCGCAAAAAGATCCAGAACACCTGCCATGCAGAGGTGGTGTCACCGCCAGCACTGGGTGGCGGCATGGGCCGGGCCGGCGCGCTCAAGCTGCCACCTGGACCGTCTCGATCCGGTTCCTGCCGTTTTTCTTGGCCGCATAAAGTTGCTGGTCCACCACCTCGATGAAACGAGAGGGCTTGGTGTATTCGCCTGGCGTGACGGTGCCAACCCCGATGCTGACGGTGACGCGCTGGTCCAGCGGGGATTGCGCGTGCGCTATCGCCTGCTTCTGAATCAGCCGCTGGCAGCGTTCGGCAACTTTCAAGGCCACCGCGGCGTCGGCTTGCGGCAACAGCACGACAAACTCTTCACCGCCAAAACGCGCGACCAAGTCGCGCGGGCCGTCCAGCGCCAGGCTCAGCGTTTGCGCAATCTCGATCAGGCACCGGTCACCGCGCACATGCCCGTAGAGATCGTTGTACTGCTTGAAAAAATCGATGTCGAACAAGAGGATGGACAGGGGTTGCCCGTTGCCGCGTGCGCTTTCCCATTCCACTTCGAGGCTGGCATCAAACCGACGCCGGTTGGCGATGTTCGTCAACCCGTCCTTGAATGAAAGCGCTTCCAGCTCTTTTTGCAGAACGAGCAACTTCTCTTCGGTCTTCTTGCGTTCGCTGATGTCGAACATGAAGCCAATCAGCGCGTCGGGTTCGCCCTTTTCATTGCGCACCACATGCACCACATCGCGCAGCCAGACATAGCCGTTGTCCTTGGTCAGAGCACGGTAGTCCGCCTCGTGATCGATTCCGGCCTGGGACTGGGCCACGCAGAAATTCACCACGTGGTCGCGGTCCTCGGGGTGCATGCGCGCCGCCCAGTCTTCCACGGTCATCCAGCTTTGCGGGTTCCAGCCCAGCAGCGCTTCGATCTGGGGCCCGATGTAGGCAAACTTCTTGGTCGCCCAGTCGATCTTCCAGGGAATGGCCTGGGTCGATTCCAGAAGGGTTCTGTAAACCGCGTCGTCGTTGCTGAGGTCACTCACGTCGGACATGCTCCATCCCTCCGGGGTCAATGTTGCTGAAATTATTGCTTACTGACGTGACGGCATCGCACAAGCCCTGCTTCGGTCGATTTCAGGGTGCAAGGGGCTCGCCCCCAGCCACATGCCACTGCGCAGGCCCTCGGGCCGCTCGCGCGACCATACCTGCGCGCAGGCCTTCCAGGTTTCTTGCTGCACATTCAACCCGGCATACACGCCATAGCCCGGGCCCGCGCATATCTCGCCGCCCGCACACAGGCTTTCGCCGGCCTTGATCGCGCCCTGGGTGTGAATGCACTCGCCCGCCTTGATGCCCCAGCCCGCCTCCAGATGCGCCACGCCGGTGATGGCACCGCCCACCACGATGCCCTGCCCCACCCGCAGGCTCTCGGCACCGGTCAGGTGGCCGCCCACGCGCAGGCCCTTGCCGCACTCCACCAGGCCATGCGCGAGGAGGTTCTGCCCCACAAACCCGCCACCTTTGAGCTGCAATGCGCCGTGGCACACCACATCCCACCCGGCCCGCAGGTCGCCAGCACAGGTGATGCTGCCCTCGGCTTCCACGCCCCATTCGGCGCGCACATCGCCGCCGGCCTGCAACGTGCCCTGGCTGATGATGCCACCCGCCACACGAATGTCTTCCCCCGCCACGATGGCGCGCCCCGCACGCAGTCCGCCGCCCGCGCGGATCGACCGCCCGGCCTGGATCACCGTGGCCACGTCGATGGAGCCGCGCACCTCGACCGTGCCGGCAAACACGATGGCCTCGGCCTCCAGTGCATCCACCGCCAGCACCGCACTGGTGGGGCCAAACTGCGCCAGCAGCCAGCAGGCATCCTCCACCCGCCCGGCGTTGACCAGGGTGTCCAGCGCTTCCTGGTAGCCCGTGCCATCTTCCACATGGCGGCTGAACCAGCGAAAACCGTCCGCACAAGGGCTTTTGGCCCGCAGAAACTTCTTGGTGAATTCCATGGCCATCACTCCGTGCGCCGCGTGGCGGCCGCAACGAAAACCGGGGCGCGCATGGCGCATAAGGCGCAGGTGGACGTGGGGCCGCCGGCAAGGTCCTGGGGGAACATGGATGCATCTCCTGAAGGAGCGGCCCGGCGTGCACGACAAAGCCACCGGCCGCCATCGCGCTGGGCGGGTGCCCGGCGATGGATGTTCTGCGCAGATGTGAGGGAAAGAAGGTTTATCGCCGGGCCAAGGAATGTGCGACCGGCTTGTAAGGCCAGATCTCACGCACCACGGCGCCCCCGCCCACGCACAGGCAGCCGGGTAGCGGGCCGGTGTGGAAGAACGTGGGGGACTGGGAAGGCATGGGTGCGGATGGTATCAGTGCAGGGGTATCGCACTGGAATGGGTGGGTTTGCAGGGGTGCGAGCGGAGCGCCATGTGCTGCGATTGGCGGTTACGGCGCGACGGGAAGCAGCCAGGAGCAGGCCGTCAATGGATTCGACAATGGGTTTCCTGAACCGGCAGGATCCCATGCTTCAGCGGCCACGGATCTTTGATATTGACTCGGATGGCAAGAGATAAGATAAGGAAACCGAATAACGAGGACCAACGATGAAACAGCTTTTAGGGATTTTGGCAGTGGTGATTACTTTGCTGAGCGGGTGTGCGGTGTACACGCCGAGCGGCTCGGTTGTCGTGGATAGCCCGCGCGGTGGAGGGAACTTCTGCCCACCTGGGCAGGCAAAGAAAGGCAATTGCTGAGAATTCAGCGCACCCTCAAAAATCCCGCATTTGCGGGTTTTTTGTTGAACCAACGAAAACAAGCTTGTGAAATCAAGCTATTGCTCCGGCGTTGTTCAACTTTCGGCTTGTGGCTGGAGTTGCCTCCCCACCCACTGCTGCTGGAGACGCCGCTGAACTCGGTCAATTCCTGAATCACGAGTAGCCTTCCGCCCCATACGATTTCCTGACGCAGGCGGCGTTAGGCTCATGCCATGGGCAATAACAATCTCTCGCGCACCATCCTCGCCCTGCTGGCCTGGACCATCGCCTGGACTGGGATGGTCGGGCTGGAAAGCCGGCTGGACCTGGCCAACCTGTCCATGCTGCTGGTGCTGGCCTCGGCGCTGTCCGCCCTTTGGCTGCCCAGTTGGGCCAGCCTGGCGGCCAGCGCAGTGGCGGTAATGGCCTTCAACTGGTTCTTTGTTCCACCAAGGCTGACCTTCTCCGTGGATCTGCGCCAGAACGCTCTGCTGCTGGTGGCCCTGCTGCTGGTGAACTGGATCATCGCAGGCCTGGTCATTCGCCAGCGCCGCCTGGCCGAGGCCGCGCGCACGGTGGCAGCACGGGAAGCGCGGCTGCGCCAGTGGGGCGACATTCTGCGCGATGCCGGGGACCCTGCCGCCCATGCTGCGGCGCTGCGCACAGCTCTGCAGGAAGCCACCGGGAGCGCGGTGGCGGTGTCGGTCCTGCGCGCGTTGGGGAGTCCACCGGATGACGCTGCTGCCCTGCAGGTGGGTGAGCCGGACGACGAGCAGCGCGCCGGCTTGGCCCTGTGTGTGCGCGATGGGCGTGCCATAGGCGCCGGCAGTGGCCGTTACGACGGGCTGCCCGACGCCTATCTGCCCCTGCGCGGCCGTGGCGTCACCCTGGGGGCTGCATTGATCACGGGCTTGGCCCGTCACCCGCAGGGGCACGAACTGCGCCCCCACCTGCAGGCGCTGTGCGACCAAATGGGCAGCGCCCTGCACCGCTCGCTGATGGCGGCGCAGGAGCAGCAGGCGCGCGATCAGGCCCAGCTGCAAGCCACCCGCAACGCCCTGCTGGCGGCCATCTCGCACGACTACCGCACGCCGCTGGCCTCCATCATGAGTGCAGCCTCTGCCCTGCAGGAACAGGGCGAGCGCATGGACAATGCACAGCGCCAGCTGCTTGCCGCCGGCATCGTCGAAGAAAGCGAGCGACTTGCGCAGCTGACCGACAACACCCTGCAGCTGGCGCGGCTGGATACACCGGCGGTGCAGTTGCGCTGTGACTGGGAGTCAGCGGAAGAGATCGTCGGCGCTGTGCTGCGACGCGCCCGGCGCCGGCCCGAGGGTGCCCGCGTGCGCGCCAGGGTGGAACCCGATCTGCCCCTGCTATGGTGCGACGCAACCCTGGTATCGCAGCTGCTGGACAACCTGCTGGACAACGGCCTGAAGTACAGCCCGGCTGATACGCAAGTGGAACTGCACGCTGCGCGCGATGGGGAGCACGCGGTGCTAGCCGTGAGCGACCAGGGACCGGGCATTGCACTCGCTTGGCGGGAGAAGGTGTTCGAGGTTTTCCAGCGCGGCGACACGGGGGCAGCGGGGCCCCATGCGGACGCTGGTCGTGGTGCAGGCGTGGGCCTGGCCGTGTGCCGCGCCATCGCCCGCGCACACCAGGGCGAACTGCTTTTGCGCCCGGGCGCCGAAGGCGGCTGCCGCTTCGAATGCAGGCTACCGCTGCACGGAGAGGGCCCGCCGCCACAGTCGGCACCGGTGGCCCAGGAGACCCGGCCATGAGCCATCGCATCCTGCTGGTGGAGGACGACCGGGTGCTGCGCAGTTCGCTGCGCGAGGCACTGTCCATCGAGGGTTACGCTTTGCGTACCGCGGCCAGCCTGACCGACGCTCGGGCACAGCTACAGCACGCGCCGCACGGTGAGACCATTGACTTGGTGCTGCTGGATCTGGGCCTGCCCGATGGCGAGGGCCAGGCGCTGCTGGCCGAGTTGCGCCGCAGCAGCAACATGCCCGTCATCGTGATTTCGGCCCGCGAGTCCGAGGGGCAGAAGATTCGCCTGCTGGACGAAGGCGCCGACGATTACTTGGTCAAGCCTTTCGGCATCGGCGAGCTGCTGGCGCGCATGCGCGTGGCCCTGCGCCGCAGCGGCCGCGCCAGCGAGCCGGCGCTGCTGCACTACCGCCACGGCCCACTCGCAGTGGACCTGAAGGCCCGCCGCGTGCGGCTGGCCGATGTCGACGTTCGCCTCACACCCACCGAATACGCCCTGCTCGCACGACTGGTACGCCAGGCCGGCCAGGTGGTCACGCATCGCCATCTGCTGGCTGACGTGTGGGGCGCCGAGCACACCGAACAGACCCATTACCTGCGCCTGTACATGGGCCAGCTGCGCGCCAAACTGGAGGCCGACAGCGCCGACCCGCAGCACCTGCTGACCGAGCCCGGGGTGGGTTACCGGCTCGCCGAGCCAGACGCCACAGACTGAGGGCAACTCGGGTTACTTATGCCATCCTGATGTGTGGTGGTGCATCGTGGCAGCCTTGCGCATCCAAGGACCCTCCATGCAGCACCCCGACACCGCCCCCCTGCCCGGTACGGCTTCCCACACAGGCCACAAGCAGGGCCTCGCAGCCCTCACGCTGGCCGCCATCGGCGTCGTCTATGGCGACATTGGCACCAGCCCTCTTTACACCGTCAAGGAGATATTTGCGCCGCACACCGGCGTGCCGCTGGACGCACCGCACCTGATCGGCGCGGTCTCCACCATCATCTGGGCACTGATGCTGGTGGTTACGCTCAAGTACGTGATCTTGATCCTGCGCGCCGACAACCACGGCGAAGGGGGTGGCCTGGCGCTGACCGCACTCGCCGCCCGCGCGGTGGAGCGGCGTCCCGCCTTGCGCCGCGGTCTGCTGCTGCTGGGAGTGTTCGGCGCCACGCTGTTCTACGGCGACAGCCTGATCACTCCGGCCATTTCGGTGTTGGGCGCCATGGAAGGGCTGGAAGTGCTGACCCCGGCGCTCAAGCCCTGGGTGGTGCCGGCCACGGTGGCCATCCTGATCGGGCTGTTCCTGGTGCAGCGCTTCGGCACCGCGGTAATGGGCCGCTTCTTTGGACCGATCATCGTGCTGTGGTTCACCGTACTCGGCGCGGTGGGTGCCTGGCACATCGTGCAGGAGCCGGCCATCCTGGCGGCCCTGAACCCACAGTACGCCTGGAAATTCCTGTCAGCACGCGGCTGGCATGTCTTCGCGGCAGTGGGTGCCATCGTGCTGGCGCTGACCGGCGCAGAGGCGCTGTACGCCGACATGGGCCACTTCGGCCGCAGGCCGATCCAGATCGCGTGGACCGGCCTGGTGCTGCCCGGCTTGGCACTGAACTACCTGGGCCAGGGCGCGCTGCTGATAGGCGACCCGGCGGCGATTCAGAATCCCTTCTACCGCCAGTTCTCCGAGGCTTGGCTGCTGCCCGCGCTGGCGCTGGCCACGCTGGCTGCCATCATCGCCTCGCAAGCCGTCATCTCTGGCGCGTACTCGTTGACCAAGCAGGCGATCCAGCTGGGCTTCCTGCCGCGCATGCGGGTGCGCTACACCAGCGCACGAGAAATGGGCCAGATCTACATGCCCGGTGTCAACTGGGCCCTGCTGATCGGCGTGCTGGCCGTGGTACTGTTCTTCCGCAGCTCCTCAGCGCTGGCCAGCGCCTACGGCATTGCAGTGACGCTGACCATGATGATCACCACCGTGCTGACTTATTTCGTTGTGCGCGAAGGCTGGCGCATGCCGGCACCAGTGGCCATCGGCGCCACCGCGTTCTTCTTGCTCATCGACGCGCTGCTGGTGGCCAGCTGCGCGATCAAGTTCCTCGACGGCGGCTGGTTCCCGCTCACGCTGGGCCTGGCGCTGTTCGTGCTGATGAGCACCTGGCGTCGGGGGCGTGAACTGTTGATGGAGAGCATCCGCCGCGACGGTGTGGTGCTGCGGGACTTTATCGCCAAGCTCGATCCCCGCAGCGTGAGTCGTGCTGAACGCACCGCCGTGTACCCGGTGGCCGCCCCCGACACCGTGCCGCAGGCCCTGCTGCACAACCTGAAGCACAACCAGGTGCTGCATGCGCGCAATGTGATCCTCACGGTGCGATTCCACGACGTGCCCTGGATACCGATGGAACGCCGGGTGGACGTGCAGGCTCTGGACCACGGTTTCTGGCGGGTGCAGGTGAACTACGGCTTCATGAACACGCCCGACATACCGAAGGCGCTGGAGCTGACCGCCTCGCACGGGCTGGCGGTGCCGCTGTTCGAGACCAGCTACTTCCTCAGCCACGAGACCGTGGTGCCCTCACCGGGCGGCGGCATGCCGGACTGGCGCAAAAAGCTGTTCGCCACCATGAGCCAGAACGCCGGCGGCGTCGTGGAGTTCTTCCGCCTGCCGGGCAACGCAGTGGTGGAGCTTGGAACGCGGGTGCCGATATGACGGCCGGGTGGCGGTGGAATTTGGACCTGGGCCAAGGGTGTGGCAACCTGGTCAGCAGGTCGCATAAGCTGTCATCGTCGCTTGCTTGAACGCGCCGACAATCTGCTTTGGTGACCACAGTGTTCGCAACTTGTCCGATAGGCCCTGCGCGGTTTACAGTCGATCAATAGGGAGCCGAAGGGACGATGAAAAAAAATATTCTGAGTGCACTGTCGCCATTCCGAAGTGTCCGGACCCGTTTCTCGGTGGCCATGGGTGTGCTTGGTTTGGTGTTTGGTCTGTTGCTCACGGGCATCATCGGCTGGCGGACCGAGAGAGATCTACGGGCCGCAGCGCATGACAGCCTTAATTCCATTGCCTCTAGTATTGCGCACCGACTCAATGAGGACCTGGCCAACCGCCACACCGAAGTGGCCATGATGGCAGACCTGTTGAACAGCAAGCTGTTATCGCCTGATTCCATCGGGCAGGTGATTGATGGACTCAAGGGCCGTCAGCCGGTCTACGCTTGGATTGGCCTCGCAGACAGGCAGGGCGTGGTGTTGGCTGCTACTGACGGCCTGTTGCTCGGCCAGAACGTCAGTACAAGGCCCTGGTTTAACACGGCTCTGTCGGGCGGGTTTGTGGGTGATCCGCACGAAGCCAAGCTGCTGGCACCGCACATGAAACGCGGGGCGAATGGTGAGCCCCTCAGATTCGTCGATGTGGCAGTGCCCTTGCTCGACCAAAGCCAGCAAGTGGTGGGGGTTCTGGGGGCCCACTTGTATTGGGACTGGGTCAACAGTGTGGTGCGTAACTCCATCGATCAGCGCGATCGCCAGGGCTCTGTGGAGGTGTTGATTGCGCACAAGAACGGCCACTGGCTGCTGACGCCGCGCCAAGAGATCGCCGCCGACCTGTCTGCGCTGAAAGCCGGGAATACCAACGGTGAATATGTGATGGCCCGCAAAATGGTGCCGCCTGTGAACAGCACCAGCGGTCTGGATTGGACCATCGTCGTCATGGAAGACGTGAAGTACGCCCATGCGGCCATCCGCGAGAGCCGCACCTTCATGTTGCTGTTTGCGGCTGCGCTGGCGGGGACGTTTGCGGCGCTTACTTGGGTGGTCGGTGGCAAGGTGGCGCAGCCAATCGTCAAGCTGGCGCGTGCCACCCAGAATCAGGCTGCATTTGCCGATTACGCCAAAGAGTCCAGTCAGGGCGAAGGCACCGATGAGACGCGGGCGCTGGGCCAGTTCATGCACCAGCTCGCCCACTACGATTCGCTCACCGGCCTGTCCAACCGGAAGGAATTCACAGGCCGCATTGGCCAAGCGATAGCGCGCACCGCCTCCACGCACTCACACAGTGCGCTGCTGCTGCTGAACATCGACAATTTTGGTGTTTTCAACAATATCAAGGGCTACGAAGCCGGCGACCAGATGCTGATTGCCGTAGCCCAGCGACTGCGCGGCCTACTGGAAGAAGACACAGCGCTGTCCCGCATCAGTGGCGACGAATTCGTGATCGTGCTGGAAGATCTGGGGCATGAGACGGCACATGCCGTGGCCCAGGCGCAGGCTGTTGCACACCGATTGCTTCTCAGCTTCAACACGCCGTTTGCCCTGGAAATCGGCACCTACAGCACGCACGCCTCCATAGGCATCTACCTGATCACACCTGAGCCGCGACGCGTGAGTGATGCCGTTTTGTACGCCGAGCTGGCAATGCGTGAAGCCAAACGACTGGGCAGGAACCAGATCGCGGTGTTCACGGACAGCATGCACGCCCAGTTGGCGGAGCAGGTCAAGTTGAAAGAAGACTTGGCGGCGGGCATTCCGAGCCAATTGGTTCTTCTGTACCAACCGCAAGTGGACCGGGAGGGCAAGGTCGAAGGCGCAGAGCTGCTGGTGCGCTGGCGTCACCCAGAGAAGGGTCTGGTATCGCCGGCGCTGTTCATTCCCGTAGCGGAAGAAACGGGGCTGATCATGCCTGTCGGCCGGTGGGTCATGGAGAACGCCTGCCAGCAGATCAACCGCTGGAAAGGCGACCCGCGCCGACAACATCTGGTGCTGTCGGTGAACGTCAGTGCCCGGGAGTTTGCCTCCAAGGACTACGTCTTACAGGTTGGCAGCATCCTGGCCGAAACGGGCGCCAATCCTGCCCGACTCAAGCTGGAATTGACCGAGAGCATCTTGGCCACTGATATCGAAGATGTCATCTCCAAGATGTATCAACTCAAACAGATGGGCCTGACTTTCTCGCTGGACGATTTTGGCACCGGTTTCTCATCGTTGAGCTACCTCAGACGCATGCCTATCGATCAACTCAAGATTGATCAGTCTTTCGTGCGAAACCTAGCGAGTGACCACAATGACGCGTCCATCGTTCGGACCATCATTTCCTTGGGCCAGAACCTGGGTGTGGGGGTGATTGCGGAGGGTGTAGAGGAGTGGTCGCAAAGAGCGCTATTGGAACAACTGGGATGCATCCACTACCAAGGATATCTGTTTGGCAAACCAATGCCACTGATCGAATTTGAGAATACGGTCTGAGCGGCACTGTTCGGTTGGCGGCCGCCAGCGTGAGTTCGGCCACAGCGGCTGAAAAGCAGGAGACGCTGCTTGGCGCGCAGTCGCGGTTTGCCGGCGTACTTACGCAACAGGTCGCAGGGCGTCATCCAAACCCCAAGATCTGACCCAAAAATAGCGACCGGACGGGCAAGGCTCCCACTGCCAGCACGGTCGCTTTACGTCACATCAAAACTCCAGCAACGTCAAAACGCCACCTTCACCCCCACCGTCACATTCCGCCCCATCAGCGGCGCGGCATTCTTGATGAACGAGGTGTGTGCATACGCCAGCCGGTCCGTCAGGTTGTTCGCCTTCAGATACACCTGCCACGGCGCGCCGCTGCTCAGCTGGCCGTTGTAGCTCACGCCCAGGTTCAGCATGCCGTAGCCGGGCGTGGCGGTTTCAAACTCGGCCACGCGGTTCTGGCGCGCCACCTGCACCCATTCGACCTGGCTTTCCCAGGCCTGCCAGCTGGCGTCCAACCGCACCCCTGCGCGGGTGGCGGGGATGCGGGGCAGCAGACCGCCGCCGTCCTGTTTGGCGCGCACGGTGTCGCCAAAAAGGGTGATGCCCAGATGGCGGTTCAGGCGCTGGCGCACCTGGCCTTCGATGCCGGTGAAGGTGGCATCCTGCTGGCTGTATTGCAGCAGTTGCAGGCCATCTACCTCGTCGAGTGTGCGGCCGTAGATGTAGTTGCTGATGCGGTTCCTGAAGAGGCTCACACCAAAGGTGGTGTCGCCGCTGGTCTTGCGCAGGCTGAGGTCGATGTTCTGCGAGATCTCGGACTTCAGGTCGGCGTTGCCGCGTTCGTAGGTGCTGGTGGCCATGTGCAGGCCCTGGGCGTACAGCTCTTCGGCGGTGGGGGCGCGGCTGGCGCGGGTGAACGAGGTGCCCAGCTGGTAGCCGGGCGTGAACTTCCACACCGCGCCCAGCGATGCGGACGTGCCGTTGTGGCTGCGCTCGATGCCACTGGTCTGGGCCTCGGCCGTCTGGCGGTCGTGGCGCAGGGCGGCTTCAAGGCGCCAGTCGCCCAGGCGGACTTCCTCCAGCGCAAAGAAGCCCAGCTTGCGGGTGATGGTGGGCTCGACATAGGCCTCTTCGCCGTCGGCGCTGAACTTGCGTTGCGAGGTTTGCAGGCCGATCACGCCCTTGAAGCCGGCCACGGGTGCGTGCTGCAGCTCGATGCGGGTGTCGTAGGCCTTGTTTTTGAAGGTGGTGCCGATGGCGCCGTCCTCGATCTCGTCGTGCCTGTAGTCGGTAACGCCCGCCCGCAGCCGCAGTGCCGTGAAGCCGGCGAACGGATTGCGCAGCTCGCCCCGGATGTCGAGGCGCTCGCTGCGCAGGTCGACCACGGGCACGTCGCCAGGCGCTTCGGCGCCATGGTCGTCGTCCTCTTCGCCTGCGTGCGCGCCGCAGTGCAAGTGGTCGCCATCGGCGTGGCAGCCGTCAAGGCTGTGGTTGTGGCCTGGCAAACCGTATTTGGCGGTCTGGCGGGTGTAGGCCGCGCCCAGGTAGCCCTGGTCACCCACCCACGACAGGCCCACGCTGCCGGTGTCCGTGCGGTTGAAGCTGCCCGGCACTTTGCTGCCGCCCGACCAGCCCTTGCCCACGCGGTAGTCTCCCGCGTCCCGCGCCACGCCTTCGACGTGCACGGCCAGGTTGCCAGCCCCGCCGGTGAGCGAGAAGGCCCCTGCCCCCTCGCCCGCGCCCGAGTTGGCACGCAGCTCGGCACTGCCCTCGTAACCCTTTTGCGGGATGGCGGTGGGCACTTTGCCATCCAGCACATTGACCACGCCGCCCACGGCGCCGTTGCCATAGACCAGGGCCGAGGGGCCGCGCAGCACCTCGATCTGCGTGGCCAGCAGGGGTTCGGAGACCACGGCGTGGTCGGGGCTGATGGTGGAAGCGTCGTGCAGTTCGGCACCGTCGCTCAGCAGCTTGACGCGCGGGCCGTCCATGCCGCGAATGATGGGGCGGCTGGCACCGGCGCCAAAGTGGCTGCTGGTGATACCGGGCTCGCTGCTGAGCGTTTCGCCCAGGGTGGCCTCGCGGCGGCGCACGAGTTCGTCGCCTTCCAGCACGGTGGTGGGGGTGGTCATGTCGCTGGCGCCCAGTTGCAGGCCGCTGGCGGACACGGTGACGGGGGGCAGGCCGGGTGCTTCGGTGGGTGGCGCGGCCTGCGCATGGGCCAGGCTGGTGCCCGACAGCGTGAGGATGGCGGCCAGCGCGACGGGGCGCAGGGCCGGGTGGCGGCGGCTGCGGCTGCGGGTGCTGTGTGCGTGTGCAAGGAGGTTCATGGTGTTTCTGAAAAGAGGTGCGCGCACCGGCGCGGCCTGGGCCTGGCGCAGGGGCATGGTTTCATGCGTCGGGGCATGAAAATGGAATAAAAAGCGGCTGTAGCGCCTGATCATCAAGCGCCAATAGCTATGAAATAAGAAGTAAACAGCGCGTGCTGCGGTGCAGCCGGGCCGCAGTGTGGTGGCTGCGGGTGTCAGGCCGCGGGGGGGCCGCGTGCCTGGAGCGGCGTAAACCACCGCAGCAGGACGGGTTCGGAGCGGTAGGCCCGCCGCGCTTGCGCGGGCACCACAGCTGGCAGCGCCATGGGGGCGCTGTGCAAGGCATCGCCCAGGGCCAATTGGTCGAGCAAAAGGCAGTCGGGCGCGGCATGGTCGCCCCAAAGTGCCTGCAGCAGGCCTGTGTCGGCGTCTGCCACATGTGCCCTGACCGTGCCGCCTTGGGAGGCCGCCACCTGCGGGGCATGCCCCGCGTGCACCGGGTTGCTGCGCCCACCGTGGGCCACCTCGTGCAGGCGGCCCACGGTGGGGGCGATGACCAGTGCCAGCAGCAGCCAGGTCAAGGCAGCCCGGGCCGAGAGCTGCTGCCGCCAGCGCCCGTGCATGCCCACCCGGCGGGCCATGGCCTGCAGGGTTGAAAGGGCGGTGGGGGCTGCTGGCAGACTCACTTTGATATTACTTTTATAGCTGCTCGCGCTTGCGGGTCGAGCGCTATAGCCCGATTTTATTCGGATCTTTGCCAGCGTCGGTTCAGTCGGGCTTTAGATACCGTGCAAACGTCTTGCGAAACTTCTCCACTTTCGGTCCCACCACAAACGCGCAATAACCGGCGTTCGGATGGTTGGCAAAGTAGTCCTGGTGGTAGGCCTCGGCCACGCTGTAGTTGGCCAGCGGCTGCACCTCGGTGGTGATGGGCGCGCCAAACAGCTTGTCTTGCGACATCTGGCGAATCATATCGTTGGCAATCTTGCCGTGCTCGGGGGTCTCGTAATAGATGCCGCTGCGGTATTGCGTGCCCACATCGTTGCCCTGGCGATTGAGGGTGGTGGGGTCGTGGGTGTGGAAGAAGATTTCGAGGATCTCCTGCAGGCTGATGGCGTCGGCATCAAACGCCAGGCGCACCACCTCGGCGTGGCCGGTGTCGCCTTGGCAGATCTGCTCGTAGCTGGGGTGGATGGTGTGGCCGTTGGTGTAGCCGCTTTCCACGTCGGTGATGCCGCGCACGCGGACAAAAACCGCTTCGGTGCACCAAAAACAACCGCCGCCGAGCGTGATGGTTTGCTGTGTCATGGAAGTTTCCTTGCCTCAGTGGATGTGCAGCGCCGCATTATGAATTGACGCTGTTGCGAGCGCTGGCTACATTACTAACCAGTCAGTCATTAACAGATGCAGTCCGAATCTTCCCCTCTTCCCGGCACGGTGGCCAAACGCGAACGGCGCAAGCAGGCGCGCCCCGGCGAACTCATCGAGGCCGCGCTGGATCTGTTTGTCGAAAAAGGCTTTGCGGCCACCCGGGTGGATGAGGTGGCGGCGCGTGCGGGGGTGTCCAAAGGCACGCTGTTTCTGTACTTTCCAAGCAAGGAAGAGCTGTTCAAGGCCGTGGTGCGCGAAAACATCGCGGGCCGTTTTGCCGAATGGACGCTGGAGCTCGACGCCTTCGAGGGCAGCACCGACGACCTGCTGCGCTACTGCTATCAGGTGTGGTGGGAGCGCATCGGCAGCACCAAGGCCTCGGGCATCACCAAGCTCATGCTGAGCGAAGCGCACCATTTTCCTGAAATCACCCAGTTCTACCAGCGCGAGGTGATGGGCCCGGGCCAGGCGCTGATCCGCCGCATCCTGCAGCGTGGTGTGGACCGCAACGAGTTCCGGCCGCTCGACATGGACTGCGCGGTGTATCTGGTGCTGGCCCCGATGATCTTCCTCATGCTGTGGAAGCACTCCATGGGCGCCTGCGTGCCGGATACCCAGAGCCTGGACCCCGAAAAATACCTGGCCATGCAGGCCGACAACATCCTGCACGGCCTGTGCGCGACTGCGCCCTCCTCCGGTCCTTCAACGACCTGATCGCCATGAAACGCTGGATTGTCTGGATGGCTGTTGCCACCACCGTAGTGCTGGTGGGCGGCGGCGTCTGGCGCGCACTGGCCGCGCGGCAGGCGCAGCAAAAGGCCCTGACCGAATCGAGCGTGCAGGGCAAGGAAGCCGCGCTGGATCTGGCGCCGGGCGAGATGGTCATTGTGCGGCGCCAAAGCCTTGCCCTCGCGGTGCCGGTGTCGGGCGCGCTGCGCGCCGTTGAATCCGCCATGGTCAGGGCCCGCGCGGCGGGCGAGCTGCAGGGCCTGACCCTGAGCGAGGGCGACAGCGTGCGCGCCGGGCAGGAAATCGCCCGCATCGACGCCACCGAGGCGCGGGCCCGTCTGCGCCAGGCCCAGCAGCAGGCCGATGCCGCCAAAGCGCAGGTGGATATCAGCCAGCGCCAGTTCACCAACAACCGCGCGCTGGTGGACCAGGGCTTTATTTCTGCCACGGCGCTGGCCACCTCGCAGGCCAGCCTGGAGGCCGCGCAATCGACCTACCAGGCGGCGCTGGCCGCTGCCGATGTGGCGCGCAAGGCGCTGGACGACACCGTGCTGCGCAGCCCGCTGACGGGCCAGGTGTCGCAGCGGCTGGCACAGCCCGGCGAGCGCGTGGGGGTGGATGCCCGCATCGTCGAGGTGGTGGACCTGTCGCGGCTGGAACTCGAAGCCCTGCTGAGCCCGGCCGACTCATGGGCCGTGCGCGTGGGGCAAAAGGCCCGCCTGCACATCGAGGGCGTGGCCAGCCCCATCGTGGCCACGGTGGCCCGCATCAACCCCAGCGCCCAAGCCGGCAGCCGCACCGTGCCGGTGTACCTGGTCATCGAGCAGGGCGCGGCGGCATCGGTGCTGCGCCAGGGGCTGTTTGTGCAGGGCGCGCTCGACACGGGGCACGCCGAGGTGCTGGCACTGCCACTGGATGCCGTGCGCACCGACAAACCGGCGCCCTACGTGCAGGTGGTGCAAAGCGGCCGTGTGGCGTATCTGCCGGTCAAGACCGGCCAGCGTGCGGTGGTGGGGGGCGACACGCTGGTGGCGGTCGAGGGCGTGCCCGAGGGCACGGCGGTGGTGGCCGGGCGCATGGGTTCGCTGCGCGCGGGAACGCCCGTGCGCATCCACGAGATCCAGGAAAGCACGCCCGCCACCCCGGCCGCAGCTTCTGCATCGCGCGCCGCACCGTAAGCAGCCATGTGGTTCACCCAGGTCAGCCTGAAAAACCCGGTGTTCGCCACCATGGTGATGCTCGCCATCGTGGTGCTGGGCCTGTTTTCTTACCAGCGCCTCAAGGTCGACCAGTTTCCGGACATCGACTTTCCGGTGGTGGTGGTCACGGTGGACTACCCCGGTGCTTCGCCGGAAATCGTGGAGAGCGAGGTCACCAAGAAGATCGAGGAAAGCGTCAACTCGATTGCCGGCATCAACGCCCTCACCTCGCGCAGCTACGAGGGCACCGCCGTCGTCATCATCGAGTTTCAGCTGCACATCGATGGCCGCAAGGCGGCCGAAGACGTGCGCGAGAAGGTGGCCATTGTTCGCCCCACCCTGCGCACCGAGGTGAAAGAGCCGCGCGTGCTGCGGTTTGACCCGGCCAGCCGTGCCGTGTGGTCGCTCGCCGTGCTGCCCGACGACAAGGCTGGCACAACGGCTCCCTCCGCGGTCAAGCTGACCACCTGGGCCGAGCAGATCCTGAAGAAACGGCTGGAAAACGTGCGCGGCGTGGGCGCCGTGAACCTGGTGGGTGCCACCCGGCGCGAGATCAACATCTACCTGAACCCGCAGGCGCTCGAAGCCTTCGGCGTGACCCCCGACCAGGTGGTGGCTGCCGTGCGCAACGAAAACCAGGATCTGCCCGTGGGCGCCATCCGGTCCCTCGCGCAGGAGCGCGTGGTGCAGATCGACGCGCGCATGCAGCGCCCCGAAGATTTTGGCCGCATTATCGTGGCGCGCAAAGGCACAGGAGCCGCCGGTCAAGCCAGCGGGGGCGCCCCCGTGCGGGTGGAACAGGTGGCCCGCGTCAACGACGGCGCGCAGGAAGTGGAAAGCCTGGCGCTATACAACGGCGAACGCACGCTGCTGCTGTCGGTGCAGAAGTCACAGGGCGAAAACACCATCGAAGTGGTGGACGGCCTGAATGCCGCCGTGGCAGAACTCCAGCGCCAGCTGCCGCCCGGCGTGCGCCTGGAAACCATTGGCGACAGTGCCCGCCCGATTCGCGTGGCCGTGAACAACGTGCGCCAGACGCTGATCGAGGGTGCCCTGCTCACGGTGCTGATCGTGTTTTTGTTTCTGAACTCGTGGCGTTCCACCGTCATCACGGGCCTCACGCTGCCGATTGCGCTGATCGGCACGTTTTTGTTCATGAACCTGTGCGGCTTCACCATCAACATGATCACGCTGATGGCGCTCTCCCTGTGCGTGGGCCTGCTGATCGACGATGCCATCGTGGTGCGCGAGAACATCGTGCGCCATGTGCAGATGGACAAAAACGCCTACCAGGCGGCCATGGATGGCACGCAGGAAATTGGCCTGGCCGTGCTGGCCACCACGCTGTCCATCGTGGCGGTGTTCCTGCCCATCGGGTTCATGGGCGGCATCATCGGCAAGTTCTTCCATGAGTTCGGCATCACCATCGTGGCGGCGGTGCTGATCTCGATGTTTGTCAGCTTCACGCTCGACCCCATGCTGTCGAGCATCTGGCATGACCCCAGCATCCATGCGCATGGGCAACACACCGAGCCGGTCACGTTCTACGACAGGACCATCGGCCGCGTGACGGGCTGGTTCGACCGCGCCACCGATGCCCTGGCCGAGGCCTACCAGGGCATTCTGCGCTGGTCGCTGGTGCACAAGCTCGCCACCCTGGGCATTGCGCTGGCCATTTTTGTGCTGAGTGTCTTCATGGTGCCGCTGCTGGGCACCGAGTTTGTTCCCAAGGCCGATTTTTCGGAGACCACCGTCAATTTCTACACACCCGTGGGCTCGTCGCTCGAAGCCACCGAGGCCAAGGCGCGCCAGGTGGAGGGCATTCTGCGCGGGTTTCCCGAGGTGCGCTACACGCTGTCCACCCTTAATACCGGCACTGCGCAAGGCAAGATGTACGCCAGCATCTACGTGCGCCTGGTGGACCGCAAGGACCGCAGCCGCAGTGTGGACGCCATGTCGGGCGTGCTGCGCGAGCGCCTGGCGCAGGTGCCGGGCATCACCGTCACCCATGTGGGCCTGCTCGACCCGGTGGGCGGCCAAAAGCAGGTGGAGTTTTCGCTGCAGGGGCCGGACCTGCAGGAGCTGGAGCGCCTGACAAGAATCGTTTCCGAAAAGATCCACGGCATTCCGGGCCTGGTGGACCTCGACACCAGCGCCAAGCCCGACAAGCCCGTGATCGCGCTCGATGTGCAGCGCGATGCGGCCTCGGACCTGGGGGTGTCGGTGGCGCAGCTGGCCGCCTCGCTGCGCACGCTGGTGGCGGGCACCACGGTGGGCAACTGGCGCGCGCCCGACGACCAGACCTACGACGTGAACGTGCGCCTGGCCCCCGAGGCCCGCACCACGCCGCAGGACCTGGAGCACCTGCCCTTTGCGCTGGCGTCAGCCGATGGCGGCACGCGCATCGTGCGCCTGAACCAGGTGGCCCGGGTGAGCGAATCCACCGGCGCCAACCAGATCAACCGGCGCGACCTCACGCGCGAGGTGGCCGTGACGGCCAACGTGGCCGACCGATCGGCGGGCGAGGTGTCGAATGACATCAAGAAAGCGCTCGACAGCGTGGCCTTTCCCCCCGGTTACCGTTACCAGTTTGGCGGCTCCACCAAGAACATGGCGGAGTCGTTCGGTTACGCCATCTCGGCGCTGGTGCTGGCCATTGTGTTCATCTACATGATCCTGGCCAGCCAGTTCAAGAGCTTCCTGCAGCCGCTGGCGCTGATGACCTCGCTGCCGCTCACGCTGATCGGCGTGGTGCTGGCGCTGCTGATGTTCCGCTCCACGCTGTCGATGTTCTCCATCATCGGGGTGGTGATGCTGATGGGCCTGGTCACCAAGAATGCCATCTTGCTGGTGGACTTTGCCATCCGTGCCCGCGCGGAACATATCGACGATGCCGGCCACACCGTGCCCGGCCTGCCGCGCGCCGAGGCCCTGCTGCTGGCCGCCCGCGTGCGGCTGCGCCCCATCCTCATGACCACGCTGGCCATGATTTTTGGCATGGTGCCACTGGCGTTTGCGCTGTCCGAGGGCTCGGAGCAGCGCGCGCCCATGGGCCAGGCCGTGATTGGCGGCGTGATCACCTCCTCGCTGTTGACGCTGGTGGTGGTGCCGGTGGTGTATTGCTACATGGACGATCTGGCCCGCTGGGCACTTGTCCGCCTGGGCCGCGACCAGCCTGCGTCCGTGGCCCCTAAAATCAAGGGTTTGTCCTGACCCGTCTTCCCCTGGAGAGATTCCATGAACATGCCTCTGAACACGTCTGCCAACATCAGCGATCCCGTTGAACAGGCCCGCTACAACATGATCGAGCAGCAGATCCGCCCCTGGAACGTGCTCGATGCCGACGTGCTGGAGCTGCTGGCGGTGGTACGCCGCGAAGAATTCGTGCCCCCGGCCTGCCGCAGCATGGCCTTCATGGACATCGAAATCCCCTTGCTGGGCAGCGACGCCACGGAAGCCGTTCGCCTGGGCCACAGCATGCTGCAGCCGCGCCTGGAAGCACGCATGCTGCAAGACCTGAAGATCTTGCCCACCGACCGCGTGCTGGAAATCGGTGCCGGCTCGGGCTACATGGCGGCGCTGCTGGCCCAGCGTGCGGAGAGCGTGGTCTCGCTCGAAATCGTGCCCGCGCTGGCCGAGATGGCGCAAGACAACCTTCAGCGTGCCGGCATCGCCAACGCCCATGTGCGCGTGTCAGACGGCTCCCGCGATGCCGTGCCCGAAGGCCCGTTCGACGTGATCGTGCTCAGTGGCTCCGTGGCCAGCATTCCGCAGAACCTGCTGTCGATGCTGCGCGAAGGTGGCCGCCTGGCCGCCATCGTGGGCCAGGAGCCCGTCATGCGCTTCACGCTGGTGCGCCGCACGGGCGACCGTTTCGACACCACCCAGCCCTGGGACACCGTCGCGCCGCGCCTGGTGGGCTTTGCCGAACCTTCGGACTTTTCCTTCTGATTGGGCGGCGAGGAGTTCTGCATGATCGACCATGTCCGCCCCGCGCAGCTGTCCGCCTGGTTTGCACAGGCCTCTGCCGCGGGCCAGCCGCTGGTGCTGGACGTGCGCGAGCCCTGGGAGCTGCAAACCGCCAGCGTGCGCACGGACGGGTTTGAACTGGTGGCGATTCCCATGGGGCAGCTGCCTGGCCGGCTGGCCGAGCTGGACCCTTCCCGCCCCCTGGCGTGCCTGTGCCACCACGGTGCCCGCAGCCTGCGCGTGGCGGCTTTCCTGGCGCAGCAAGGTTTTGGCACGCTGGCCAACATCACGGGCGGCATCGATGCGTGGTCCCGCGAACACGACACCAGCGTGCCACGGTACTGAAATGCGTTGGCCCACCTTGTTCGCGCCACCCCTTGCGCCCAGATCGACCTGAAGGACCTCCATGAACCTGCTTCGGCTACTTCCCCTGGCCCTCGCCACCGCCCTTTGCACACCGGCGCAGGCCCAGAGCCTTTTGCAACTGGTGGACGCAGCGCGTGGCTACGACACCGTATGGCAGGCGGCCAAGCTCCAGCTGGATGCGGCCTCCAGCCGCGCCGAACAGGCCCGCGCCGGCCTGCTGCCCAGTGCCGGCCTGTCTGCCGGCGTATCCCGCACCAGCACCGAAGTCACCCGCCCCAGCGTGGACTTCAACGGCAGCTCGCAGAACCTGGGGGTGAGCGCCTCGCAGCCTTTGTTCCGTCCGGCCAACCGCATCAACTTCCAGCAGGGCCAGCGCGGCGTCGATGTGGCCCTTGCGCAGCTGGACGCCGCAACCCAGGACCTGCTGGTGCGCGTCAGCCAGGCTTACTTTGATGTGCTCGCGGCCCAGGACACGCTCACCTTCGTGCAGGCGCAAAAAGCGGCCGTTTCCGAGCAACTGGCTTCCGCCAAGCGCAATTTCGAGGTGGGCACCTCCACCGTGACCGACTCGCGCGAGGCCCAGGCCCGCTACGACCTGGTCATCGCCCAGGAAATTGCCGCCGAGAACGACCTGCGCGTGAAAAAACTGGCCCTCGACCAGCTGGTGGGCGTGACCGGCACCCGGCCCCTGCCCCTGGTCCAGCCGGTGACGCTGCCCACCGTGCAGCCCGACAACGTGGTGCAATGGGTGCAGACGGCGCAAGAGCAGCAGCCGGGTTTGCGCCAGGCCCAGATCGCCCTGGACATTGCGCGCCTGGAAACCCGCAAGGCCGGCACCGGGCATCTGCCCACGGTGGATCTGCAGGCCGGCTATAACGTCGTGCGCAATCCCAACGGCACGGTCACCGCGCCGGGCATGAACGGCCGCACCAACAATGCCAGCGTGGGCGTGGCCCTGAACCTGCCGCTTTTTGCCGGTTTTGCCGTGCAGAACCGCATCAAGGAAACGCTGGCCCTCGAAGAAAAGGCCGCTGCCGACCTCGAAACCGCGCGCCGCAACGTGGCGCAGGCCACCCGGGCCGCCTTCTTTGGCGTGCAGTCCGGCCAGGGCCAGGTGCATGCCCTGGAAGCGGCCGAAGCCTCCAGCCAGAGCGCGCTCGACGCCAACAAGCTCGGCTACCAGGTGGGTGTGCGCATCAACATCGACGTGCTCAATGCCCAAAGCCAGCTCTACCAGACCAAGCGCGATCTGGCGCAGGCGCGCTACAACGTGCTGCTGGGCACCCTCAAGCTGCGCCAGGCGGCCGGCACCCTGGCGCAAGAGGACGTGGAAGCCATCAACCGTTTGCTGCAGCAGCCGTAGCCACCACACAGTCCCTGCCTGAAAACAAGGGGCGCGCGCCTACAAGGTGTGGGTGACCAACCTGAAATCTGCGTCGTCTGAATAGGGCTTGACCACAAAGCCCAGGCTGCGCATGAGCTTGAGCATGCCGGGGTTGTTGGCCAGCACCAGGCCTTCCATTTCGGCCAGGCCCTTGTCGCGCGCCACATCCATGATGCTCAGCATCAGGCGCGAACCCAGACCCTTGCCATTGAAGTCGTCGGCCACCACCAGTGCGAATTCGCAGCTCGACTGGTCGGGATTGGTGACGTAGCGCGACACCCCCACGATGCGCTCGGTTTCGGTGCTGTCGCCGTCATCGCCCACCGTGCGTTCGCGGAATACGGCCACCAGCGCCATTTCGCGGTCATAGTCGATCAGGGTGAAACGTGCCAGCATCGAGGCCGGCAGTTCCACCATCGACGAGATGAAACGGAAATACCGGCTTTCGGGCGACAGGTGCTGCACGAGCTGCTGCAGCATCTGCGCATCGTCGGGATGGATGGGGCGCACCAGGTATTCGCCGCCCCCGCGCATGGGCCACCGTTGTTCGTAGCGTGCGGGATACGGCAGGATGGCCAGGTGGCTGAAGCTGTCGGCCCGCCCGCCCGAAGTGTTGGCCGCGTGGTCGATGGCAATGCGCGCATCCACCGCCACGACGCCCTGCTCGTCCACGATGAGCGGATTGATGTCCATCTCGCGCAGCTGGGGCAAGGCACACACCATTTCCGACACGCGCAGCAGCACTTGCTCCAGCGCGTCATGGTCCACCGCGCTGGCGCCGCGCCACTCACCCAGCGTTTCGGCCACGCGTGAGCGCTCGATCAGCCGCCGTGCCAAAAACTGGTTGAGCGGGGGCAGCTCCATGGCGCGGTCGTTGATCAGTTCGATCATGGTGCCGCCCGCTCCAAACGTGATCACCGGGCCGAACGGGTCGTCGGTGACGAGGCCGATGCAGATCTCGCGCCCGCGCCGGGCGCCAGCCATGTTCTGCACCGTCACGCCGTTGATGCGGGCATCGGGTTGTAGGCGGGCCACGCGCTGCACCATGTCGGTGTAGGCATCGCGGGCGCCGGTGCCGTTGTGGATGTTCAGGGCCACGCCGCCGACGTCGGATTTGTGGCTGATGTCGGGCGAGTCGATCTTCAGCGCCACCGGAAAGCCCATCTGCGTGGCGATCATCATGGCTTCGTGCGCGCTGCGTGCCAGGATGGTCTTGGTCACAGGAATGTGGAACGCCGCCAGCAGCGTCTTGGACTCCATCTCGGTCAGCACCTTGCGCCGCTCGGCCAGCACGCTTTCGATGACCAGGCGCGCGCCCTCAATGTCGGGCTTGGCCAGCGTGGACAGCGGTGGCGGCGTCTGCTGCAGCAGTTGCTGGTTCTGGTAGAACGACGCGATGTTGCCAAAGGCCCCCACGGCGGCCTCGGGCGTGCGAAAGCTCGGGATGGCGGCCTCCAGCAAGATGGCGCGCGCCGGCACCACCGAGGTGTCGCCCATCCAGCAGGCCAACAGCGGCTTGCTCATGCTGCGCTTGACCTCGGCCAGCGCGGTCGCCACCGCACAGGCGTCCGAGCCAGCCTTGGGGGAGTGGATGGCCAGCACGCCATCCACCTGCCGGTCTTTGCAGGCCGCTTCGATGGCCAGGCGATAGTGCTCGGCGCTAGCGTCTTCCGACAGGTCGATCAGATCCGACAGCGACGCCAGGGGCGGCAACTTAGGCGCCAGCGCACGCGCCGATTCGGGTGACAGCTTGCCCAGGCTCAGCAGGATCTCATTGACCCAGTCGGCCGCCAGCACGCCGGGCCCGCCGCCGTTGGTGACGATGGCCAGGCGCTTGCCCACCGGCCGGTAGCGCGAAGCCAGGCACTTGGCCGCCGAGAACAACTCGACGAACGAGCGCACGCGCACCGCGCCAGCGCGGCGCAAGGCGGCGTCGAACACATCGTCGCTGCCCACGATGGTGCCGCTGTGCGTCTGGGCGGCCTCATTGCCCGCCGGCTTGCGCCCGGCCTTGAGCACCACCACCGGCTTGGCATTGGCGGCCGAGCGCAGCGCACTCATGAAACGGCGCGCGTTGGAGATGCCTTCCATGTAGACGACGATGCTCTGCGTGCGCGCATCGTGGGCCAGAAAGTCGAGCACCTGGGCAATGTCCACGTCGGTGTTCGGCCCCAACGACACCACGGTCGAGAACCCTACGGCGTTGTTGCGGGCCCAGTCCAGGATCGACGCCGTGAGCGCGCCCGACTGGCACACCAGTGCCAGCGAGCCATCGCGCGCCAGCGGGCCGGCCGCGCTGGCATTGAGCTGCAGGTGCGGCCGCTGGAACCCGAGTGAATTGGGGCCCAGCAGGTACAAGCCCTCGCGGCGCGCAATTTTCTTGAGGCGGGCGGCCCGGTCGGCATCCATGCCGCTTGACAGCACCAGCGCCGCGCGGCAGCCGATGCGCCCCGCCACTTCCAGCGCAGCCGGCACCTCGGCGGGCGGCAGTGCGACGATGGCCAGATCGGCCTTTCTTTGCGCCAGGTCGGCCAGCGTGCCGCTGGTGTGGGTATCGACAAACTGCAGGCTGCCGGCAAAGCGCTGCGCGCGCAGGGCCGGATGCAGCGCTTGCGCATACGAGGTGAGGTTTTCGGGTTCGTCGGCCTTGCCCGCCAGTATGGCAATGGAAGCGGGGGCAAAAAGCGGCGTGAGGTAGTGTTTGTCCATGGGTCTTGCAGCGGCGTCGGGCCGCCCATCAATGATCAGCCAGCGGTGGGAGGAACTGTGGCACAGCTGCGGGCGTGTCGGCACAAAGCCGAGTACGCAAGGTGACATTTCCGGCAGGCACGGGCCTGAAACACAGTTGCGGGCCCGGCATTTTTTGCCCCCACTGCGTGCCGTTTCATGGCGCCGCAGCAAGGCCCAGCATGGCCGCGATGGCGGCGGCGGTCAGCCGCGCTGCGCCGCGATGCTGCTGCATGAATTCCTGGGCCAGGTCGCGGGCGACGGCCAGCCGGGGGGCGTCGGTGGCCAGGTCACAGGCCAGCGCCACCCCCTGCCCGATATCTTCCGCGCGGTGCGCCACGCCCTGTTCACAGGCCAGCGTGGCTGCCTCGGCAAAGTTGAAGGTGTGTGGCCCCAGCACCACGGGGCAGCCGCAGGCAATGGCCTCGATCAGGTTCTGCCCGCCCAGCGGCGCAAAGCTTCCGCCGAGCAAGGCCACATCGGCCAGGCTGTAATACAGCACCATTTCGCCCAGCGAGTCGCCCAGCCAGACATCGGCGGGCCCGGGGCCGTCGGCCCACTGGCTGCGGCTCGATACGGTCAGGCCAGCGCTGCACAGCTGCTGCTGCACTTCGGCAAAGCGCTGGGGGTGGCGCGGCACTACCAGCCATTGGACCGGTTTATCCACTCGATTTGCTTCACTATTGATAGCTTCGAGCGCTTTCCCATTGAGCGCTGGAGTGCTTTTGTGCTTCAAGGCAGCCAGCCACATCGATTCTTCACCGTCGCGGCTGCTGGCCAGCATGACCACGGGCCGGGCACTGCCTGCGCGCCATGCACGCCCCCGCGCCCGTTGCCCGGCATCGGGCGCCACGTCGAACTTGAGGTTGCCAAAGACACCCTGCACCGGCGCGCCGATGGCTTGCAGGCGCTCGGCGTCGGCATCGGTCTGGGCCCAGACGGCCGCCAAGCCGCCATAGGCCGGACGGGCCAGCGCCGCCAGCCGCAGCGACTTGCGCAGCGATTTTTCATTGAAGCGTGCATTGGCCAGCACCAGCGGTATGCCACGCTGCCGGCAGCCCGCCACTAGGTTGGGCCAGACCTCGGTTTCCATGAGGATGCCGATGGTGGGCCGGAACTGGCGCAAGAAGCGGCGCACTGCTCCCGGCGTGTCCCAGGGCTGCCACACCTGCACGTCGCCGGGCAACAGCAGTTTCTCGCCCTCGGCCCGGCCCGTGGCGGTGCCATGGGTGAGCAGCAGGCGCATGCCGGGCAGCTGCCGGCGCAGCTCGGCCAGCAAGATGGCGGCGGCCCGGGTTTCGCCCAGCGATACGGCGTGGATCCACACAAACCGGCCCAGCGGGTCGGTGCTGCTTTGGGGAATCAGGCTGTCGATAGGCCGCGCATAACGGCCAAAGCGCTCGCCCACCGCGTGGCCGTAGCCGGGCTCGGCGATGGCGCGGCGCCGCAGCTTGCGCCGCACCAGCGGCTGGGCGGCCCAGGTCAGGGCGGAGTACAGCCAGAGTGCGAGGCTCATCTCTGCGTTCCAGGATGCCGCATGCCACCCGGATCGGATGAAACTGGCGCGGCCCAAGGCCAAGGCAGCCAAGCAAGGGCCGCCCCGCAGCGAGGGCTGCGTCCCCCTGCCCGCAGCGCGCAGCGCTGCGGGAGCGGGGGGAAGCGACGAAGTCGCTCAGGGGGGTGTTTCACTTCAGTGCGCCGCGCTGCCCACCTGGGCATCGGGCTTCACACGGTGCAGCAGGGCCAGCATGGCCGCCTCGATGCGTGCCAGCGCCTCGGGCGTGTGACCCTCGAAGCGCAGCACCAGCACGGGCGTGGTGTTGCTGGCGCGGATCAGGCCAAAGCCATCGGGCCAGTCCACCCGCAGGCCGTCGATGGTGTTGATCTGCGCCGGGGCCGCAAAGCTCTCGGCGGCCAGTGCCTGCAGCTCGGCCGTCAGGCGGTGCGGTTCGCCTTCGGCGCAGGCCACGTTGAGCTCGGGCGTGCTGAAGCTGGTGGGCAGGCCGTTGAGCACGGCGCCCGGGTCGGCACTGCGCGAAAGGATTTCGAGCAGGCGGCAGCCGGCATAGGTACCGTCGTCAAAGCCGAACCAGCGCTCCTTGAAGAAGATGTGGCCGCTCATCTCGCCGCCCAGGGGTGAACTGAGCTCTTTCATGCGCGCCTTGATGAGCGAATGCCCTGTTTTGTACATCACCGGCTGGCCGCCTGCGGCGGCAATGGCCGGCGCCAGGCGCTGGGTGCATTTCACGTCGAACAGGATGGGTGCGCCCGGCACGCGGCTGAGCACATCCTGCGCGAACAGCATCATCTGGCGGTCGGGGAAGATATTGGAGCCATCGCGCGTGACAATACCCAGCCGGTCGCCGTCGCCGTCGAAGGCCAGGCCCAGTTCGGCGTCGCCGGCCTGCAGGGCGGCAATCAGGTCGCGCAGGTTTTCGGGTTTGCTGGGGTCGGGGTGGTGGTTGGGGAAGTTGCCGTCCACCTCGGAAAACAGCTCGGTCACCTCGCAGCCCAGCGCGCGGAAGATGGCCGGGGCCGAGGCGCCGGCAATGCCGTTGCCGCAATCGACCACGATCTTCAGGGGGCGGGCCAGCTTCACATCGTCCACGATGCGTTTGCGGTAGGCCGCCAGCACATCCACATGGCGCACGCTGCCGCCGGGCAGCAGCTGCCAGCTCTCGGCTTCCATGGTGTGGCGCAGGGCCTGGATTTCGTCGCCATAGATGGCACGGCCGTTCAGCACCATCTTGAAGCCGTTGTAATCACGCGGGTTGTGGCTGCCCGTGACCTGGATGCCGCTGGCGCACAACGTGCTGGCCGCGAAATACAGGAGCGGCGTGGTGACCAGGCCGACGTCGATCACCTCAATGCCGGCTTCGACCAGGCCGCGTACCAGGGCGCCGCTGATGGCCGGGCCGGACAGCCGGCCGTCGCGCCCCACGGCCACCGTGGTCTGGCCTTCGGCCCGTGCCGCGGTGCCAAAGGCCCGGCCCAGGCCCAGGGCCACTTCTTCATTCAGGGTGGAGGGGACGATGCCGCGGATGTCGTAGGCCTTGAAGATGGCGGGTGTGGGTTGCACGGGAGGGTCTTTCGCTGGGAGAGAGGTCGAATGTTCGCTCCATTGTAGGGGGGCTCACCACTGCCCTGGCATTGCAGGCACAGGTCCGAAAATGGCCAGTGCGGCGGCGCCGCAGGCCTATCATGGCCCCCATGACCTCGCCCGCACCACGCCCTGCCACACCGGCCGACACCCTGATCGATCCATCGATCGACCTGTCGGCCGATGACGGCTGCTACCGCGCCCTGCAGGCCCGGGATGCGCGCTTTGACGGGCGGTTTTTCACCGGCGTCACCTCCACCGGCATCTATTGCCGCCCGGTCTGTGCCGTGCGCACGCCCCGGCGCGAAAACTGCCGCTTCTTCGCGCTGGCCGCGCAGGCCGAGGGCGCGGGTTTTCGGCCCTGCCTGCGCTGCCGGCCCGAACTGGCGCCGCAGGCGCTGGTGTGGTCGGTGCAGGACGCCAGCGGCATTCTGGTGCAGCAGGCCGTGCGGCTGCTCGATGCCCCCGAGGCCTGGTCCACGGGCGATGAGCGCGGCGCCACGGTGGCGCGGCTGGCCGCCCGCCTGGGCGTGAGCGACCGGCACCTGCGCCGCATCTTCGAGGCGGCCCTGGGGGTGTCGCCGCTGCAATACCTGCAGACGCGGCGGCTGCTGACCGCCAAGCAGCTGCTGACCGACACGCCCATGCCTGTCACCCAGGTGGCCCTGGCCAGCGGTTTTGCCAGCGTGCGCCGTTTCAATGCCGCCTTTGCCGGGCACTATGGCCTGAGCCCGACCCAGTTGCGCCGTGGCGGCGTCCGGCCCGCGGGCGAGCCAGCAGGCGTGGCTGGAGCCACGCTGCGGCTGGCCTACCGGCCGCCGCTGGATGTACCGGCCCTACTGGATTTTTTTGCCCGCCGCCAGTTCCACGGCGTGGAATGGGCGGGCGATGCCGCCACCCCGGTGCTGCGCCGCACGGTGCGCCTGCCAAGCCAGGGCGCTGCCGGGCAAGAGGCGCATTGCGGTTGGCTGGACGCACGCTTCGACCCCGCCCGCCACCAGGTGCTGGTGCAGACCAGCGACAGCCTGTACCCCGTGCTGCCGCAGGTGATACGCCGTGTGCGCGCCATGCTCGACCTGGACGCCGACCCGGCGGCCATCAATGCCGTGCTCCACCCCTTTTTCCCCGAGGGCGATGGCTTGCGCGTGCCGGGCGCCTTCGATGGCTTCGAGCTGGCCGTGCGCGCCGTGCTGGGCCAGCAGATCACCGTGGCGGCCGCGCGCACGCTGGGGCAGCGGCTGGTGGAGCGCTTTGGCGAGCCCATCGCCACGCCCTGGCCCGAACTCACCCGGCTGTTTCCCGCCCCTGCGGTGCTGGCGCAGGCACCCGGCGAGGCGCTGGGGCAGCTGGGCATCGTGCGCCAGCGCCAGGCAGCCATCGTGGCGCTGGCACAGGCGGTGGATGCGGGCCGGCTGCAGCTGCAGGGCGGCGCGGATGTGGCCACCACCACGGCGGCACTGTGCGCCCTGCCCGGCATTGGCGACTGGACGGCGCAGTACATCGCCATGCGCGTGCTGCGCTGGCCCGATGCGTTTCCGGCCGGTGACGTGGCCTTGCAAAAGGCCATGGGCGTGCAGGCCCAACCCCAGCCGGCCCGCGCGGCCGCCCAAGCCTCGCGGGCCTGGCAACCCTGGCGCAGCTACGCCGTGGTGCGTGCCTGGACGGCGGGTGGCAGCGCCCGCGCCAGCAAGGTAGCAGCAGTGCAAACTGCTATTAAATAAATAGCTATAGGCGCTTATTTAATAGGTACTTCAAGGCAATTTCACTCTAAAATATCATGGCCATGCAGTTTCACCCCTCCACCGTGCAGACCCGCACCGCCACCCGCCTGGGCACCGTGCGGCTGGCCGCCTCGCCCCAGGGCCTGGCGGGCCTGTGGTTTGATGGCCAGCGCCATCTGCCCCCGCAACTCGACGGACCCCGTGCCTGGCCGCAAGACCCACAGCACCCGGTGCTGGTGGCGGCCGTCGAACAACTGCAGCAATACCTGCGCGGCGAGCGCACCCGGTTCGAGCTGCCGCTCGACCTGGCGGGCGGCACGCCGTTCCAGCGGGACGTGTGGCAGGCGCTGCTGTCCATCGGTTGCGGCCACACCACCAGCTATGGCGCGCTCAGCCAGCAGCTGGGCCGCCCGGATGCCGTGCGTGCCGTGGGGGCCGCCGTGGCGCGCAACCCGGTCAGCGTGGTGGTGCCCTGCCACCGGGTGCTGGGCAAGGACGGCGCCCTCACGGGCTACGCCGGCGGCCTGGATCGCAAGAGCGCGCTGCTGCAGCTGGAGGGCGCCGCGCTGCGTCCGGCGCAGGCGCTGGCATGAGCGTGCCGGCCACCCAACCCATGTCGGCCTGGCTGGGCGAGTTCCTGCTGCTGGCGGCCCTGTGGGGTGCATCGTTTCTGTTCATGCGGCTAGGGGCGTCCGAATTCGGGCCGCTGCCCACGGCCGGGCTGCGCGTGCTGCTGGCCACGGTGTTCCTCTGGCCCCTCCTGCTGTACCAGGGCCAGTGGCCGCAGCTGCGCCGGCACTGGAAGCCGGTGCTGCTGTCGGGCGTGGTGAATTCAGCCATCCCGTTCGCCCTGTATTCCTGGGCGGTGCTGCACATCACCACGGGGCTGGCCTCCATCCTCAACGCCACGGTGCCGCTGTTTGGCGCCTTGGTCGCCTGGGTCTGGCTGGGCGACCGCATCAACCGCCTGCGCTGGCTGGGCCTGGGCATCGGTTTCGTGGGCGTGGCGCTGCTGGCATGGCGCGCACCGGGGGGCGCGGGCCTCCCATCGGATTTCGCCCCCTGGGCCATTGCCGCCTGCCTGGGGGCCACCACCTGCTATGCCATTGCCGCCAGCTTTGCCCGGCGCTACCTGGCAGGAGTGCCGCCACTGGCTGCGGCCACGGGCAGCCAGCTCGGGGCGGCGCTGGGTCTGTTCGTGCCCATGCTGTGGTTCTGGCCCGCCACCATGCCGGGGCTGCGCGCCTGGGCGGCCATCGTGGCCATCGTGGCCATCGCCATCCTCTGCACGGGCATTGCCTATATCCTCTACTTTCGCCTGATCGCCCACGCCGGCCCCAGCCGCGCGCTGGCCGTGACGTTTCTGGCGCCGGTGTTTGCCCTGGTGTATGGCGCGGTGTTTCTGCACGAGGCCATCACGCCCTGGATGATCGGTTGCGGGCTGGTCATCGTGTGCGGAACCATGTTGTCCACCGGCCTGATCGGGACCCCAAGCACCGCCGCGCAGGCCGCGAAACGGACCTAAACTCGGCGCATGGACCTTGCGCCAGTCCCCCACGACAGCCTTGCCACCTTGCAGCAGGCCACCCAGCACCTGCGCCAGCGCGAACAGCAGATGCGCCTGGCGTTGGAGGCCCTGGGCGGCGGGCACTGGGAATGGGACATCCCGCACCAGAAGCTGGCATGCCGTGGCCGCTTCTATGCCGCCTTCGGCATGGATGCCATCGACACCGACGATGCCTGGGACCGCTGGCACGCCCGGCGGCACCCCGACGATGCCGCACGCCTTGCCGACAAAATAGAGCGCGCCATGCGCGGGCAACTGGACACCTACGAAGCCGAGTTCCGTGTTCTCGACATGGCGGGCCGCTGGCGCTGGGTCATCTCGCGGGGCCTGGTGGGCGAACGCGATGCAGCCGGCCACCCTCTCACCCTGCTGGGCATGGCCGTGGACGTCACGGCCCAGCACGATGTCGAAGATGCGCTGCGCGCATCGGAGGCCCGATACACCACCATCTACCAGACCTTGCCCGACCCTGCGGGCATCTCACGGATATCGGACGGGCGCTATCTCGACGTGAATCCGGCGTTTTGCGAACTGCTGGGGGCAGAGCGCAGCGCCGTGGTGGGGCGCACTTCTGGCGAACTCAACATTTGGGCGTCGAGCCAGGAGCGCGCGCGCATGCTGGAAACCTACCAGCGCGAAGGCAAGGTGGACCGCCTGCCCATGGTGGCGCAGCGCCAGGGTGTGCGCGTGCCGGGCCTGATGTCGGCCCGGCCCATCGTGGTGGACGGTGAAAACTGTTTCCTGTTTGTCTTTCACGACATGACAGAGGCGCAGCGCACCAGCGATGGGCTGCGGGCGCTCAACAACCTGCTGCAGCAGGCCGGCCGCATGGCGCGCCTGGGCGCGTGGGAGAACACGCGCGGCAAGGGCACGGGATATTGGTCGGAGATCTGCTGCGAAATCCTTGGTCTGCCCCCCGGCACCCCGCCGCCGAAGAACTATATCCAGCAGTTCGTGGTGCCCGCCTGGCAGGAGACCCTGCGCAGCAAAATGCGCGACTGCTTCGTGCACCAGGCCGACTGGAGCCTGGTGCACAAAATCATCCGTGCCGATGGCCGCCAGGCCTGGGTGCGCGCCAGTGGCGAGCCGGTGCTGCAGGACGGCAAGGTCATCGGCATGCGCGGTGTGGTGCAGGACATCGATGCGGCCAAGCGCTCCGAACAGCAGCTGCGCCAGTCCGAAGACCGGTTCTCGCGCATCTTCCGTCTCATGCCCTACCCCATGGGTATGACGCGCCAAAGCGACGGCGCCTATGTGGAAGTGAACCCCGCGTGGGAGCAATTGCTGGGCTTCACGCGGGAGCAGGCGGTGGGCAGCTCGGCCATCAAACTGGGTATTTTCCAGGTGCAGGAACGCGCCCGCCTGATGGAAGCGATCCGGCAGACCGGCCAGATCAACGCCTTCGAGGTCAAGATGCGCACGCGCACTGGTGAGGAGCACACTGCACTGCAATCGATGCTTGCCACGGAGTTCGATGGCGAGGCTTGCTGGCTGTTTGCGCTGCAGGACATCACCGACCGCAAGCGCAGCGAAGAGCAGGTGCGCGAACGCGAGGCGCTGCTGTCGCTCACCCTCTCGGCCGCTGCGCTGGGCTTGTGGGACTGGGATCTGCAAACCGGCATGGTCAGCGGCGATGCGCGCTGGCGTGAGCTGCGCGGCGTGGCCTCCGACGAGGCCGGTGCGCCGGCCGTGCAATGGACGACGGCGGTGGCCGCCGATGCGCTACCCGGCATTGCGGCGGAAGTGGCGCGCCATGCCACTCACCCGGCCACCCCGTTCGATGCCACCTGGAAAGTGATGCTGCCCCAGCAGACAACCCGCTGGATCCGTAACCTGGGCAAGATCATCGGCCACGACGGCGCCGGCACCCCCGCGCGCATGCTGGGCGTGGCCATTGACGTCACACCACAGCGCGAGCAGGAAGAGCTGCTGCAGAGGCTGGCCCATTACGACGCACTGACGGGCCTGCCTAACCGCGTTCTGCTGGCCCACCGGCTGCAGAACAGCATGGCCCAGGCCCGGGCCCACGGCACCCAGCTGGGGGTGGCCTACCTGGACCTGGATGGCTTCAAGCCCGTCAACGACCGCCTGGGCCACGGCGCAGGCGACCGATTGCTGGCGGTGGTGGCGGGTCGGCTCGCGCGTGCGCTGCGCCCGCAAGATTGCGTGGCCCGACTGGGCGGTGACGAATTCGTGATCCTCCTGCCGGGTCTGGCCTCGCACACCGATGGCGAAGGCTTGCTGCAACGCCTGATGGAAAGCATTTCCTCGCCCTACACGCTCGATACCGAGCGGGTGGCCGTGACGGTCAGCATCGGCTACACCATGTTCCCCTCGGACGATGCGGACGCCGACACCCTGCTGCGCCACGCGGACCAGGCCATGTATGCCGCCAAGCAGGCGGGGCGCAACCGGTTTCACCAGTTCGACGCGGCCCAGGAACGCGCCCAGCGCGAACAGCACGAACAGGGCCTGCGTCTGCGCGAGGCATTGGCGCAAGCGCAGTTCGTGCTGTTTCTGCAGCCCAAGGTGGTCATGCAGACGGGCCAGGTGGTGGGTGCCGAGGCACTGGCGCGCTGGCAGCATCCCGAGCGCGGCCTGCTGCCGCCAGGTGCCTTTCTGCCGCTGCTGGACGGGACCGAGCTGGAAATCGTTTTTGGCCAGTGGGTGGTCGAAGCGGCAATGGCCCAGCTGGAGCGCTTGCTGGATGCGGGCCTGAATATGCCTGTGAGCGTCAACATCTCGGCGCTGCATCTTCAACACCCCGATTTTTCGGCCTGGATGGTGCAGTGCCTGGCCCGCCACCCCCGGGTGGCACCCAGCCTGCTGGAACTGGAAATCACCGAAAACGCGGCGCTGTATGATCTGCCCGCTGTGACCGGAACACTGGCCCGGCTGCGCGCGCTGGGCGTGGTGGTCTCGCTGGATGATTTTGGCACCGGCTATTCATCGCTCACCTATCTGCGCCGCCTGCCCATGGACACGCTCAAGATCGACCAGAGCTTTGTCAACGGCATGATGGGCGATCCCGGCGACCTGGCCATCGTGCAAGGCGTGATCGGCCTGGCCCGCTCTTTCGGCCACCGCGTCATTGCCGAGGGGGTGGAAACCGTCGAGCAGGGCCAGCTGCTGCTGCAGCACGGTTGCACGCTGGCCCAGGGCTACTGCATTGCCCGGCCCATGCCACTGGAGGACTTCATTGGCTGGGCCCGCCGCTGGAAGCCGCCCGTGCAGTGGCAGCAACATGCCGAGGAATATTCGATATGAAAATGGCTGAAGCGCCTGTCCATCAAACGCTTGCAGCTATTGGTTTTTAAAAAATCAAGGCCACGGCAGGCCTGGGCGTAAGCCGGCTGCCGCGCTATCAGCGCTATCAGTTACCCACCAGGTCTTTGACCTGCTGCAGCGCAGCCGGATCGTCCATCGTGGTCAGATCGCCCGGATCGCGGCGTTCGGCCACGGCCTGCAGGGCGCGGCGCAGCAGCTTGCCGCTGCGCGTCTTGGGCAGCACCGTCACGAAGTACACGCGCGCGGGGCGGGCCACGGCGCCAAGCTGGCTGTCCACCTGCTTCATCACCTCGCCTTCGAGCTTCAGGCGCGCGGCATCGTCCACCAGACCCGAGGTATCGCGCGGCACGGCAAAAGCCATGGCCACCTGGCCCTTGAGGCTGTCGGACACGCCCACCACGGCCACTTCGGCGATATTGGGGTGCGACGAGATGGATTCCTCGATCTCGCGCGTGCCCAGGCGGTGGCCGGCCACGTTGATCACGTCGTCGGTGCGGCCCAGGATGAAGTGGTAGCCATCGGCATCGCGGATACCCCAGTCAAACGTGCTGTAGATCAGGCGGCCGGGAATGCTCATCCAGTAGGTGTTGACGAAGCGCTCGTCGTCGCGCCACACCGTCTGCATGCAACCGGGTGGCAGAGGGCCTTCGATGGCCACCACGCCCTTCTGGTTGGGGGCCGTCAGTTCTACGCCGTTGGATTCATCGATCAGCTTGACGTTGTAGCCATACATGGCCTTGCCGGGGCTGCCAAAGCGGGTGGTCTGCTGCTCCACGCCGTTGGCCAGCGTGAGGATGGGCCAGCCGGTTTCCGTTTGCCAGTAGTTGTCGATGATGGGCACCGAGAGCGCATCGCTGATCCACTGGGCCGTGGGCTCATCGAGTGGCTCGCCGGCCAGCCACAGGGCCTTGAGGGTGGAGACGTCGTATTTCTGGAGCCACGAGGCGTCGTGCTTTTTTAGCACGCGCACCGCCGTGGGGGCCGAGAACATGTGCGTGACCTTGTATTTCTCGACAATGCTCCACCACACGCCCGCATCGGGCCGCGTGGGCAGGCCCTCGTACATGATGGTGGTCATGCCGGCGATCAGCGGGCCGTAGATGATGTAGCTGTGCCCCACCACCCAGCCGATGTCGCTGGTGGCGAAAAAGACCCCCGCGCTCCCCCGCTCACGCGGGTCGCTGCCCCCGGAGGGGGCAGCGTTTTCACCTTGGGGCGGCCCGGCGGTGAAAACATCCTCGCCCGCCTGGGCATCGAAAATGTGCTTCATGCTGGCGGCCAGCGCGACGGTGTAGCCACCGGTGTCGCGCTGCACGCCCTTGGGTTTGCCGGTGGTACCGCTGGTGTAGAGCGTGTAGCTGGGGTGGGTGGATTCCACCCACTCGCAGGGCACGGTGGCGCTCAGGTGCTGCGCGCGCAGCGCCGCCCAGTCGTGGTCGCGGCCAGCGCGCATGGCCATGGGTGCCAGGCCCCGGTCCACCATGAGCACGGCGGCCGGCTTGTGTTTGGACAGCGCGATCGCTTCATCCAGCAGCGGCTTGTAGGGCACGCTCTTGCCGCCGCGCGAGCCGGCATCGGCGCTGACGATGGCCACGGGTTCGGCATCCTCGATGCGCGAAGCCAGAGAACCCGAGGCAAAACCGCCAAACACCACCGAATGCAGCGCACCGATGCGCACGCAGGCCAGCATGGCAAAGGCGGCCTCGGCGATCATGGGCATGTAGATGAGCACGCGGTCGCCCTTCTTCACCCCCAGGCTCTGCAGCACGGCGGCCATGCGCTGCACTTCGGTGTGCAGTTCGGCAAAGCTGTAACTGCGCTCGGTGTCGGTTTCGGTGGAGATGGTCACCAGCGCCGGCTGGCTGGCGCGGTCTTTCAGGTGGCGGTCGATCGCGTTGTGGCACAGGTTGGTGGTGCCGCCGACAAACCACTTCGCAAACGGCGGGTTGCTGTAGTCGCAGACCTGCCGGGGTGGCGTCTGCCAGTCAATCAGTTGGGCCTGCTCGGCCCAGAAGGTGTCGCGTTGGTCGATGGACTGGCGGTAAAAGTCGGCATAGCTGGGCATGGGGAGTCTCCTCGGCATCTCTCGCCCTGCAGGGGCTGCAGGTTTTGAATTCATAATTATTCATGACGGGCTTGCGGGAAGCTGACGCACAAACGAAATCAATACGCTATTTATTTAATAGCTAGCAGCGCCTTCTGTATGGGCGCAGGAGGCCGAGAAGAGGTTAAATGATCAGCCGCCCTATTTCACCAGCGCCAGAACGTCCTTGAACACCGGGTTTTCGCAGCTGCGCAGCCACTCAAACGCCACCATCTCGGTGGTCACCAGCTCGGCACCCGCACCGGCCAGCCGGTCGAAGGCGGCATCGCGGTTGCGCTCGGTGCGCGCGCTGCAGGCGTCGGTCACCACCCACACTTCGAACTCGTCCTCGATCAGGTCCAGCGCGGTCTGCAGCAGGCAGACATGGGCCTCGCAGCCGGCGATGACGATGGTGCCACGCTCGGGCGCCTGCTGGGCGGGTTTTTGCAGGTGACGCGGCAGGCTGCGGGCATTGCCGCCCTGCTGGGGCTTGGCGGGTGGACGCAGCCATTCGCCCAGGCCTTCTTCCGCGGCGCTGAAGTGCATCTTGGCCAGCGTGTTCTGGCACAGGGCGCGCAGCGCGGCGTCGTTGGGGCCCAGGCGCGAGGGGTTCTGCTCGGTGCCCCATACGGGCACCTCCATGAGCCGGGCCACCTGGGCCAGGCGCAGCGCATTGGCCAGCACAGCGGGGCCTTCAAAGATGGCGGGCATCAGGCGTTCCTGGTAGTCCACCAGAACGAGTTGGGATTCAGAGGCGTCGAGCAGCATGGTGTCCTTCAGAAACGGGCCAGTTCACGGCAAAGGTGCTGATTGTCGCAGCCCACCTCGGCGCTGCAGCAGCGACCGGAGCGCCTGCGCCAGGGGTTCGGCCATGGCCACTGCGTTGCTGGCATGGGGAATGCAGTCGGTGCTCCAGACCTCGCCCACCCCGGCGTCGTGCAGCGCCTGCAGGGCATCGCCGGCAAACAGGGCATGGGTGACAGCCACGTCCACCGACGCCGCCCCTGCCGCCCGCAGCAGCCGGGTGGCCAGCGCCAGGGTGCGGCCGGTGCTGGCCATATCGTCGAGCAGCACCACGGCGCGCCCTGCGGCGGCGATGGGTGGCAGCTCGATCGTGACATCCCGGTCGCCGTGGCGCACCTTGGTGCAGACCGCGTGGTCCAAGCCATGGCGCGCGGCGGCCCGGGCTATCCACTGGGCCGACTCGCCATCGGGCCCGACCAGCAAGGCGTGCGGGCGCCGCTGGGCGATCAGGTCGGACAGCGGCTCGGCGCCACTGAGCGCGATGGCATCGGGCACGGCCATCGCCTCCTGCAGCGTCGCCACCCGGTGCAGGTGCGGATCGACCGTGATGACGGCATCCACCAGCCCGGCCAGAAACCCGCCCACCACCTGCTGGCTGACCGCTTCGCCGGGCGAAAAGGCAATGTCCTGCCGCATGTAGGCCATGTAGGGCGCCACCAGCGTGATATGCCGGGCGCCCAGGGCGCGCGCGGTGCGGGCCGCCAGCAGCAGCTCGACCAGTTTCTCGTTGGGATCGTGCAGGCTGCGCAGCAGCACCACCTGGGGCGGCAGGTGCCCTGCCCCGTCCACCGGCAGCCGCAATTGGAGCTCGCCATCGGGGAAGCGGTGGCGCTCGATCATCTTGACGGGCAATTGTGCAGCCTGGGCCAGTCGCCCGGCGGCATCGGTTTCGTCCTCAAAATGCAGCAGGCAGGCCTGCAATGGGTCAGCCAGCACGGTCAGAACTCCACAAACACCTGAGGCACGGCGTCGGCGCTGCCCAGGCGGTAGCCAATGTCGCGGGCGCTGGCCTGCCGGGCAAACTGCAGGTCGGCGGGGTAGCTGGCGTGCACGCGGTACAGCACATCGCCCTGCGCCACCGTGGCGCCCAGCTTGTGCACCAGGTCCACGCCCGCGCCCTGCACCTTGGGCGCACCCGCCAGCCGCGCCACACGGGCGATCTGGAAGTTGTCGATGCCCACCACGGTACCGCTGGCGGGTGCGCAGACCTCGAAGGTCAGCGGCCCCAGTTGCGGGTGCAGGTAATCGAACCCCTTGCTGCCCTGCGCAGCGATGATCTCTTCCATGCGCCGCAGGGCCCGGCCCGAATCGAGAATGTCGCGCGCAATCGCGTAGCCGTCGCCACCGCGCACGTCGGGGTCGCATTCGATCAGGCGGCCCGCCAGCCGCAAGGATTTCTGCCGCAGGTCGTTGGGCGCATCGGGGTCGTTTTGCAGCACACGCATCACGTCGCGCGCCTCCAGCACCGGGCCGATGCCGTTGCCCACGGGCTGGCGGCCGTCGGTGATGACCACGTCCAGCGACAGGCCCATGCGCCGCGCCACATATTCAAACAGGCGGCGCAAGCGCTGGGCCTCGGGCATGGAGCGCACCTTGGCCGTGGGGCCGATGGGAATATCGAGCACCAGGTGGGTGGCGCCGGCGGCCACCTTCTTGGACAGGATGGAGGCCACCATCTGCCCGGCCGAATCGATGGACAGCGGGCGCTCCACCGAAATCAGCACATCATCGGCCGGCGAAAGATTGGCCGTGCCGCCCCAGGCCAGGCAGCCGCGGTAGTCGCGCACGATGTCGGCCAGCTGCTCGGACGGCAGCTCCACCTTGGCCAGCACCTCCATGGTGTCGGCCGTGCCGGCCGGCGAGGTGATGGCGCGCGACGATGTCTTGGGACACAACATGCCATGGGCCGCCACGATGGGCACCACCAGCATGGTCGTGCGGTTGCCTGGGATGCCGCCGATGCAGTGCTTGTCGACCACCAGCGGCTCGTGCCAGTCGAGCCGCCGGCCGCTGGCCACCATGGCGTCGGTCAGGAAGAACACCTCTTCGCGGTCGAGCTCATCGCGGTGGCAGGCCACGACAAAGGCCGTCAGCTCGATCTTGGAATAGTGGTGGCCCGCAATGTCGCGCACGATGGCCGCGTAATCCGCCCGCGTCAGGCGCTCGCCAGAAATCTTGCGAAACAGCGCCCCCATGGACTCGGGCGGCTCGGCCTGCGTGACCGACACGGTGTGGCCGTTTTGCACATCTAGCTGTGCAAAGGCGTCTTCTGACAGGCCCAGCTCATGGCAGCCCACGATGGCGGTGTCGTCCACCACGTTCACGGTGGCCAGGATGTGGCGGCCATTGGCGCGCACCTCGATCTTGGACAGCGCCTGAAAGCCCTCGGCCCGGTACACCGCGCAATCGCGGTGCAGGTAGGCAACGTTTTCGTGCCAGGTGTCGATGGCTACGCGGCGCAAGGCGAGTTGGGCTGGAATCTGGGTGGAAACGGGTACAGCAGGCATGTCCCCGGGTTCGCTGGTCTCGATGTGCATGGGCAGCAGCCTACACCGTAAATGCCGCCGCCGAAACGGGAAAACGATTCAAATCAACAACTTGCGCAGAGCACCCGATTCCGGGCCTGTAAGAAAAGCGTGTTACCCTTCGCGCCCATGTCCCGTTGGTTCATCGCCTTACTCCTCACCTTTGCCTCTGCCGCCCAAGCTGCCCCTGCAGCGGCATCCCCCGAAGATATCGAGCGTTTTCTGGCCGATAAAGGCCTGCTGACCCAGCTCGATGACGTGCGCCATTCCGTCGCAGACAAAGCCCATGTGGTCGCCGACCGCACCGCAGACCTGCTCAGCAACGCCATGGGATTCATTGGCGTGCCCTACCGCCGCGGTGGCACCAGTGCGGCAACCGGCTTTGACTGCAGCGGCTTCGTGCTCGCCGTCTACGAGAAAACCGTGGGCAAGATCCTGCCCCGCAGGGCCGATGAGCAAGCTGCCAGCACCCAGGTGATCGACAAAAAGGAACTGCAGCCCGGCGATCTGGTGTTCTTCAACACCATGCGCCGCGCCTTCAGCCACGTGGGTATCTATGTGGGCGACGGCAAGTTCATCCACTCGCCCCGCACCGGCAGTGAAGTGCGGATCGAAGACATGCGCCAGTCCTACTGGCAGCGCCGTTTCGACGGGGCCCGCCGGGTCACCGCGGAAGCCAAAGCCCAGCCCTGAGCGTTGCGGCGCTGCAAGCCTGCGGCGCTCATCCCTGGTCAGGGTTTGATCACAGTGATCGTTTCAGTGCTTCGAATGGGTCCACCCGTGATATTGACAGGTCCCTTGTCGGGGTTGCTGCGCATGGCACGGGCGTCGGCCATGTCCTGCTGGTAACGCGACCGTGCCTCGGCTTCACAACCCTTGCGTTCCTTGCCTTGGGGCATGGCCTTGCATTCCTCCAGACTGATCTTCAACCCGCCACCGGCTTCGCGGATGGCCGACTGGTAGCGCTGCTGGGCCGTGGTGTCGGGCACAGCACCCCGCATCAGCGATGCCTCTGCGCCACCCTGCGCAAAGGCCGATACCGACATAGTGCCTGCAACCACCCAGGCCGCCGCGGCCAACAGGCCAGATGCCGAATAGTTCTTCATACGATTTCCTTTCGAGTTCATCTGAACGAAGAGGTCAATTTAGAAGCGGGGCACAGACGCCGCCATAGGCTGGCTCCCAGGCAAGGCGCAAGTACCGAGCGCGCCCGGGTGTCGGACAACGCCCACACGCGTGGGCCTTGCCTGCCCTGGACGCTTCTCGCCATGGCGCCAACACAAGGCCCTGTCTGACACACGCACCAGGGTCATTTGGCTTACATTGGCACCCATCTTTGCTACCAGGTGCCTCCATGCTTTCAATCCTCGGAACCCTCATTATCGGACTCGTCGTTGGCTTCATCGCGCGGGCGGTCAAGCCGGGCGACGACAAGCTCGGCTGGATCATGACCGCCTTGCTGGGCGTGGCCGGCTCGTTTCTCGCCAGTTACGTGGGGACGGCCATGGGCTGGTACCAGCAAGGCGCCGCTGCAGGCTGGATTGCCTCGGTGGTGGGCGCGGTGGTGTTGCTGGTGATCTACGGGCTGGTCAAAGGCAAGACCTGATTGCAGGCAGGCCCATGGCAAGCGCCCGGCAAATGGCCGCAGGCAACCCCGAACTGGCAGCGGCCGTACAGCGCAGCCGCCGCCTGCTGCACCGCCGCGCCCTGGTGGCAGCGGCGGCCAGCACGGTGCCGGTGCCAGGGCTGGACTGGGCGGTGGATGCCGCCCTGCTCTCGCGGCTGCTGCCGCAAATCAATGCCCAGTTTGGGCTCACGCCTGCGCAACTCGACCAACTCGACCCGCACAAACGCGAGCAGGTGCAAAAAGCGGTGACCCTGGTCGGGTCCGTGCTGATCGGCAAATTCATCACCAAGGAACTGGTGCTGCGCGCCGCCCGCGCGGTGGGACTGCGCCTCACGACAAAGCAGCTGGCCAAGTATGTGCCGCTGGCAGGCCAGGCGGTGGCCGCCGCCGTGGGCTACACCACCTTGCGCTACCTGGGGGAGCAGCACCTGCGCGATTGCGTGCAGGTGGTGCAACAGGCCCAGTTGAGGTTGCCGGCACCGCGCTGATTGCGCCTGAAAAAGTAGCTGCTTGCGCAGCTGCAATAAAGGTAAACAGCGGTTTTCATCCTATTTCTCAACCCCATCCGGGCGTGCACCACGCGCGCCACGCCACCAGCCAGCGCCCCTTTTGCTGTAGCCGCCCTCTTCCGAGGCAAAATTGCGGCCCATGGCTTCCGCTGGCGACAAGGCCCCCTCCCCCAAGCGCCCGACACCTGCGTTGCGTGAGCAGGGGGTGGCAATGTGGCTGGAGGCCCTGCGCAGCCACGCCGATCCGGCAGCGCTGCAGCGGCTCCCGCCGCTGGCCGATGCGGACGCGGCCCGCGTCATGGCCTTGCTCCGCCAGGACGGCGCCGCCTTGCCCCCGGCCCGCCCCGCCGAGCCAGCGCAGACAGCCGCGGCAGAGCCGGGCCAGTTTCGCCCCCGGCTGACGCTGCAGACCCTGGGCCGGGGCGACGGCCTGCTGGGCCTGCAGCCGCACGGAAAGCTCGGCCCGCGCAGCGGCAGCGTCACCCTTGCACGCATTGACTGGACCTACCGCACCCCCAGTGGTGCCGCCTGGCAGACACCAGCACCCACCACCGTGCTCAACAGCCGCCCGGCGCTGGAAGAAGCGCTTTACGACACCGGCGGCCCCGTGGTGCGCCTGCAGCGCAACCTGGCCGCCGAGGCCGATGCCATGGACCGCGTGTGGGAACTGGGCCTGATCCCCGTCGATGCGCGCAAGCTGCAGTGGCGCCACCGCGCTGCCGCAAGCAGCCTCGGCCCCGTGTGGACGCTGGCGCAGGAGGCACACTTTGGCGACTTCTGGACCGAGCAGATCCCCCCGCTGCGCGCCGAAGGCTGGAGCGTGGTGGTGCTCCCCGGCTTTGCGCACGAAAGCGTGCCCGTGCAGCGCTGGAAGCTGCGGATTGCCCCCGACACCGGCGAACTGCTGGACAAGGAGGTGGATGGTCCGCTGAGCGAACGCCAGCGCTCCGTGCAAAAGCCCATGCTGCCCGAGCGCGACGGCGCCTGGCTGCTCAGCCTGGGCATCGAGATCGATGGCGAGGCGCTGGACCTGGCCCCCCTGCTGGCCGACCTGCTGCGCCGCGACGCCCTCTGGCTCAACGCCCGGCAGATGGCGGCCATCGACGACATCGCCATCATCTCGCTGCGCGCACCCGGCGGCAAACGCATCGACGCGCCCGCCGGGCCGCTCAAAGCCATCGTGGGGGCGATGGTGGACCTGCTGACCGACCCGACCCGCAACCAGCGCAAGGACGGTGACCCGCTGCGCCTGGGGGCGTGGGAGGCCCGCCGCATCGAAGCGCTGCGTGCCGGGCTGGTGCAGGCCCACCGCGTGGGCACGGTCAATGGCTGGAACAACGACTGGCAGCTGCAGGGCGACGCGGGCCTGGCGCAGCTCGCAAAGCGCCTGCGCGCCATCGGCACGCCCCAGCCGGTGGCGGCGCCGCAGGGCCTGCAGGTGCAGCTGCGCCCCTACCAGCTCGAAGGCCTGGCCTGGCTGCAGTACCTGCGCGCCCAAGGCCTGGGCGGCATCCTGGCCGACGACATGGGCCTGGGCAAGACCGCGCAGGCCCTGGCCCATGTGCTGACCGAAAAGGTAGCCGGGCGCCTTACCCGCCCGGCGCTGGTCGTGCTGCCCACCTCGCTGCTCTTCAACTGGCAGGCCGAGGCCGCGCGCATGGCGCCGGGCCTGCGGGTGCTGGCCCTGCATGGCGCAGACCGTGGCAAACGCTACCTGCACATCGCCGACCACGACCTGGTGCTGACCACCTACCCGCTGCTGTGGCGCGATGTGGACGCCCTGGCCGAGCAGCCGTTTCACCTGCTGATTCTGGACGAGGCGCAGATGGTGAAAAACGCCGGCAGCCGCAGCGCCCGCGCCCTGCGCCAACTGCAGGCGCCGCACCTGCTGTGCCTGACGGGCACGCCGCTCGAAAACCACCTGGGCGAGCTGTGGGCCCAGTTCGACTTCCTGATGCCGGGTTTTCTGGGCGATGTGCGCAGCTTCACCGCCCGCTGGCGTAAACCCATCGAGGAAAACGGCGAAACCCTGCGCGCCCAGCTGCTGGCACAGCGCGTGCGACCTTTCATCCTGCGCCGCCGCAAGCAGGACGTGGCCACCGAACTGCCCCCGCGCACCGAGACCGTGCTGCGCGTGCAGCTGCAAGGCCAGCAGCGCGAGCTGTACGAGGCCGTACGCACCACGGCCGACCAGCAGGTGCGCCGCGTACTGGAGCGACAGCGCTTCGAAGGCGCGCAGATCACCATTCTGGACGCCTTGCTCAAGCTGCGCCAGGTCTGCTGCGATCCCCACCTGGTGAAGGGAGCGAAAGTCCACCCCGGCACCGAACGCGCCAAGCTGGAGCTGCTGGCCGACCTGCTGCCCGCCCTGGTCGATGAAGGGCGCCGCGTGCTGGTGTTCTCGCAGTTCACCGCAATGCTGGCGCTGGCGGCCGAGTTGCTCGACACCCTGGCCCTGCCCCACCTCACCCTCACCGGCCAGACACCGCCACGCCAGCGGGGCGCGGTCGTCAAGCGCTTTCAGGCGCAGGACGATACCAGCGCCCCCATCCTGCTTGCCAGCCTCAAGGCCGGCGGCGTGGGCCTGAACCTCACGGCGGCGGATACCGTGATCCACCTCGAACCCTGGTGGAACCCCGCCGTGGTAGAACAGGCCACCGCCCGCGCCCACCGCATCGGGCAAAACCAGCCCGTGTTTGTCTACCAGCTGGTGGTGCAAGGCAGCATCGAAGAACGCATGCTGGAACTGCAGGCCCGCAAGGCGGCGCTGGCCCAGGGTGTGCTGGGCCACGACGCCGAGGGTGCGGTCAAATTCAGCGAAATCGACCTGCACGCCCTGCTGGCCCCGTTGACCGAGCCCGCCAACAACCCGCTGGGGATACCGGGCGAAGACACTCAGCGCTGGGGCGGCACGGGCCAACGGCGGCCCCGGCCCATGCAGCCCCAGGATTTGAATGATTTTGGCCCTTAGCGTACGATGGGAATGCGCCAATAGCTATCAAATATGAAGCGAATAGAACACCCGGCACACCACCCGCACAAGAGCCAGCCCACCATCGCATTTGCCACAATGGCGCCATGACCGCACCGCCCATCGCTCCAGCCCGCTCCCTGCGCTACTGGCTGATGAAATCCGAGCCCGACGAATGCTCCATCGACGACGCCCTGGCCGCGCCCCATGCCACCGTGCCGTGGACCGGCGTGCGCAACTACCAGGCCCGCAACTTCATGCGCGACGGGATGCAGGTGGGTGACGGCGTGCTGTTCTACCACTCCAGTTGCCCCGAGCCCGGCATCGCCGGCATTGCGCGCGTAGCCAGCGGCACGCGGCCTGACCCCACGCAGTTCGACCCGGCATCGCCGTATTACGACCCCAAATCCTTGGCGGACAAGCCCCGCTGGCTGCTACTGGACGTGCAGGCACTGCGCAAGACGCGCCTCGTCAGCCTGGCGGATCTGCGCGGCGCGCCGGTGCTGGCAGGCATGCGCGTGCTGCAAAAAGGCAGCCGCCTGTCCATCACGCCGGTGGAGCCCGAAGAGTGGCGCGAGATTACCGAACGGTTGCTGGCCTGACGCAGCCCGGCGATACCCGCACACCGCGCCCGCAGGTCAAGTGGGCGGCTGCGGAGGCGGTGCGGTGGAGCCCGTCAGCTCCGGCAGCGTGTACACCAGCACTTTCAGCGCCCTGTCCTCGTCCACATCCGCAAACACCGCCGGGTTGGCCACGCGTTCCACCAACACCAGCTCTGGCGCCAGCGCACGCATCTGATCGCGCAAGAAATCCACCCCCAACTCGGGCGCGTTCAGGCACAGCAGCACGTGGCCGCCCGGCGCCAGCAGGTCGGGCAGGCGGCGCATCAGGCGGGCGTAGTCCTTGGTGGCCACGAAGCTGCCCTTCTGGTAGCTGGGCGGGTCCACGATCACCAGGCCATAGGGTCCGCTGCGGGTGATCTTGCCCCAGCTGCTGAAAATGTCGTGCGCCAGAAAGCTCGCGCCCGTGCTGATGCCGTTGAGCTGGTGGTTCTGCTGCCCGATGGCGATGGCGCCGTGACCCATGTCCACGTTGACCACATTCTTGGCCCCCGCCTGCAATGCCACCACCGAAAACGCGCAGGTGTAGGCAAACAGGTTGAGCACCTTGAGGCCATAGCGGTCGGCGCTGCGCGCGGCGGCGTAGTCGCGCACCCAGCGGCGGCCCTCGGCCATGTCGAGAAACAGGCCGTGGTTCTGGCCGCGCAGCACATGCACCTTGAATTGGCTGCCCTGCTCGGTCACGGCATGCGGCTCTGGCACGCCGCCGGCCATCAACCGCGTTTCGGTGCGGCCCTGGGTGCGCAGCGCCTCATTGCGGCACTGGAACACCCAGTTCAGCGGCAGACCGGGCGCCAGCACCTCCCAGCGCCGGGCCAGCGCAGTGCCGATGGCAAGCAGCTGCGCCTCGGTCTCATCGCCCGCCGGCAAGAAACTGGTGAGCACGAACACGGGCGGATAGGCATCCAGCGTCCACTGCTCGCAGCCGGGGTGCATGCCACCCCGGCCATGGAAGATGCGCTGGGCGTCGGTGGGGAGCTGCATCTGGGCGATGGCGTCGAGCAGGGCTTGCATGGGGTCCAATGGGCGCGTGGTTCCACGCGGAAAAGGGAGCGGAGAGCGGAGTGGCCGCGTGATGCGGACAAGCCCCATCCGCGCTCAGAAATCTCTTGAACTGTCAGAAGCGCTGTATTTTCAACCGCTTGTAGCTGCTATTTTAATAGCGCCTCAAAGCAGCCTGGTAACAGCAACCGTTTCCGCAGTCAGGACCGGGGAGGGGTGCTTTCCCCCGTGGCTGGCGCTACCGGTTCCGCGTCAGCCCCCAGGCCCCACTGGTCCCAGTCGTCTCCAAACAGCTCCGCAGGGTGCTGCGTGCGGTCCGAGCCGTTACCGCAGCGCATGTCCTTGGCGGGGCAGTACAGGTCGCAGCCCCAGCACACCCGCTCGGGGTGGGCGGGGGCCTTGGGGAACTTCTTGACTGCCATGGCATTTCTCCAGAATCTGTTACCGGGCTCCTGCCGTAATGCGCGTTACTTGCGCGCTGGTGGCACGTCGGTGCAACTGCCGTGCGCAATCTCCGCCGCCATGCCGATGCTTTCGCCCAGCGTGGGGTGTGGATGGATGGTCTTGCCGATGTCCACCGCGTCGGCACCCATTTCGATGGCCAGCGCGATCTCGCCGATCATGTCGCCCGCGTGCGTGCCGACGATGCCGCCACCCAAGATCCGGCCGTGGCCATGGGCCTCGGGCGAGTCGTCGAACAGCAGCTTGGTCACGCCTTCATCGCGGCCATTGGCGATGGCGCGGCCGGAGGCCGTCCAGGGGAACAGGCCTTTCTTGACCTTGATGCCCTGGGCCTTGGCCTGGTCTTCGGTGAGGCCCACCCAAGCCACTTCGGGGTCGGTGTAGGCAACGGACGGGATCACGCGGGCGTTGAAGGCGCTCGATGCCAACTCCTTGTTGCCCTGCAGTTCACCGGCGATCACCTCGGCCGCCACATGCGCCTCGTGCACCGCCTTGTGCGCCAGCATGGGCTGGCCCACGATGTCGCCGATGGCGAAGATGTGCGGCACGTTGGTGCGCATCTGGATGTCGACGTTGATGAAGCCGCGGTCGGTGACGGCAACCCCCGCCTTGTCGGCGGCGATCTTCTTGCCGTTGGGCGTGCGGCCCACGGCCTGCAGCACCAGGTCGTACACCTGGGGTGCTGGCGCGGTGCCGCCCTCTTCCGCTGGGGCGAACGTCACCTCGATGCCTTCGGGTATGGCCTTGGCGCCCACCGTCTTGGTCTTGAGCATGATGTTGTCGAAGCGCTTGGCGTTCATCTTCTGCCAGATCTTGACGAGGTCGCGGTCGGCGCCCTGCATCAGGCCGTCCATCATCTCGACCACATCCAGGCGCGCGCCCAGAGTGCTGTACACAGTGCCCATTTCCAGGCCGATGATGCCGCCGCCGAGGATGAGCATGCGCTTGGGAACTTCCTTGAGCGCCAGGGCGCCGGTGGAATCGACCACGCGCGGGTCGTCGGGCATGAAGGGCAGGCGCACGGCCTGGCTGCCGGCGGCAATGATGGCTTTCTGGAAGGCGATGACCTTCTTGGTGCCCGTCTTCTCCTGGCCGGTGCCGGAGGTTTCTTCCACTTCAAGGTGGTTGGCACCTACAAAGGCTCCATAGCCGCGCACGGTGGTCACCTTGCGCATCTTGGCCATGGCGGCCAGGCCGCCGGTGAGCTTGGCTATGACTTTCTCTTTGTGGCCGCGCAGCGTGTCCACATTGACCGTGGGAGCGCCAAAGTCGATGCCCGCCGCGGACAGGTGCGATACCTCGTCCATCACGGCGGCCACATGCAGCAGCGCCTTGGAGGGGATGCAGCCCACGTTCAGGCACACGCCGCCCAATTGGGCGTAGCGTTCGACCAGCACCACCTTCAGGCCCAGATCGGCTGCGCGGAAGGCGGCGCTGTAACCGCCAGGGCCGCCGCCGAGCACGAGCACGTCACATTCCAGATCGGCGGTACCCACCAAGCTGGACGCCACTGGGTTGATCGCTGCTGGCGCTTGTGGGATGGGCGCTGGATTCGTTTTTTGTTCAGCTGCTGCCGCCACGGGGGCCGCAGGGGCCGGTGCGACTGCCGGGGCCGCAGCACCTGCGCTCGCGACCTCCAGTGTCAGCACCACCGAGCCTTCGGCGATCTTGTCGCCCAGCTTCACTTTCAGCTCCTTCACCACCCCAGCGTGGCTGGAGGGGATCTCCATCGAGGCCTTGTCGGACTCCACGGTGATCAGGCTTTGCTCGGCCTTGATGGTGTCGCCGGGCTGGACCAGCACTTCGATGATGGCCACTTCGGCGAAGTCGCCGATGTCTGGCACCTTGATGTCGATGATTGCCATGGGTGTTGCCCTCGCGTTACATCACGATGCGGCGGAAGTCCGCCAGCAGCGAGGCAAAGTACACGTTGAAGCGTGCGGCGCTGGCGCCGTCGATCACGCGGTGGTCCCAGCTCAGGGAGAGCGGCAGCATCAGGCGCGGGGCAAACTGCTGGCCGTCCCATTGGGGCTCCAGGCTGCTCTTGCACACGCCCATGATGGCGACTTCAGGTGCGTTGATGATGGGCGTGAAGTAGCGCCCGCCAATGCCGCCCAGCGAGCTGATGGAGAAACACCCGCCGGTCATGTCGGCCGGACCGAGCTTGCCGTCGCGCGCTTTCTTGGCCAGCTCGCCCATCTCCTGGCTGATCTGCACGATGCCCTTCTGGTCGGCGTCGCGGATGACGGGCACAAC
>NZ_JBXAGC010000031.1:0-49627 GCF_058793725.1 Acidovorax sp. GW835-FHT14B10
GCCGATCTTCAGCGTGGCCGACTATGGGCTGGAGGCGGACCTGTTTGCGGCCGTGCCGGAACTGGTCAAGGCGCTTTGATGGGTATTTGAAGGCTATCCATGGGATGGCCGAAGTGCTTATTAAATAAGCGGCATCGCCATATTCCATGCAAAAGGAGACAACATCCATGGGCATCGACCTTTCCCGCCGCGCCCTCGTGCAGGCCGCCTCCGCCGCTTTGGCCAGCGCGGCTTTGCCATCGCTGGCGCAGTCGGCCTGGCCGAGCAAGCCGATCAGGATCATCGTGCCTTACACGGCCGGGGGCTTTACCGACCAGATGGCGCGCCTGCTGCAGGTGGGCCTGCAAAAGCAGCTGGGCCAGCCCGTGGTGATCGACAACAAGCCCGGTGCCAACAGCATCATCGGCGTCGACGCGGTGGCCAAATCGGCGCCCGACGGGCACACCTTCGGCGTGGTGATTCCGGCCTTTACGGCCAACACCACGCTTTACCCCAAGCTGCCCTACAACGCACGCAAGGATCTGGTGGGCGTATCGTTGATGGGCATTTCACCGCTGGTGGCGGCCGTGTCCCTCAATGCACCGTTCAAGAACACCAGGGAACTCATTGCCTATGCCAAGGCCAACCTCGGCAAGGTGAGCTTTGCCTCGTCGGGCAGCGGCTCGGCGGCGCACCTGACCAGCGAGCTGTTCAAGACGCTGACCAAGACCTTCATGGTGCATATCCCTTACCGTGGGGCCACGCCCGCGCTCACCGATCTGCTGGGCGGCCAGGTGCCGCTGTTCCTCGATCCCCCGCCCAACCTGATTCAGCCCGCCAAGGCCGGTCGCATCCGTCTCATTGGCGTAGCCAGTGAAAAACGCCTGCCCATCCTGCCCGATGTGCCCACCTTTGTGGAGCAGGGCATTCCAGGCATGCTGGGCAGTACCTGGGCCAGCATGATTGCACCCGCCGGCACGCCGCGCGACATCGTCAAGCGCATGTCGGAGGCGGTCAACCAGATCATCCACAGCGAAGAAACCCGCGCCAAGCTCGAAACCATGGGCACCTTTGCCGAAGGCACAACGCCCGAGGCTTGCGACGCTTTTCTGGCGTCCGAGACCACCAAATGGGGCAAGGTGATCCGCGACGCCGGCGTGACGCTGGATTAAGGGCCTGCATCAACAGCCGCCCTTGAACCCAGCGCGCCCCATACCAGTGCCACCGTGGAACCGGCTTTGCCGGGCCACGGGTGGCGTCCCCCTTTGGGGGATGACGCGAAGCGGCTCAGGGGGTTTCACGTATAGCGTTTGGCCCGCAGGTTCTCTTTCATCTGCTGCAGCACCGGTTGCAGCGAGGGGCCGATGCGCAGTGCCACGCAGGTGGCCAGCACGTCAATCACCAGCAGGTGCAGCAGCCGCGACACCATGGGGCTGTAGCGGTCATAGCCCTCGGGGTGGTCGGCGGCCAGGTGGATATTGCAGGCACTGGCCAGCGGCGAGCCGCTGGCGGTGATAGCGATGGTGGTGGCGCCGTTCTTGCGCGCAATGTCGGCGGCGTCCATCAGGTCGCGCGTGCGGCCCGAGTTGGAGATGATCACCGCGCAATCGCCCGGGCCGAGCAGGGTGGCGCTCATCACCTGGATATGGCCGTCGCTGGTGGCGATCGAGGTCACGCCCAGGCGAAAGAACTTGTGCTGCGCGTCCTGCGCCACAAAGCCGGAATTGCCCGCACCATAAAACTCGATGCGCTTGCCGGCCTTCCAGGTGCTGGTGATGGCCTCTGCGGCGCGCTCGATGGCCCCGGTGCTGGCGGCGTTGCGGTATTGCAAAAAGGCCGCCACCGCGTTGTCCACCACCTTCACCAGCACATCGCCGGTCTTGTCATCGGCGTCCACGCTGCGGTGGATGAAGGGTACGCCCTCGCTCACGCTGCCGGCGAGCTTGAGCTTGAAATCGGCCAGCCCGTCATAGCCCATGCTGCGGCAAAAGCGCACCACGGTGGGCTTGCTGACGTTGGCGCGCTCCGCCAGCTCGCGCACGGGCAGGCGGGCAAACGCGCGGGCATCGGCCAGCACCAGCCGGCCCACGCGTTGCTCGGCGGGGGCCAGGGAGGGCAGGGAGGCGGTGATGCGGTCCAGCATGTCAATTCCACGGAAAAACAGAAACGATGTCACGCCAATGTAACTTGGTTTCATGGCGACGGTGGTCTCGGAAACGGGCCGTCTACACTTGCGGATTGCCGTCGCCCTGGCAAAACATGCGTGGGCGCCGGCTTGTCCACTGCCCACTCCATGAGACTTTCGCCATGAATCAGCTTGACGCCCTCAAACAGTTCACCACCGTGGTTGCCGACACCGGCGACTTCAAGCAGCTGGCGCAGTTCCAGCCCCAGGATGCCACCACCAACCCCTCGCTGATCCTCAAGGCGGTGCAAAAGCCCGAATACGCGCCGTTGCTGCAGTCCACGGTGGCCCAGTGGAAAGATCGCCCCATGGACGAGGTGATCGACCGCTTGCTGGTGCGCTTTGGCTGCGAGATTCTGGCCACCATTCCGGGGCGCGTATCCACCGAGGTCGATGCACGCCTGAGCTTTGACACCAGCGCCACCGTGACGCGGGCCGAACGCATCATCGAGCTGTACCAGGCGCAGGGCATCCATATCGACCGGGTGCTCATCAAGGTGGCTGCCACCTGGGAGGGCATCAAGGCCGCGGAAAAGCTGGAGCAGCGCGGCATCCACACCAATCTCACGCTGCTGTTCTCGTTCTGCCAGGCCGTGGCCTGCGGGCAGGCCAAGGTGCAGCTGATCTCGCCGTTCGTGGGCCGCATCTACGACTGGTACAAGAAGCAGGCCGGCGCCAGCTGGGACGAGGCCGCGCGCAGCGGCGCCAACGACCCCGGCGTGCAGTCGGTCGCGCAGATCTACCACCATTACAAGCATTTCGGCATTGCCACCGAGGTGATGGGCGCGAGCTTTCGCAATGTCGGCCAGATCACCGCGCTGGCGGGTTGCGATCTGCTCACCATTGCCCCCGAGCTGCTGGCGCAGCTGGCGGCCTCCGATGCCCCCTTGCAACCGGCGCTCAATGCCGAAGCCGCACGCGCCATGCCGCTGCCCGCGGTCCAGTACGACGAGGCGGGTTTCCGCTTCGCGCTGAATGAAGACGCCATGGCCACTGAAAAGCTGGCCGAGGGCATCCGCAGCTTTGCGGCCGATGCCGTGAAGCTGGAGAAACTCATCCAGGCGGCCTGATCGCATGCGTTGGCTCCGGCCTCTGGCGCTCGCGCCGGCCTTGCCGGGGCTCGCACACTTGCGCACCCTGCCTGGAGTTCGGGCAACAGGAATGGATCCATGCACGCAGTTGTCATCAGCGGAACCGGCATTTACCAGCCCCCGCACACCATCACCAATGCCGAGCTGGTTGAGTCCTTCAACCGCCATGTGGACCAGAAAAACGCGCGCTTTGCCCACGATATTGCGGCCGGCGTGCGTGAGCCCTTGACCTATTCCAGCGTGGAGTTCATCGAAAAGGCCTCGGGTATCCAGCAGCGCTATGTTCTGGAAAAAACCGGCGTGCTGGACCCCGCGCGCATGTACCCGCGCTTTACCGAGCGGCCCGACGATCAGCTGTCATTGATGGCCGAGATTGCCGTGGAGGCCGCGCGCCAGGCGCTGAACGCGGCAGGAAAGACCGGCGACCAGATCGATGCCGTGCTGTGCTCGGCGGCCAACATGCAGCGCGCCTACCCCGCCATGGCCATCGAGATCCAACAGGCGCTGGGGGCTATGGTTTCGACATGAACGTGGCCTGCTCGTCGGCCACCTTTGCGATCGAGCGGGCCGACTGCGCCACCTCGGCCGACCAGTGGGAGGTGGTGGGCACCCGGCTGGCCACCCAGTTTTCCAACGCCATCCGCAACAACTTCGGTGTTCTCAACCGCAGCGAGGACAGCGATCCGAATGCGCGCGACAAGACCTTCCGCCAGGAAGGCCGCAAGGTGTTCAAGGAAGTGGTGCCGCTGGCCGCCGCCCACATCGAGGCCCATCTGGCGGCGCTGGACCAGGCGCCCACGGCGGTGCGCCGCTACTGGCTGCACCAGGCCAACCAGGGCATGAACCAGATGGTCATCAAGAAGCTGGTGGGTGCGGACGCGGGTGCCGATGTGGCGCCCCTGATCCTGGACGAGTTCGCCAACACCGCATCGGCCGGTTCCATCATCGCCTTCCACAAGCACCGGGCCGATCTGGTGGCCGGCGACCTGGGCGTGATCTGCTCCTTTGGCGCGGGCTACTCCATCGGCAGCGTGGTGGTGCGCAAGCGCTGAGCCTTTCCCTTTGCCTCCATTCCGCCGTGGCTGCGTGGGCCACCAGCGATGGGTATTTCAGACCTCCTCGCTCCAGCAAAAGCCATCGCGTGCAATCATGGCGCTGGCGGCGCTGGGTCCCCAGCTTCCTGCCGCGTAGAGGCGCGGGCCGTGCGGGTCGGTGCGCCAGTGCTCCAGAATGGGCTCGACCCAGCGCCAGGCTTCCTCTTGCTCGTCACTGCGCACAAACAGGTTCAGCCGGCCGGCGATCACGTCGAGCAGCAGGCGCTCGTAAGCGCCTACGCGTTCGGTGCCAAAGCGCTGGTCGAAGTCCAGGTTCAGGTGCACCGGCGCCAGGGCGGGTGCGTTCTGGTGCTGCGCGGCGCCCTGGGCCAGCAGGTGCAGCTCCAGGCCATCGCGGGGCTGCAGGTTGATCACCAGGCGGTTGGCTGCGCCCGCCGGCGTCTGGAAGATCGGGTGCGGCACGGGGCGGAAGTTGACCACGATGTGGGCGTTGCGGCCCGCCAGCCGTTTGCCGGTGCGGATATAAAACGGCACGCCCGCCCAGCGCCAGTTGGAGATCTCGGTGCGCAGGGCGACAAAGGTTTCTGTGGTGCTGTCCGGGGCGACGCCGTTTTCCTGCAAATACCCCGCAACCGCCTGGCCCTGGCTGGTGCCCGCCGCATATTGCCCGCGGATCACCTGCTGGCCCACGGTGTCGGGGCTCCAGGGCTTGAGCGATTGCAGCACCTTGAGTTTTTCGTCGCGGATGGCGTTGGCGCTGGCGTTGATGGGTGGCTCCATGCCAATGGCGCACAGCAGCTGCAGGGCGTGGTTTTGCACCATGTCGCGCAGGGCGCCCGTCTGGTCGTAGAAGGCGCCCCGGGTTTCCACGCCCAGTTCTTCGGCGATGGTGATCTGGATGTTGGCAATGGTTTCGCGCCGCCACAGGGGCTCGAACAGCGCATTGCCAAAGCGCATGGCAAAAAGGTTCTGTACCGACGGCTTGCCCAGGTAATGGTCGATGCGAAACACCTGGTCTTCCCGCAGCACGCGCCGCAGGGTGGCATTGATGGCGCGGTTCGATGGCAGGTCATGGCCCAGGGGTTTTTCCAGCACCACGCGGGTGGCCGGGCCGTTCAGGCCCACGGCGGCGAACTGTTCGCAGACGGTGGTGAAAAGGCTGGGCGCCGTGGCGATGTACATCACCAGCGAGTCCGCGTTGCGTGCCTGGAGCATGGCGGCCAGCCGCGCATAATCCTGCGGCTGCGACAGGTCCATGCGCAGGTGGTGCAGCAGCGCCGCGAAGCGCGCAAACTCGTCCGCCGTGGGGCGCTTGGCCAGTTCCACGCCGTCAAAGCGCGATCGGATGCGGCTGCGGTATTGTTCATCGGTCAGATCGTCACGCGCCACGCTGATAATGCGGCCACCCGCGGGCAGCGTGCCATGGCGAAAGGCCTGGAACAGCGCGGGCAGAAGCTTGCGCCAGGCGAGGTCACCCGTGCCGCCGAACAGGACGAGGTCAAAACTCATGGGATCTCCATGGATGGGGCGATGCTTGTCAGGGTTTGAATTGTAATCTGGTTACATTCATGCATGGTTTATGCTGTAACGCAGGCCTTATTTCAGTATTTCATTGCTGAATTTTCCAAAAAATTTGTAATCTAGTTACTTTTTATTCGCGCACCATCGACATGCCCATGTATCTTCGTTGCGATCAGACGCCCCAGTGGCCTGCCCTGAAGGCCCATTTTTCTGTGGAAGGTGAACGTTTGGATCTGCGGCAGGCTTTTGCCGGGGATGCGCAGCGGTTTGCATATTTCAGCCAGATGGCGCCGCACCTGTTCGCCGATCTTTCCAAAAACCGGTGGGACCCTGCCACCGAAGCGCTGCTGCTGGAGATGGCGCGCTCCTGCGGTCTGGAGCAGCACCGCGACGCCATGCTGCACGGCGAACCCATCAACACCACCGAAGGCCGCGCGGTGTTGCACACCTTGCTGCGCCGCCCCGCCGGGCAGGCATTGCCGGGGGACCTGCCTGGCGTGGCGCCTGCGCTGGCCGAGGTGCATTCCACGCTGGAGGCGATGCTGGCCTACGCCGACCGCATGCGCGCGGACGATGGCATCACCGATGTGGTGAACATCGGCATTGGCGGCTCCGACCTGGGACCGCACATGGCCGTGCTGGCGCTGGATGCCTTGCGCGCGCCGGGCAAGCGTTTTCACTTTGTGTCGAACGCCGACGGCCATGAGCTGGCGGGCGTGCTGCGGCAGCTGCGGCCGCAAAGCACCTTGTTCCTGGTGGCGTCCAAGACGTTCACCACGGCAGAGACGATGACCAATGCGCGCTCCTGCCTGGCCTGGTTTGCGCAGCAGGGCGGCACGGAGGTGGCGCGCCATTTCGTGGCGCTCACGGCCCAACCCGATGCCGCCAGGGCCCTGGGCATCACCACCACGTTCGGTTTCTGGGACTGGGTGGGCGGGCGCTATTCGCTGTGGTCTTCCATTGGCCTGCCGCTGGCCATCTCGATCGGTTCCACCGGTTTTCGGGGGCTGCTGGCGGGTGGCCATGCGATGGACGAGCACTTTCGCACGGCGCCGCTGGAGGCCAACCTGCCCGTGCGTCTGGGCATTCTGGATGTCTGGTACCGCAATTTCCATGGTTTCACCAGCCGCTGCGTCGCGCCCTACCACGCCGGGCTGCGGCGCTGGTCGGCCTATCTGCAGCAGCTGGAAATGGAAAGCAATGGCAAGCGCGTGGGCGCCAGCGGCGATACGCTCGCCTATGCCACGTCGCCCGTGCTGTGGGGCGAGCCGGGAACCAATGGGCAGCATGCGTTCTTTCAGATGCTGCACCAGGGTTCCGATGTGCTGCCGCTGGAAATCGTGGCCGTGCGCCAGCCCGCGCACCAGCTTGACGGCCACCATGGGCAGGTGCTGGCCAATGCCCTGGCGCAGGCGCAGGCGCTGATGGTGGGCAAGGCCGGCGATGATGGACACCGGCATTTCCCGGGCAACCGGCCCAGCACTTTTTTGCTGCTGGAATCGCTCACGCCCGAGTCGCTGGGGGCGCTGATTGCGTTGCAGGAGCACCGGGTGTTTGTGAGCGGAGCCCTGTGGGGCATCAACAGTTTCGACCAGTGGGGCGTGGAGCTGGGCAAGGTGCTGGCGCGCGACCTGCAGCAGCGTCTTGCCGATGGGGAGGTTGCCGGGCTGGATGCGTCCACCGCCGGCCTGCTGCAGCGCATGCGCGGCTGAGGTCGCGGGGTCTCAACCGGGGCGGAAAAAGTTGACCGGCAGGCCCGGAACGTCCACCCGCAGGCGCAGCAGGCTGCCGGCAGGAATGGCGGCTTCGCATTCGCTGGCCGGCCGGCCGGCCCGCGCCGAGGTGATGTAGAGCGTGCGCAGGTCGTCGTCGCCAAAGCACACCATGGTGGGGCATTGCACCGGCGTGGCGATGCGTTGCAGCACCTCGCCCGAAGGCGCCAGCTGCAAAATGCCGGCCCCCTCGTACATGGCCACCCAGTAGTTGCCATGCACGTCCACGCTGGCGCCGTCGGGGCGGCCGCCGTAGGGCTCGCCGGGAATCTTGCGGGGGAAGTGGACCCACGGTTGCCGATCGCCGATGCGGCCCGAGGCGGCGTCGAACGCAAAGCGGTCGATGCGGTGTTCGGGGGTGTTGCTCCAGTACATCCAGCGGTTGTCGGGGCTGAAGGCCAGGCCGTTGGCCGTGAAGTTGTCGCCGGCCATGCGATCGAGCACGCAGCGGCCCGAGGTACAGTCCAGGCGCCACAGCGCCGCACCTGCATGCGTGCGCGGGGTGATCATCGAGCCGGCCCAGAATCGCCCGGCGGTGTCGCATTGGCCATCGTTCAGGCGCAGCAGGCGGGGGTCGTGCGCGTCGGCCGGCAGGGATGCCAGACAGGCCAGCGCGCCGGTAGCGCAATCCAGATGGTAGAACCCGGTGCGTAACCCGATTACTATTTTTCCGTGCACCGACGGTGCGCAGCATCCCGGCTCGGACGGCATCTTCCATTGCCAGGTGTGGCCGCTACCGGGTTCCCAGGCATTCACTGCAAAGCCCGCGATATCGCACCAGTAAAGGCGCTTTTCCAGTGGGTGCCAGAAGGGTGATTCGCCCAGTTCCGAGGGCGGCAGCGGGAGTGCTTGCAGGGGCATTGCTTGATCTGAATTGGTTATCGAATTACATTCTAGATCGATCTTCTGAGGGAGCACCCCATGCATTCAGTGGTAGCGCGCGTGACGGACCGCATCATTCAGCGCAGCGCAGGCAGCCGCGCCGCCTACCTGGCCGTGGTGGACGCCATGATCCACCGCCAGCCCGCGCAAGACCGCATGGGCTGTGCCAACCTGGCCCATGCCTACGCGGCGCTGCCCGGTGCCGACAAGTTCCGGGTGACGGTCGAGAAGGCACCCCACATCGGCATTGTGACGGCCTACAACGACATGCTGTCGGCCCACCAGCCCTACCAGGCTTACCCCGCCATCGTGCGCGATGAAGCGGCACGCCACCAGGCCACGGTGCAGGTCGCGGGCGGCGTTCCGGCCATGTGCGACGGCATCACGCAGGGCACGCCCGGCATGGAGCTGTCGCTGTTCTCGCGCGATGCCATTGCCATGGCCACGGCGGTCGCGCTGTCCCACGATGTGTTCGACGGCGTGTTGCTGCTCGGTGTCTGCGACAAGATCGTGCCCGGCCTGCTGATCGGTGCGCTGCACTACGGCCATCTGCCCTGCGTGTTCGTGCCCGCCGGGCCCATGGGGTCGGGGCTGCCCAACAAGGACAAGGCCAAGGTGCGTGAGCAGTACGCACAGGGCCTGGTGGGGCGGGGCGAACTGCTCCAGGCCGAGTCGGCCGCCTACCACAGCCCCGGCACTTGCACCTTCTACGGCACGGCCAACAGCAACCAGATGCTGCTCGAAGCCATGGGCCTGCATGTGCCCGGCGCGGCGTTCGAGTCGCCCGGCACCGAGGTGCGCGAAGCCTTCACGCGCCAGGCCGTGCGCACCGTGCTCGACATCGGCCAGCGCGGCACGCGCTTCACGCCCATTGGCCAGCTGGTGGACGAACGCTGCATCGTCAATGCCATGGTGGCGCTGCTGGCCACGGGCGGCTCCACCAACCACCTGATCCACTGGGTGGCCATTGCGCGCAGCGCGGGCATCCTGATCGACTGGACCGATTTTGACGAGCTCTCGTCCGCCGTGCCGCTGCTGGCCCGCGTGTACCCCAACGGCGATGCCGATGTGAACCAGTTCCAGGCGGCCGGCGGCCCCCCGTGGATCCTGCGCGAGCTGCTGAGCGGCGGCTTCATGCACCCCGATGTGCTCAGCGTGAACGCCGGTGGCATTGCAGCAGGCGGCAAGAGCGCGCCCGCGGTGTCGGGCGATACGTCGGTGCTGCGGCCCGTGAGCGCGCCGTTTTCTGCGACCGGTGGCCTGCGCCTGCTGCAGGGGCGGCTGGGCCGCGCGGTGATCAAGGTCTCGGCCGTGCCTGAAGACCGCCACATCGTCGAAGCCCCGGCGCGCGTGTTCGATTCGCAAGAGGCTTTGCTGGCTGCCTTCAGCGCGGGCGCGTTGCAGCAGGACATGGTGGCCGTGGTGCGCTTCCAGGGCCCGCAGGCCAACGGCATGCCCGAGTTGCACAAGCTCACGCCGCCACTGGCCGTGCTGCAGAACCAGGGCTTCCAGGTGGCGCTGGTGACCGACGGGCGCATGAGCGGCGCCTCGGGCAAGGTGCCCGCCGCCATCCACGTCACGCCCGAAGCGCTGGCCGGCGGCCCGCTGGCCAAGGTGCATGACGGCGACATCGTGCGGGTGGATGCCGTGGCGGGCACGCTCGATGTGCGGGTGGATGAAGCCGAATGGGCCGCCCGCACGCCCGCGCCCTGCACCGCGCCTGCCGCCACGGGCTTCGGGCGCGAGCTTTTCGCCAACTTTCGCCGCCATGCGGGCGGCGCCGAACAAGGAGCCTGCACATGGTTGTAAAGGCTGTCCCCCTGAGCCGCTTCGCGTCATCCCCCCAGGGGGACGCCACCCGTGGCCTGGCAAAGCCAGTTCCACGGTGGCCCTGGCTTTGCGTCGTGACAGTTTCACCCGTCGCGCGCGGCACCCAATACCCAGGATCCCCACATTGATGAACCCGCTTGATATTGCCAGCCACGGCCCGGTCATTCCCGTCATCGTGATCGAGCGCGTGCAAGACGCGCTGCCCCTGGCCGAGGCCCTGCTGGCCGGTGGTGTGAAGGTGCTGGAGGTGACGCTGCGCACCGCAGCCGGCCTGCCGGCCATCGAAGCCATTGCCCGCCATCTGCCCGAGGCCGTGGTGGGCGTGGGCACGGTGCTCAATGCCCACGACGCCCGCCGCGCCAGCGAAGCGGGGGCCCGCTTTGCCGTGAGCCCCGGCTACACGTTGGAGGTGGGCAATACCTGCAAGGCCCTGCGCCTGCCCCTGCTGCCCGGCGTGGCCACGGCCAGCGAAGTCATGGCCGCACTGGCCGACGGGTTCTCGTTCCTCAAGCTGTTTCCGGCCGAAGCCGTGGGCGGCATCCCGCTGCTCAAGGCCTGGGCCAGCCCGTTTGGCCCGGTGGGCTTTTGCCCCACGGGCGGCATCACCTCCATCACCGCCCCCCATTACCTGGCGCTGCCCAATGTGCGCTGCGTGGGCGGCTCGTGGCTCACGCCCTTGGACGCGGTGCGCGCGGGCGACTGGGCGCGCATCACCCAGCTGGCGCGTTCCGCGCAGGGCCTGCGCGCTGCCTCCTGAGTTGCGGCGCGGTGCAGACCTGCCCGTCCGGTGCGACGGCGGTTTTACCAGTGCACCGTGACGCGCAAGCCGCCCAGCGCCGGGCTGCGGTCGGTGCTCACCTGCAAATGGTGCAGGCGCGCGATGCGCCGGACGATGGACCAGCCCAGGCCGCTGCCGCTCTGGCCGGTGCCCAGCACCCGGAAAAACCGTTCGCCCAGGCGCGCCTGTTCTTCGGGTGTGAGGCCCGGGCCGCTGTCTTCCACGCTCAGTTGCGCCTGGCCATCGGCCTGGGTGGACACCTGCAATCGCACTTCGGCGCCCTGCGGGCTGTAGCGCAAGGCGTTGTCCAGCAGGTTGCGCAGCAGCACGCGGGCCAAGGGCTCCGGCAGCGGGATGCGCACGGTGGGCACCAGGGGTTCGGGCAGCACGATGCGCTGCTGCCGGCGCTCTGCCGTGGCCTGCAGGTCGGCAGCCACTTGGCGCGCCACATCGGCCAACGGTGTGCTGCTGCCGCTGTCGGGGGCGGGCTCCGCATCGAGCCGGGCCAGCTGCAGCAGTTGCTCCACCAGCCTTGTGGCCCGGTCGCAGCCCTGCACCGTGGCCTCCAGCGCCATGGCGCGCTCCTGGGTGTCGGTGGCGCCTTGCGCCACCTGGGCCTGCATGCGGATGCCCGCAATGGGCGTGCGCAGTTCGTGCGCCGCATCGGCGGTGAATTGCTGCTCGGTGGCCAGCAGCCGGGCCATGCGCTCGAACAGGTCGTTGAGCGCCGTGACCAGGGGTAGCACCTCGGGCGGCACGCCTTCGGTGGACAGGGGGGCCAGTGACTGCGGCTGGCGCGCGGCCACGGCCTGCCCGAGCCGGCCCAGCGGCCGCACCGAGCCGCGCACCGCCCACCAGATGCCCAGCGCCAGCAGCGGCAGGGCCCAGGCCAGGGGCTTGAGGATGCTGGTCAGGCTGGCCAGCACGATCTCGCGGCGCACCGACTGCAGCTCGCCCACCAGAATGCGCACATCGCGCTCGCGCCCCTGCGTGACGAACACGCGCCAGGCCTTGCCGTCCACCTGGCTGTCGGCAAAGCCACGCTTGCGCCGCTGCGTCAGGGGTTGCTGCGGCGCACTGGCCGAGCGGGCCAGCAACTGGTCTTCGTGCCAGAGCTGGAACACCACGCGCGGCTGGTGCTTGTCGAGCTCGGGCGCTTCGTTCAGGCGGTCTTCGTCGAGTTCATCCAGGGGCTGCAGGCGCAGCAGGGCGGCGGTTTGCGCCAGATGGGCATCGAGCAGGTCGCTGACTTCCTCGTCGGTCTCGTGCCAGGCCAGCGCGGCGGCCACGCTCCAGGCCAGCAGCACCAAGGCCAGCACCGTGGTCAGCAGCCGGGTCTGCAGCGAGCGGGGTGTGCGCGGGGCGGCGGCGCTCATGCGGTTTCGCGTGCAATGCGGTAGCCCACGCCGCGCACGGTCTCGATCAGGGCCGCGCCCAGCTTGCGTCGCAGGTGGTAGATGTGCACTTCCACCGCGTTGCTGTTGATCTCGCTGCCCCACTGGTACAGGCGCTGCTCCAGCTGCTCGCGACTGAGCACGCGCCCTGCGTTCAGCAGCAGCGCGTGCAGCAGGTCGTATTCGCGGTTCGACAGCTCCACGGCTTGGCCATCCGCCATCACCTGGTGGGCGGCCGGGTCCAGCACCACGTTGCCAGCGGCCAGCCGGGTTTCGCTCTGGCCATGGGCGCGTCGCACCAGGGCGCGCAGGCGGGCGGCCAGCTCGTGCAGGTCGATGGGCTTGATGAGGTAGTCGTCAGCGCCCGCGTCCAGCCCGGCAATGCGGGCGGGCACGGCGTCGCGGGCGGTGAGCACCAGCACGGGCGTGGTGTTGCGGCGCGCGCGCACCTGGCGCAGCACGTCCATGCCGTCCTGGCGTGGCAGGCCCAGGTCGAGCACGGCCGCCTGGTAGGCGCCGGTGGCCAGCTCGCGCTCGGCCGCCACGCCATCGCGCACCCAGTCCACCTGGAAGCCGTTTTGCGCCAGGCCGGCGCGGATGCCCGAGCCCAGCAGTTCGTCGTCTTCGGCCAGCAGGATGCGCATGGAAGAGGCTTTCAGTCAGTCGTCGCCATGGTGGTGATTCTCGCTCCAGCGCGTGGCATCGGTGGCGGGCTGCTGGGGCGCCTGGTTCCACTGCCACGCCCAGAAGGTCAGCACGCAGGCCAGGACGAGCGCGGCGATTCCGCCGTGGTTGCTTTTCGCCAGATCGGGCCCGGAGCCTGGCACACGGCCCGTCAGCATGGGCAGCGCCTGGTTCTTGCGGCGCAGCACGCTCAGGAGCGCGATCAGGCCGATATGGGCCAGCACCACGAACAGCAGGGTGTTGCCGAAGAACTCGTGCACTTCCTCCAGCCATTCGCCGCCCCATTCGTCCCACACGGCATAGCCGCTGAGGGTGAGCGGTACCACCAGCGCCAGGATCAGCGCCACGGCCAGCGCCATCAGCAGGTTCTGCCCCGGGCGCCAGGTGGCCTGCAGCGCACCGGGCGAGCGCACGGCCACCAGGGACTTCAGCCACGTCGGCACGCCCTGCAGCTTGCGCCACAGCACCGACAGCTGGGCCTGGCGCGGCCCGAACAAGCCCCACAGCAGGCGTGCCACGACCAGCCCCGCCAGCGTGTAGCCCAGCGTGACGTGTACCAGGCGCCAGCGTTCGCCGTCGGCGGTGATATAGGCCGCCGTGAAGCTCAGCGCCATCAGCCAGTGCAGCATGCGCGTGGTGGCATCGACCACGCGGCGGGTGGCGGGCCGGGGCGTCTGCGTTGGGGCCGTGGAGGGCGCTGAAGCAGTGGAGGGCGATGGGGTGGAAAGGGTGTCGGATGTCATGGCAGTTCTCTCTTCGGAATGCGGACGCGGTCGTCGTCAAAGTCGCCCTGGTCGGCGCGGGTGTGGCAGGCCATGCAGTGGGCGCGACTGCCCACGGCGGTGCGCTTCCAGACGGCGGGTTTCACCTCGCGGTGCTTGCGCTCGAACCAGGCGGATTGGGTGATGCGGTCTTGCGGCGGGGCCTCGCGCGCGCGCTTGGTGGTGCCGGCATGGGCCTGCAGCCAGGTACTGATCTGGCCCACCATGGCAGGGTCGAGCGAGGCGTTGGTGCCGTAGTGCTGGTCCAGCCCCTTCATCATGCGGATCCACGCGCTGGCCGGCAGCATGCCGGGCGGGTAGGCCATGTGGCAGGCGGCGCACTCCTGCCGGTAGGCCGGCAGCATGGCGCTGGCGGGCATCTCGCGGCTGTCGGCCCAGGCAGCGGGCAGGGCGCAAGCGAGGGCCAGCAGGGTGGCTGACCGGCGAGCGGTGCGCACGAGCGGGGTGGTGCGCGCCATGGTGAAGGCGGTGCGGTTCATGGTTTGTCCTTGGCGGCCTGGGGCGGGTTGTGGGCATCGAGCTGCAGCAACCAGGCCAGCACATCGGCCTTTTCGACGGCGGTGCATTCGCGGCTCAGCACGTCCTTGCAATTGCGGCGAAACCATTTGTCCACCTTGGCGGTGTCGGTGAAGCGTTCGGGGTTGAACGCGGGCGCCAGCGGGGCGATGGTCTTGCCCGTGCTGGCGTGGCGGGTGGACGTGGTGGGCGGATTGCCGTGGCACGAGGCGCACGACCACTCGCCGCCATGGCGGCTGTTGAAGAACACGCGGCCGCGCTCGGCGCTGACGGGTTTGCCGGAGACATCGCTCCAGCGCTGCATCTGCGAGGCAGCGGTGGTGTCGGCGGCGCGGGCCGGCGCCAGGGCGAAGGCCAGCGCCAGCAGCGCGGCCATGCGCACGAGAGAGGGGGTGTGTGGGGTGTTCATGCCGCCATGGTGCAAGGCGGGCATGAAGAATGGCTTAAGGTGCCAGGGCAGGACGCACGCCAGTCCTTTTGATTTTTATTTTGATAAAAACAACCCATGGCGCTTGTTGGTCAAGCGCTGGCAGCTGTTCAATAAGTAGCGTCCTTGGGCTGAGCGATAGATGCTGTCGCAGTGCCCCGGCCGCGGAGCCTTCTGCATATCTGCTTGTCGCACGGTCCTCCTATCATGTCCTGGGGCATTCGCCAGCCGTCCGTCAACATTCCACCAAGAGAGGGGTTTCACCATGGATTTTGTTCAGGCAATCCAGTCGTGCCTGGGACAGTACGCTACTTTTTCGGGTCGTGCTTCACGGTCCGAATACTGGTGGTTTTTTCTGTTCCAGGTGATCGTGATGATCGTCGCCAGCCTGCTGGGCGACATGGTCTACGCGCTGGCCTCGCTGGCGCTGCTGTTGCCGGCATTGGCCGTGGGCACGCGCCGCCTGCACGACATTGGTCGCACCGGCTGGTGGCAGCTGCTGTTGCTGAGCGGCATCGGCTTTCTGGTGCTGCTGTACTGGTGGGTGCAGCCCGGCGAAGCATCGTCCAACACCTACGGCGAGCCCTTCGCCGCATGACATGAAAAAAGCCCGCAGACCGTAAGACCTGCGGGCTTTTTGTGGGGCTGCGCAGCCAGGGCGGCTGCGCAGGGGCCAGGTAATTACATGCCCATGCCGCCCATGCCACCCATACCGCCCATGTCGGGCATGCCGCCGCCGGCAGCGGCTTCTTCCTTCGGAGCCTCGGCCACCATGGCTTCGGTCGTCAGCAGCAGCGATGCCACGGAAGCGGCGTTCTGCAGGGCCGTGCGGGTGACCTTCGTGGGGTCCAGGATGCCCAGTTCGAGCATGTCGCCGTACGTGTCGTTCGAGGCGTTGAAACCGTAGTTGCCCTTGCCGGCCAACACAGCGTTCACCACCACCGAGGCTTCACCACCGGCGTTGTTCACGATTTCACGCAGGGGGGCTTCGATGGCCTTGAGCACCAGCTTGATACCGGCTTCCTGGTCGGCGTTGTCGCCCTTGACCGTGTCGCCCACGGCTTGCTTGGCACGCAGCAGGGCCACGCCACCACCAGCCACAACGCCTTCTTCCACCGCTGCGCGCGTTGCGTGCAGTGCGTCTTCCACGCGGGCCTTCTTTTCCTTCATTTCGACTTCGGTGGCAGCGCCCACCTTGATCACGGCCACACCGCCGGCCAGCTTGGCCACGCGTTCCTGCAGCTTTTCGCGGTCGTAGTCGGACGTGGCTTCTTCGATCTGCACGCGCACTTGCTTGACGCGGGCTTCGATGTCAGCGGCAGCACCGGCGCCGTCGATGATGATGGTGTTTTCCTTGCCCACTTCGATGCGCTTGGCCTGGCCCAGGTCGGCCAGGGTCACCTTCTCGAGGGTCAGGCCCACTTCTTCGGCGATGACCTTGCCGCCCGTCAGGATGGCGATGTCTTCCAGCATGGCCTTGCGGCGGTCGCCGAAGCCAGGAGCCTTCACAGCCACGACCTTCAGGATGCCGCGGATGGTGTTCACGACCAAGGTAGCCAGGGCTTCACCTTCGACTTCTTCGGCAATGATCAGCAGCGGACGGCCGGCCTTGGCCACTTGCTCCAGCGTGGGCAGCAGGTCGCGGATGTTGCTGATTTTCTTGTCGAACAGCAGCACGAAGGGGTTGTCCAGAATCGCGGATTGCTTTTCGGGGTTGTTGATGAAGTAGGGCGACAGGTAGCCACGGTCGAACTGCATGCCTTCCACGACGTCCAGTTCGGAGTCGAGCGACTTGCCGTCTTCCACGGTGATCACGCCTTCCTTGCCGACCTTGTCCATGGCGTCAGCGATCAGCTTGCCGATGGTTTCGTCGGAGTTGGCGGAGATCGAACCGACCTGGGCGATTTCCTTGGAGGTGGTGGTGGGCTTGGAAGCCTTCTTCAGCTCGATCACCAGGGCTGCAACAGCCTTGTCGATACCGCGCTTGAGGTCCATGGGGTTGATGCCGGCGGCCACGTACTTGAAGCCTTCGCGCACGATGGCTTGTGCCAACACGGTGGCGGTGGTGGTGCCGTCACCCGCGTTGTCGCTGGTCTTGGAGGCCACTTCCTTCACGAGCTGGGCGCCCATGTTCTGCAGCTTGTCCTTGAGTTCGATTTCCTTGGCCACGGACACACCGTCCTTGGTCACGGTGGGGGCGCCGAACGAGCGCTCCAGCACCACGTTGCGGCCCTTGGGGCCCAGGGTGACCTTGACCGCGTTGGCCAGGATGTTCACGCCTTCAACCATGCGTGCGCGGGCTTCGCCGCCGAAAACTACGTCTTTTGCTGCCATGTTTGGCTCCTAGAGAAATCTAAAAATTCGTGAAACAGATGACTGAGTCGAGAAAAGAATTGCGTAGCGAGCGGCTCACAGGCTAGGCGGACGGAGCGCAGGAACCGGAACGTACTTCCCGTACGTGAGGATTCCGAGCACCGCCCAACGACGCATGTGGGCCGCGCAGTAGCAATTACTTCTCGACAACGGCGAACAGGTCGTCTTCCTTCATCACCAGCAGCTCGTCGCCCTTGACCTTGACGGTCTGGCCCGAGTACTTGCCGAACAGAACGCGGTCACCGACCTTCACGTTCAGGGCGATCAGCTCGCCCTTGTCGTTCTTCTTGCCGGGGCCGACGGCCAGCACTTCACCTTGATCGGGCTTTTCAGCGGCGTTGTCGGGGATCACGATGCCGGAGGCGGTCGTGGTTTCGCTTTCGATACGCTTGACGATCACGCGATCGTGCAGAGGGCGAAGGTTCATTGCATTGCTCCTGTTGACTGAAATAAAAAGCCGGATGAAAAGGCGCCCGCACTGCGAACACCACCAAACTTCCTCGCGACAAGCGCCTTGTTAGCACTCGTTTGAGGCGAGTGCTAATGATAGAGGCATTTGTGGCCGTTTCAAGACGTCCCCTGGCGGATGGGGGATTTTGGGGAGGGAGAATGCAGCGGCAGGCGGTCACCTTGCAGGGTTGCACCGGCCCGGTGGGCTCTTCCTGCCGGTTCACTGTCTCTGGTGGTAACGGATTGCTATTGAAAAATAGCTGCTTGCGCAATGCCAGAAAGCGCTGAAACCCATTAATGCAGTCAACTGCAATGCGACCGTGGGGAGGACGCCGTTTCAAGTTCCCAGCCTGATCACCGCCGCTTCCCGGCGCTGGCCTGCCGCGCCAGCAGAGCGCAGGCTGCGTTCAGGGTGTGCGTGGTGGTCAGGGCGCGTGCAATCTGCTTGTGGGTATCGGCATGCAGCAGGCATTGCCATGGAGCCCGGGCACCGCGCAGCTGGGCAGAAAAAATGCCGCCACCACGCCCCATTCCACCGCCTGGGGCCATTGCAGCAGTGGGCACCCCACCCCAAACACCAGCAGCGCAAGACCCTCGGCGGTCGCCACACACCGTGACGGCAGGGGGGCGGATATTTCTGCAGGGTCCGTGGTGGCGTGCAGGCCGATTCCGGCATGTGCCGATGTGCCCGCCATGGGCCTGTGCAGCGGTGTTGCAACGGCGCAGCAGCGTCTGCCCGCCCCAGCGCGCGGCCGCCGCACCAGGGCAACCGCCGACAGGCGTATTTTCTGAATGAAAATAGCTTGAAACGCTTATAAAAAAGCGCTTCAAGCTATTAATCGGATAGCAATTTGTGGGCGATACCTTGCCCCCCGACCTACGCTCCCCGTACCAGCGCCAGGATCTGGCCGGCGTCCAGCGTTGCGGCCTTTTGCTGGATCTGTGGCAGGTATTGTGTTTGCAGCTGCTTGGCGGGGCCGAGCAGGTTCTGGAACGTGTCGCGCAGCATGGTGGTGCTCATGACCCGGCCCCCGGCGTAGTAGCGCCGGGCCACCTGCCCCAGCGCATAGGTCGTGGCAAACGAAAACGCCATACCAGTGGCGGCACCGCCCATGCGGCCGATGGTTTTGCCCGCTGCCTTGCCCAGCAGGCCTCCGAGCAATTTGCGGCCAAACTGCTCCAGGTATTGCGAGGTCAGACCCACGCCAGCGGCGGCGATGAACTCCTTGATGTGGCCCTGGTCCAGTTCCACGCCATGGGCCTTGCCGATGCCATACACCATCTTCACCTGCAGCGGGATGATGGCCATTGACGCCCAGGACTGCGGCAGCAGCTCCAGCGCGCCGTTGAGCAGGGCGTAATGGAGGATGGACTGGTCCAGGCCCGCATCGGAAGCGGCAGGGGCGGCTGCGGCCACCGCCGCCGTGGCCACCGGGGCTGCCGCAGGGATGGCCATGGGCACAGCCTTTTCTGCCGCCGCCACCAGCGCGTCGGCTTCCTGGTCAAACACGTCGGTCTGCGGTGTGCCCAGTTGCAGCAATGTTTTGAGCGTGGCCAGAAAATCGCGCTCGGCCGCTGTCTGGCGGCCATCCACATCGCACACGCACACCGCCATTTCGTAGGCGAGCTGGCGGTGCATGGGTTCGCTCAGGGCGCTGGCTGCGGCCTGCAAGCTGGTGCGCTGGAGCAGCACGTCCTGGTAGATGCGCGGCAGGTCGGCCATGCCCGCGTCGCCGGCCAGCGACTGGGCGATGCGGCGGATTTCTTCGCGCTCGGCGTCGTCCTTGTCACCGTCCGCAAATGCGGCCAGAAGGGCGATGGTGAGGATGGATTTTTGCTGGTCCAGTGTCATGCGTTGCAGCTCCCGGGGAGCGGTAAAAAGGAAGGGGGCCGAATAAACCAGGCGCAACGCAATCAAGGAAACCAAGGCAGCGCCGGATGTGTACCGTGCATATGCAGTCTAGGCAATCGCGTTTCAACGCCACAGTTTGTGGGGAATTGGCGGCGCGCCCGGCATGCCGTGGCTGCGGGTTTCCCCGCGGGGCGCGGCGTGTGTGCCGCAGGCCCTATCGCCTACAGTTGCGCAGGCTCCCCCGCATTCCTCCGTGATGAAGCGCACCCCATGAACATTGCCCATCTGCTCCACCGCAGCGCCCAGCGCTACCCCGATCAACCTGCCGTGCTGCACGGCGACCAGGTGGTGCTGCGCTATGGCGCCCTGGGTGCGCGCGCGGCGGCCCTGGCGGCCTGGCTGCGCACGCAGTGCGGTGTGGCGCCGGGTGACCGCGTGGCCATCTACGCCGCCAACTGCCCGGAGTACCTGGAGGCTCTGCATGCCATTGTGTGGGCGGGCGCGGTGTCGGTGCCGGTCAACTACAAACTGCATGCCAAGGAGCTGGCGCATGTGCTGGCCGATTCCGGTGCGCGCGTGGTGCTGGCGTCGCAGGCGCTCGCTGCCGCCGCGCGCGAAGCCGGTGCACCGGAGGCCGGCCTGCTGGTGTTGGGCTCGGATGCCTATGCCGCTGCCGTGCGGCATGCGCCCATGGAGGTCCATGACCGCGCGCCGCAGGATGTGGCCTCGCTGTTCTACACCTCGGGCACCACCGGCCGCCCCAAGGGCGTGATGCAGACGCACCGCAACCTGCTGGCCATGACGGCCTGCTATTTCACCGATGTGGACGACATCGCCCCGGGCGACGCCATGGTGTATGCCGCCCCCATGTCGCACGGCGCGGGGCTCTACAACTACGCCCAGGTGCTGCGCGGCGGGCGGCATGTCGTGCCCGTGTCGGGCGGTTTCGAGCCCGCCGAACTGGTGCAGCTGGCCGCCTCGGTGGGCCCGCTCACGCTGTTTGCCGCGCCCACCATGGTGCACCGGCTGGTCGAGCATGTGCGGGCCACGGGCGCGGAGGTGGCGGGCTTCAAGACCATCGTGTACGGCGGCGGCCCCATGTATGCCGACGACCTGCGCGCCGCGCTGGCCACCCTGGGCAACCGTTTCGTGCAGATCTACGGCCAGGGCGAAAGTCCCATGACCATCACCGCCCTCTCGCGTGCGCAGCTGGCCGACCGCCACCACCCGCGCTGGGCCGAGCGCATGGCTTCGGTGGGCGTGGCGCAGTCGCTGGTGGAGGTGCGCGTGGTCGATGCGGCCGGCCAGCCTGTGCCCGCAGGCGAGACCGGCGAGGTGGTGGTGCGCGGCGAAACCGTGATGCCCGGCTACTGGAACAACCCCGAGGCCACGGCCCAGACACTGCGCGATGGCTGGCTGTACACCGGCGACATGGGGTGCCTGGACATTGACGGTTTTCTCACGCTCAAGGACCGGTCCAAGGACGTGATCATCTCGGGCGGCTCCAACATCTACCCGCGCGAGGTCGAAGAAGTGCTGCTGCTGCACCCGCAGGTGCGCGAGGTGGCCGTGGTGGGGCAGCCGGATGCGGAGTGGGGCGAGGTGCCTGTGGCCTTTGTGGTGGGCGATGAGGGGGTGACGCCGGATGCGCTGGACGCGCTGTGCCTGGCGCACATTGCGCGCTTCAAGCGCCCTCGGCGGTACCGTTTTGTGCCCGCCTTGCCCAAGAACAGCTATGGCAAGGTGCCCAAGACGGCGTTGCGGGAGATGCTGGGTTAAAAGCCCGGCCTGCAAAGGCCAATGCGTGGGCCTACCATTGTGGCCTGCACTTTTCTGCGAGCCCGCCATGACCACCACCCTCAAGATCGATTTCGTCTCCGATGTCTCCTGCCCCTGGTGCGTCATCGGCCTCAAGGCGCTGGAGCAGGCTGCCGATCGCCTGAAGAGCGAAGTAGCTCTTGACATGCACTTTCAGCCGTTCGAGCTGAATCCTCAGATGGGCCCCGAGGGCCAGGACATCAACGAGCATCTGCAGGAGAAGTATGGCTCCACGCCTGAGCAACTTGAGCGCAACCGCGAAGCCATTGCGGCGCGTGGAGCTGAGCTGGGATTCACTTTCGGCAAGGGCAAGCGCAGCCGTGTCTACAACACTTTCGACGCGCACCGTCTGTTGCACTGGGCCGAAGAAAACAGCTTGCAGCCACAGCTTAAGCTCGCGCTGTTCAAAGCGTATTTCACCGATGGGCACGACCCTAGCAACCATGAGGTGCTGGTGCGCGTGGCCGGTGAGGTGGGCCTGAATATGGATGAAGCGCGTGAGCTATTGGCGTCTGATCGTTTTGCGGAAGAGGTGCGCGAGCGTGAGCAGTTCTACCTGCAGCATGGCATCCATTCGGTGCCGGCCATCATCGTGAACGACCGGCATCTGATTCAGGGCGGGCAGCCGGTGGAGGTGTTCGAGCAGGCGCTGCGGCAGATTGCCAGCCAGCGGTGATGTTGGCGATGATTTTGATGGCTCCTAGCGTTTGATGAATAAGCGCTGGAGGCCAATTTGATGCATAAAAAAACAAAAGAGGCCTGCTGAGCCCCTTTTGTTTTTGGTGTCGTTGCCTTGCCGCTCGCCTGTCCGCCTGTCTACCTACTTGCGCAGCGGAATCGCCGTGGCCCGGTCCACCGGCACGGCCGTGACGCTGTTCTGCGGCGAACCGTCGATCAGCTTTTCCGAATAGGTCAGGTAGACCAGCGTGTTGCGCGCCGGGTCCACCATGCGCACGATGCGCAGGCGCTTGAACAGGATGGACATGCGCTCGCTGAACACCTCTTCCTGCTTCCTGAGCGGCTGGGGGATGCTGATGGCCCCCACCTGGCGGCAGGCGATCGAGGCTTCGGCGCGGTCTTCGGCCAGGCCCAGCGTGCCCTTGACGCCCCCGATGCGGGCGCGCGAGACATAGCAGGTCACACCCTGCACGCCGGGGTCGTCGTAGGCTTCCACGATGATGTCGTGGTCGCGGCCAATCCATTGGAAGGCCGTGTCCACCGTGCCGATTTTTTCGCCCGACGCCGCCAGCGCGGCGCAGGGTATAAGGGCACTGGCCAACAGCCCTGCCGCTGCCAAGGCCCGGCAGCGGGTGGTCATCATCCAGCCACCCCGGCTTCGGCGCAGCGCCGGGCCAGGTGGGCGAGGGCCTCTTCCACCTGGTCCACCAGCACCAGGCACAGGTCGCCCGGTTGCAGGCGATCGAGGGCTGCATCGATGGCGATGAACTCGCCGCGGATTTCCTCGACATGCTGGGTGCGCACGGCGTCGGCCAGGCCTTCGCGCAGCAGGGCCATCACTTCGCCGTCGCCGCGGCCACGCTGGGCGGCGTCCTGGTAGAGGATCACGTCTTCAAAGGCGGCGCCCAGGATCACGGTCTGCTCGCGGATGTCCTCGTCGCGGCGGTCGCCGGCGCCGCTGATCACCACGCTGCGGCGCTTGGCGGGCAGGGCCTCGACGGCCTGTACCAGGGCACGCATGGCGTCGGGGTTGTGGCCGTAGTCGGCGATCACCGTGGCACCCTTGAAATCCATGACGTTGAAACGGCCCGGGGCGTTGTCGCTGTCGTTCACAAAGCCCGAGAGGCCGCGGCGGATGGTCTGCCAGGGCAGGCCGGCGCCCCAGGCGGCGGCCACCGAGGCCATGACGTTCTCGACCTGGAAGCCGATCTTGCCGTTGCGCGTGATGGGCACGTCGCGCAGGTGGATGGTTTCGCGCCACGAACCTTCAGCGGCCACGATCGAGTCGCCATCCACGTACACGGTGCGGTGGCCCTGGGCGCGGTGCGTGGCCATCACCGGGTGGTGGCGGTCTGCGGCGAAATAGATGATCTTGCCGGGGCAGGACGAGGCCATGGCGGCCACGATGGGGTCGGTGGCATTGAGCACGGCATAGCCGGTGGTGGCCACGTTCTGCACGATCACGCGCTTGAGCACCGCCAGGTCTTCCACCGTGGTGATGTAGTTCAGGCCCAGGTGGTCGCCCGCGCCGATGTTGGTGACCACGGCCACCTGGCAGCGGTCGAAACCCAGGCCTTCGCGCAGGATGCCGCCACGCGCGGTTTCGAACACGGCGGCGTCCACCTCGGGGTGCAGCAGCACGTTGCGGGCGCTCTTGGGTCCGCTGCAGTCGCCGCTGTCGATCTGGCGGCCGTTCACGTACACGCCGTCGGTGTTGGTCATGCCCACGCGCAGGCCCTGGGCGGTGAACAGGTGGGCAATCAGGCGCGCCGTGGTGGTCTTGCCGTTGGTGCCGGTCACGGCCACGGTGGGAATGCGGCCATCGTCGCCATGGGCGTAGAGGCGGTCCACCATGGCCTGGCCGACATTGCGCGGCTTGCCGTAGCTGGGGGCCAGGTGCATGCGCAGGCCGGGGGCGGCGTTCACTTCGACGAAGCCGCCGCCCTGCTCTTCGAGGGGGCGCAGCACGGTCTCGGCGACCATGTCCACACCGCAGATGTGCAGGCCCACCATCTGGGCGGCGGCCACGGCGCGCGCGGCCACGGCAGGGTGCACGTCGTCGGTGACATCGGTGGCGGTGCCGCCGGTCGACAGGTTGGCGTTGTTGCGCAGGATGACGCGCTGGCCCTTGGGCGGAACGGAGTCGGGCGTGAGGTTCTGCATGGCCAGGCGGGCCACGGCGATGTCATCGAGACGGATCTTGGTGAGCGAGGTGGCGTGGCCTTCGCCACGGCGCGGGTCCTGGTTCACGGTGTTCACCAGCTCGCGCACGGTGCGTTCGCCATCGCCCAGCACCTGCGGGGGCTCGCGCCGGGCGGCGGCCACGAGCTGGTCGCCCACCACCAGCAAGCGGAAATCGTGGCCGGGCAAAAAGCGCTCGACCATCACGGTGCCGTAGTCGGCGGCGTTGCGGTAGGCCTCTTCGAGCTGGGCCCGGTCGGTGATGTTGACCGTGACGCCCTTGCCCTGGTTGCCGTCCTGCGGTTTGACCACCACGGGCAGACCCACCTTGAGCGCGACTTCCCAGGCTTCCTCGACAGTGTCCACCGGCTGGCCCAGCGGCACCGGTACGCCGGCCGCGTGCAGCAGGCGCTTGGTGAGGTCCTTGTCCTGGCCGATGGATTCGGCCACGGCGCTGGTGGAGTCGATCTCGGCGGCCTGGATACGGCGCTGCTTCGAGCCCCAGCCAAACTGCACCAGGCTGCCGCGCGTGAGGCGCCGGTAGGGGATGCCGCGGGCCACGGCGGCATCGACGATGGCGCCGGTGCTGGGGCCCAGGCGCTCGTCTTCATCGAGCTCGCGCAGATTGGCAATGGCCGCTTCGGCATCGAATTGGCCCTGGCCCAGCGCGGCGTTGACGAGGCGCTGTGCGTCTTCAAACGCCTGCCGGCCCACGGCTTCCTCGCTGTATTCGACAACCACCTGGTACACACCGGCATCGGTGGTGGCGGTGGTGCGTGCAAAGGTCACCGGACAGCCGGCCTGGGCCTGCAGGGCCAGCGCCGCCGTCTGCAGCACATGGGCGAGCGAGACATCGCCGCTGCCGCCTTCGGGGTGCAGCATGCCGATGGCCGGAAACAGGGCCCGCAGCCGGGCTTCGAAACCGTCCATGCGGGCGATGGCGCGCTCGGATTCGGCGCAGGCCACCACGGCTTCGATGGCCATGTGGCGGCTCCAGAGGTTGGGGCCACGCAGGGCCCGGGTGCGGGATACATCCATGGAAGTGTCTTTCTGTGGTCCATCAGGGCTGGCAGGCCCCGGTCAGGTCGAGGGCGATGGAATCAACAACGGGTGGGCATCAGGTGGGCAGGGTGCTCACGGGCGGCAGCTCGGGCTCGAATGTCTTGATGCCGGCGCCGATGAGGTCGGGGGCAATGTCCAGCGCCCAGGCCGCGCCGATCGCGGCCAGCAGGGCATCGGTGTCGGGCACGATGGCGTTGCGCCCGAACGTGAGCTCGGACAGCGTGCCCAGCACATGTTCTGCACTGCCGGTGGCCAGCACCACGTGCTGGTTGCGCAGCACCACGGCGCGCCCCTGGTTGCGGGCACGGTGCTCCACGATGGCGGGCAGGCTGGCGTCCTGTGCATACAGCACCACATCGCCGTCGCACAGCGGGGCCAGGTCGGCCACCTGCGGATCGGCGGCGTTGAGCACGGCCGCGCCGCCCTCCAGCACCACGTCCACCTGCGTGCGCAGCACCTTGGTCATCTGCTCGCGGTTCTGGATGTCGAATTCGGCCAGCGTTTCTGCGCCCTCCATGTCGGTGACCACGCCCACCTGGCAGCGGTCGTAGGCCAGCCCGTCGCGCAGGATGGTGCGGGCGTCGTTCTCGATCACGGCGGCCTGCACCATCTGGTTCATGAGCAGGCGGTGGGCCGCTTCCCAGTGGGCGCAGTCGGCCGCCTCCACGCAGCGGCGGTCCAGAAAGAGGCCGTCGCGGCAGGCCAGGCCGGTGTGCCGTCCGCTCAGGTGCAGCAGCCAGGCCACCAGGCGCGCGATGGTGGCGGTGCCCCGCGTGCCGGCCACGCCCACCACCGGGATGCGTCCCGCGGTGTCGTCGTCTTCGGGTTCTTCGGCGGGGAACAGGTGCTCGACGATGGCCTGGCCCACAGGGCGGGGAGTGCCCACGGCGGGCTTGAGGTGCATGAGCAGGCCGGGGCCGGCGTTCACTTCCACAATGGCGCCGCCCTGTTCGTGCAGGGGGCGGGAGATGTCTTGCGCCACCATGTCGATGCCGGCAATGTCCAGTCCCACCACCTTGGCGGCCAACTGGGCGATGTAGGCCACTTCCGGGTGCACGTCGTCGGTGCAGTCCACGGCCACGTTGCCGTTGCGCTGGATCACGACTTGCCGTCCGGCGGCGGGCACCGCATCAGCGCTGAGGTCCTGGCGCTTGAGTTCGAGCTGCACCTTGGCGTCGGTCGCCACATCGATGATTTCGAGCGGGTATTCTTCTTCGTGGCCCCGGCGGGGGTCGGAGTTGAGCTGGCTGTCGATCAGCTCGGTCACCGTGGACCGGCCGTTGCCCGTGATGCTGACCACCTCGCCCCGCGCCGCCGCCACCAGCTTGCCGCCCACCACCAGCAGGCGGTGTTCGTCGCCGGGAATGAAGCGCTCGACCATCACGTCGCTGCCCTCGGGGTAGGCCACATGGTAGGCCGCCGCTATGTCTTCCTGCTTGCGCAGGTCCAGCGTGACGCCGCGGCCATGGTTGCCGTCGGAGGGCTTGACCACCACGGGCAGGCCGATGTCCTCGGCGGCCTCCCAGGCCTCTGCGGGGCTGTGGACCACCTGGCCGTCCGGGATGGGCACGCCGCAGGCCTTGAGCAGGCTCTTGGTGAGGTCCTTGTCGCTGGCGATGCCTTCGGCGATGGCGCTGGTGAATTCGCTCTCCGCCGTCCAGATGCGCCGCTGGCGGGCGCCGTAGCCCAGTTGCACCAGGTTGCCGTCGTTCAGGCGGATGTGGGGAATGCCGCGGTCCGTGCCTGCCGTCACGATGCAGGCAGTGCTGGGGCCCAGGTAGCGGTCATCGACCTCGGTGCGCAGCCGCGCCACGGCGGCCCGCACGTCAAAGGGTTCATCGTTGATGGCGGCCATCAGCAGGCGGTGCCCCTGGGCCAGCGCCACGCGGGCCACCTGTTCGTCCCGTGCCCGGAACACCATGCGGTAGACGCCGCGCACCGACGTGCTGCGGGTCTGGCCGAAACCCGTGGGCATGCCCGACAGGTTGAGCAGCTCGATGACCACATGCTCCAGCACATGGCCGCACCAGGTGCCCTCCTGCAGGCGTTGCAGGAAACCGCCGCGCTCGCCCACGCCGCAGTGGTGCTCCTCCAGCGCGGGCAACCAGGCCGTGAGGCGGTCATTGAGCCCGGGGAGGGTGTTGGAGGGGTGGTCTTCCAGTACACCCAGGTCCAGCCAGACCTCCAGTGCCGGCCGGTAGGTCCAGATGTTGGGGCCGCGCAGGTAGTTGATGCGCAGGAGTTGGATATCGTCGATTTTTGCCATGTTTCGGAGCGGTTCAGGGGCACCGGGCGGGCCGGACAGGGAATGCAATTGTGCGCCCGGTTGGACGCCCGTTTTGTCGATCAAGGGGAGGAGGCGGTGCAGTTTGCGCTGGCACGCCGGGATTCGGTCAAAATTCCGGCTCCTGCAACGCTTGTGGCTGTGTGTCGCCGACTGCAGAGAACCAAAACCTATGCAACATCACCATTCTGTGGACGCCTCCGGTGTCTTTTCTGGCCCCCAGGGGGCCGATTTGCGGGCCATGCTCGCTCCCCAAGAGAACGTGCTGGCCGCGTTACAGGTTGACCTGAGTGTCGAATTGCGCTTTGCCGCCGGCTGGGTGGTGGTGACTTCGGAGCGCATTCTGGCCTGCGACCCCGGCACTGCCGCCTGGCGTGCCTGGCCGCTGTCGAGCGGGTTGGCGCTGCGCATGCAGGACCACGGCGGAGTCGGCACGCTGGAGCTGCAGGCCCCGGATGCGCGGCTGGCCCTCTGGCGCTTTACCCTGGCGCACCATCCCCAGGCCCTGCGCCTGGTGCAGCGCTTCGAGCAGGCGACGGTCCGCAGCCTGGCTTCGGGTGCGGCGCAGGACGAGGCCGATGAGCCCACCTGTCCGCAGTGCCACACCCCGCTGCCTCCCGACACCGAAGAATGCCCGGCCTGCGCGCGCGCCCAGCCCCCGCAGACCTCCACCTGGGTGCTGCTGCGGCTGTGGCGCTTCGCGCGGCCCTACCGCAAGCAGCTGGCGACGGGCTTTGCGCTCACGCTGGCTTCCACGGCGGCCACGCTGGTGCCTCCCTACCTCACCATCCCGCTGATGGACGATATCCTGATCCCGTTCCAGAACGGCCAGCAGATCGAGCCCGGCCTGGTGCTGCTCTACCTGGGTGGCCTGCTGCTGTCGGCCCTGGCCGCCTGGGGGCTGTCGTGGGCGCGCACCTACATCCTGGCGCTGGTGTCCGAGCGCATCGGTGCCGACCTGCGCACCACCACCTACGAGCACCTCTTGCGCCTGTCGCTCGACTACTTTGGTGGCAAGCGCACGGGCGACCTGATGGCGCGCATTGGCTCCGAAACCGACCGCATCAACGTCTTCCTGTCGCTGCACGCGCTCGATTTCATCACCGATGTGCTGATGATCTGCATGACGGCGGCCATCCTGTTTTCCATCAACCCCTGGCTGGCGCTGGTCACGCTGGTGCCGCTGCCCTTCATCGGCTGGATGATCCACACCGTACGCGACCGCCTGCGCACGGGTTTCGAAAAAATCGACCGTGTGTGGAGCGAGGTGACCAACGTGCTGGCCGACACCATCCCCGGCATCCGCGTCGTGAAGGCCTTTGCCCAGGAAAAGCGCGAAGCCCAGCGGTTTCGCGACGCCAACCAGCACAACCTGGAGGTGAACGACAAGCTCAACAAGACCTGGAGCCTGTTCACGCCCACGGTATCGCTGCTCACCGAAATCGGCCTGCTGGTGGTCTGGGCGTTCGGCATCTGGCTGGTGTCGCGCAACCAGATCACCGTGGGTGTGCTCACGGCCTTCATCGCCTACATCGGGCGCTTTTATGGCCGGCTCGATTCCATGAGCCGTATCGTCTCGGTCACACAGAAGGCAGCTGCGGGTGCCAAGCGCATCTTTGACATCCTGGACCATGTCAGCAATGTGCCCGACCCGGTCCAGCCGGTGAAGCTGGCCCGCGTCGAAGGCGCCATCCAGATGCGCAACGTGGGCTTTCGCTACGGCAGCCGCGCCGTCATCAAGCACCTGGAGCTGGACATCCGCCCCGGCGAGATGATCGGGCTGGTGGGGCACAGCGGCTCGGGCAAGAGCACGCTGGTCAACCTGATCAACCGCTTCTACGACGTGAGCGATGGCTCCATCCAGGTCGATGGGGTGGATATCCGCCGCTTCGCCGTGGCCGATTACCGCCGCCATATCGGCCTGGTGCTGCAGGAGCCCTTCCTGTTTTTCGGCACCATTGCCGAGAACATTGCCTACGGCAAGCCCGATGCCTCGCGCGCGGAGATCGTGGCGGCCGCCCGCGCCGCCCATGCGCACGAGTTCATTCTGCGTTTGCCGCATGGCTACGACTCGCTGGTGGGCGAGCGCGGCCAGGGCCTGTCGGGCGGCGAGCGCCAGCGCATCAGCATTGCCCGCGCGTTGCTGATCGACCCGCGCATCCTGATCCTGGACGAAGCCACCTCGGCCGTCGATACCGAAACCGAGAAGGAAATCCAGAAGGCGCTCGACAACCTGGTGCAGGGCCGTACCACCATCGCCATTGCCCACCGCCTGTCCACCCTGCGCAAGGCCGACCGCCTGGTGGTCATGGACCGTGGCGAGGTGGTCGAGGTCGGGCCGCACGATGAACTCATGGAAAAGCAGGGCGCCTACTGGCGCCTGTACGAAGCTCAGGCCCGCCGCGCCGAAGAAGACGCCCAGGCCGCTGGCGTCATCATTGACAGCGGCCTGCTGCACCCGGCGCACCCCGCCGGCAATTCTTGAACCGGCCGGAAGCTGACCATGACGACATCCATTGTTCCGCTGCGACTGCACCGCAATTCCCATGGCCGCCTGGTTCTGACCCAGCCGGACGGCACCCTCCACGAGGGCGTGACGCCCGTGCGCGCGTTTCCGATCGCGGCGCCGTCCGAAGGCCTTTCGCTCGTGGGCCCGGATGGCCATGAGCTGGTCTGGCTGGACCGGTTCGATCAGCTGCCCGAGGCGGCACGCCACCTGGTCGATGAAGAACTGGCTGTGCGGGAGTTTGTACCCACTATCCACCAGATCGTTTCTGTTTCGAGTTTCTCCACGCCCAGCACCTGGACCGTCGAGACCGACAAGGGCCCGGCCCAGTTCGTGCTGAAGGCCGAAGAAGACATCCGCCGCCTGGGCGGGCGCACCCGCCTGCTGATTGCCGCGGGCGACGGCATGCAGTTTCGGGTGCCGGACACCACGGTGCTGGACCGGCATTCCCGGCGTCTGCTGGAGCGCTTTCTGTAAAAGGCCGGCGCAAGCGGGTGGGTGCGGCAGCCAGGTTGCCAGGTGAACCCCTTCTTTTACCGTCATGAATGTACGGAGAGGCTGCAAAGCCATCCCGCTCCTCATCACGGACCACTGGCGCGAGGGCGCCATCGTGCGCTAACCCGACAAACCTTCCGTCCCCGGGGGGGGGCCACCGCGACGGGATGCAGGTGCAGAAAAAGACACGGGCGAGGATCCGCCGTAGCCGCCCAAGAAACCACTATCCACGCAGTGGCTGGAGTTCATTCAGTGGGGGGCTCTTGGTCCCGAGCCGCGCTGCGGGCATGCAGTGCGCGGAAATTTTCCCATTTTGCTATGGATGAAATAGCTTCAGGCGCTTTTTGTACAAGCGCTAGATGGCGTTTCCCACGTGAAATGCCTGGTCGCCCTGTTGCCTCATGGCTTGACGGAAGGGGTGCCCGATGCCACCTCTGCCTGTGCGGCCCGCTTGCGCTTGCGTTCGGCGCGGTGTTTGGCGGCAAAAACCCGCACTTCGGCGTACGACACGAAGTTGTCGTGGTCGGTGTCGGCACCGTCAAAGGCAGCGGCCAGGCGGGGAAAAAGCACCACTTCGCTGCGGCTGAGCTTGCCGTCGCCGTTGAAGTCGAGCATCTTGAATTCCTGCATGGCCTTGATCTCGCCCTTGGTCAGCGGGGCCTGGGCCGGGGCGCTGGCAGCCGCCTGCGCGCGCGCGGCGACCCCCGGCGGGTTGGCGAGCGCCAGACTGCAGCCCAGGGCGGCCAGCAGGGCCAGTGGGATTTTCATGCGCAAAACTCCTCGGATCGAACAGGGGCGATGGTGGCATACCTGCGGCCACAAAGCCCATTTGCAACGCTGCGGGCGCAGGCTTTCACCGGGTGTTGCACTCTTTGGCGGGGCGCCCTGGTTGCATGCGGATGCCATGCATGCCGACATGCTCATCCGGCGGGCAGGGTGCCCTGGTTGGCGATACCGCTGCGCACATGGCCCGCCGGCACATGGCGGGCCGCGGAGGTGACATGGCCGGTCTGGTCGTCAAAGAAAAAGTCGGGTTCGAACTCGCGCAGGAACTCGCCCTTGGGCATGCCGCCCAGAAACATGGCTTCATCGACCGCGATTTTCCAGCTCATCAGCGTCTGGATGGCCCGTTCGTGCGCGGGCGCGCCGCGCGCCGTGACCAGGGCGGTGCGGATGCGCATGGACGGTGCGCCGCTTTGCTGCAGGCGGTGCAGGGCCGACAAAAAGGGCTTGAAGGGTCCGGGGGGCAGGGGCAACAGGGCCTTTTCGACCTCGTGGGCCTGGAAGGCGTCGAGCCCGGCGGCCTGGAAGACCCGCTCGGCCTCGTCAGAAAACAGCACGGCGTCGCCGTCAAAGGCGATGCGCACTTCGTGCGGGTGGGCAGCGCTGGCCTGGACCGACTGCGTGGCCACCTGCGCCGCCGGGAAGCCCATGGCCAGGGCCTCGTTCACGTCGGCGGCGTTGGCCGAGAGAAACAGGTGCGCGCCCAGGGGCCGCAGGTAGCGAAACGGCGCCGCCCCCTGCGTGAAGACGCCGCGCTGCACCGACGCCAGCCCGTGGGCCTTGGCCGAGCGAAACACGCGCATGCCGCTGACCGGATCGTTGCGCGACAGCACCACCACCTCCACCCGCTGCTGCGCGGGTTCGTTGAAGGCGAGCAGCTTCTTGACCAGCGAAAACGCCACGCCGGGCCGCGCCGGATCATCCAGTCGGTCGAGCTGCAGCTGCATGTAGCCTTGGGGGTGGTCGGGGTCGAAGATGCGGTTTTCTTCTTCAAAATCGAACAGGGCGCGTGACGAGATCGCCACCACCAGCTTGTCGTCCAGGGTTACCGCCATGGAATCTCCTTGAAAACCATCGATTGCGTTGCGCGCCACCCGCAGCTTTTGCAACTGGCGTGGCCCAGATCAGCGGCCGCCGCGCAAGGGCCGCCCCGCCGCACTGGCGGCGTCCCCCCTCCCGCATCGCGCAGCGAGGCGAGAGAGGGGGTGAAGGCGCGCAGCGCCTCAGGGGGGTGCACCTTATTTCACGAACTGGTTAAGCTGGATGATGGGCAGCAGCACCGCCAGCACGATCAGCATCACGATCAGGCCCATGGCCACGATGAGCAGCGGCTCCAGGATGGTGGCCAGCTGCATGGCGCGGCGCTGCACGTCGTTGGACAGCTGGGTGGCGGCGCGTTGCAGCATCACCGGCAGCTGGCCGGTCTGCTCGCCCAGGCGCGCGAACATGGCGAGCAGGCCGGGGAAGCGCTTTTTCTGCGCCAGCGCCGAGGCCAGCGGGGCGCCCTCGCGCACCAGCACCAGCGCATCGAGCGCGTCGGCGCGCAGCGCGCGGTTGTTCAGGGTTTCGGCGGCGGCCTGCAGGGCCTTGAGAATGGGCACGCCGGCGCTGGCCAGCATGGCCAGCGTGCTGGCAAAGCGCGCCGCGTTGTAGCCGCGCGCCAGCTTGCCCACCAGCGGCAAGTTCAGCCAGGCGGCATCAAACTTTTGGCGAAAATGCTCGAAAGTCAAAATCCAGCGAGCGCCTATAGCTATCAAAATGGAAGCAATCAGCATCAACCAACCGTAGCTGCGCACCATGGCACTAAGGCCCAGCATGGCCACGGTGAGAAAGGGCAGGGCGCGCTTGGTGCCGGCAAACACGCTGGCCACCTGCGGCACCACGTAGCTCACCAGGAACAGCACGATCGCGATGGCGATCAGGGTGACGATGGCCGGGTACAGCGCCGCGCCCATCAGCTTGGCCTGCAGGGCCTGGCGCTCTTCGAGGTCGTCGGCCAGGCGCTCCAGCACCAGGCCGAGGTTGCCGCTGTGCTCGCCCGCGCCGATCACGGCGCAGTAGATGTCGGAAAACTCGCGCGGATGCTGGGCCAGCGCGCGGGCAAAGGGGGCACCGGCGTTCACCTCGGCGCGCAAGGCCGCCACCAGATGGCGCTGGCGCTCGTCGTCGGCTTCCTCCGACAGGGCGGCAAGGGCGCGCTCCAGCGGCAGGCCCGAGGCCACCAGCCCCGCCAGCTGGCGTGTCCAGATGGCCAGGGCCGAAGCGCCCAGCACCGGCCGCGTGAAAAGGCGCTGCCCCAGGCCGGCGGGGGCGCCATCGCGCGACTGGCCGGTTTGCACGGGTTCCACGCTCAGGGGCACCAGCGCCTGGGCCCGCAGCAGGCTGCGGGCCGACTTGGCCGTGTCGGCTTCCATCAGGCCCTTGCGGGTCTGGCCCTGGGCGTCCAGGGCTTCAAAAGAAAAAGCGGGCATGTGGGGGGTGAACCGGAGGAGCTGTCAGGCGCAATAAGCCAGCCCGTGATGGTAGCCGCTGCCCGTGATGCTGCCTGTGACGCTGTACTGTGCAGCCGGGGCTTCAGGCCATCTCGGCGACGGCCTGCGCCGCAATGTCCAGGGAGCGCAGGCGCAGCGCCGGGTCGAACACGTCGCTGACCAGCATGAATTCGTCCGCACCCGTGGCCTGGCGCAGGTGGGCCAGGCCGGCGCGCACCGTGTCGGGCCCGCCGATCACGGCGGCGGCCAGAAAGTCACCGATGGCGGCGCGCTCTTGCGGTTGCAGGCGCGCGGCAAAGTTCTCGATGGGCGGCAGCAGGCGGCGGCGGTCGCCCGTGAGAATGCCCAGCACGCGCTGGTAGGTGCTGCTGGCCAGGAAATCGGCTTCGGCGTCGGTGGGTGCCGCGATCAGGGGCACGCCAATCACCACATAAGGCCGGGGCCACGCAGCGGACGGCCGGTACAGTTTGCGGTACAGATCGAGCGCCTGGTGCAGCAGGCGCGGCGCGAAATGCGAGGCAAAGGCATAGGGAAGGCCGCGTTCGGCCGCCAGCTGTGCCGAAAACAGGCTGGAGCCCAGCAGCCAGATGGGCACGTTGGTGCCCGCACCGGGCATGGCAATCAGGCGCTGGTCGGGTGTGGCCGGTGCCAGCAGGCGCTGCAGCTCGGCCACATCCTGCGGAAAATCATCGGCGGTTTCCACGCGGCTGCGGCGCAGGGCGCGCATGGTGGCCGGGTCGGTGCCGGGCGCGCGACCCAGGCCCAGGTCGATGCGGCCGGGGTACAGCTCGGCCAGTGTGCCAAAGGCCTCGGCCACCACCAGCGGCGCGTGGTTGGGCAGCATCACGCCGCCCGAGCCCACGCGGATGCGCTGCGTGCCCCCGGCGATATGCCCCACCAGCACGGCGGTGGCCGAGCTGGCAATGCCGGCCATGTTGTGGTGCTCGGCCAGCCAGTAGCGCGCAAAACCCAGCGCTTCGGCGTGTTGCGCGGTGCGCAGGGCGATCTGCAGCGCCTGGGCGACGGTGCCGCCTTCGCGCACGGCGACCAGGTCAAGCATGGAAAGGGCGGGGCGTTGGGCAGTAGTCATGGCCCGATTGTCGGCGCGCTGCGCCCTGGCTGCTGGCGGAGCGGCGGGATCCAGGTCTTGCGGCAAGGTCGCCGGCCGCCGACACGCCGGATCCGTCATTTTTTGGTAGCCAAAACACCGGGCTGATCACAAAATGTTTCAAATCCACTGCCGCCACACTCTGAGCGATGGGCGGTGGACACCTTGCATGAGGGGGGCGTATGGGTTTTTTCAGCCGATTTTTCCGGATGCGTGAGCAGGATGCCGCCAGCCCTGAAACCACCTGGGCCGTGGAAGACAACGGCAGCGAGCTGGTGCTGGATGAAGAGTACGCCGCCATGCTGATGACCGAGATCGACATCGACGCGGCCATTGCCAGTCACGAGCGTTGGCGCCTGCAGTTGCAGGACATGGTCAATGGTCGCTCCGAAGAAGTCATGCACCCCGACCGTATCTGCCAGGATGACCGCTGCGACCTGGGCCGCTGGCTCAACGGTGCGGGCCGTGCGCGGCTGGGGCATTACCCGGCCTTCGAGATGCTGGAGGCGCGGCACCGGTATTTTCACCAGCAGGCGGCGGCGGTGGTCACCAGCTTCCAGGCCGGCGATCAGGCCACTGCGGCCCAGCTGCTCGACAGCCGCTGCCGCCACGCATCCAACCAGGTGCTGTTGCTGCTCCAGGAGCTCAAGCGCGGGCTCGGGCGCTGAACGGGGCTGTCAATTGCTGTTGAATCAATCGCAATTGGCGCTTTGCTGGCAGGGAGTGCGGCCGATTTTGCAGGGGGTCAAACGACCTGTTCCAGCTGCCAACCGGTTTCGCGGGCAATGTCCTGCAGGTGGTGCCCCGCCACGATGTAGTGGATTTCGGTGCCGGCGGGCGCCCCCAGTGTGGGCAGCAAGGCACGCAGGGCGCAGCGGGCGGCGTGCAGGTCGCCGGCGTTGATGTCGATGCGGATATGGGCCGGCGGCCGCAGTCCGTCGGGGCGCCGTTCACCGAGCGAATCGCCCCAGCCCACCACCAGCCCCAGGTCCTGCGAGCGCAGCATCTGGTCGATGGTGTCCTCGCGGTGGTGCAAGGGGTCTGGGACATTGCGCCGGCCCACCGGAATTTTCACGAAGAGGAAGCCAGCGATCACCTCGGGCCGTGCGGGATGGCTGGGTGAAGGTGCGGGCGCCGAGGTGGGCACCGCTTGGGGCGCTGGGGCGGGTGGGTGGACCATGGGGCTGATTTTAGGGACGCGCGGGCAGCAGGGTGATTGCTCAAGGGATGACCTGCATAACTCCCTGCGGTCGGTGATAGCGCGGCATCGGGCGCTCCACTGCGTTGCTTTTCTTGCCAATAGCCGAGCTATTGGCTGCAAAAAGACGCCTTGTGGCCCATCCCCATCCGCACTACCACCGACTCGCGAGGGTCATGCAGGTCATCCCAAGGTGCGCGGCACCGGGCTGCTTCAGTAGCTGCGCCCGCCCTTGTACATCGCGTGCTGGCGCCGCTGCAGCGTGGCCGCTTCGCCCAGCCGCGCCATGGCCGCGCCGGCGTGCGCGTGCGTGATGGCCATGCCCAGCGCATCGGCGGCGTCGGTGCCGGGCAGGCCGGGCAGCTGCAGCAGGCGGCGCACCATTTCCTGCACCTGGGTCTTGGCGGCGCGGCCGTGGCCGACCACGGCCTTTTTCATCTGCAGCGCGGTGTATTCGGCCACGGGCAGGTTGCTGGCCACCAGGGCGGTAATGGCCGCACCACGGGCCTGGCCCAGCAGCAGCGTGGACTGGGGGTTGACGTTGACGAAGACGATCTCGACGGTGGCCACGTCGGGTTGGTAGCGCGCCGCCACCTCGCTGATGCCGTCGAACAGCACCTTCAGTCGGCCGGGCAGGTCGCCCAGGGCCAGCGCGGTGGTGCGGATGGTGCCGCTGGCCACATAGCCCAGCCGGTGGCCGTCCACATCGATCAGGCCGAAGCCCGTGGTCTGCAGACCGGGGTCAATTCCCAGAATTCTCATGTGCTATTGAAGGAGTGGCTGCTACCGCTTGCCAGTCGCGTGGCGGGAGTGTTTTGAGGCAGGCAAGGTGCCGCCGAAAAGAAGCGCTCCCAGCGTGGCGGGCATGGGGTGATGATACGGGCCGGGCGCAGTGCACCGAAACCAAATCCGGGACAATGCCCGCTTTTGTGCATTCAGCCTTTGCAGGATTTCCATGACCGAAGCCACTTCCGCTCCCCCGCTGCCCGACCACCTGTCCATCGACCCGCGCAGCCCCCACCATGTGGCCGCCGTGTTCGAGCACGACATCGGCATCCGCCTGAATGACAAGGACCGCTTCGATGTCGAGGAATACTGCATCAGCGAAGGCTGGGTCAAGGTGCCTGCGGGCAAGACGCTTGATCGCAAGGGCAAGCCGCTGCTGATCAAGCTCAAGGGCAAGGTGGAAGCGTTTTACCGCTGATGGCCATCCCGCGACGGCGGCCGGGCGCAATGCGGCGGCCCGTGCAACCCGCGCCATGACTGCGGCGCTGGAGCCGGCATCGGCCCGCCCCTGGGTCGTCCACTGCGACGGCAGCGCCATGCCCAACCCCGGCCGCATGGGGTTGGGCGTGGTGCTCTGCGCGCCCGACGGCGCGCGCCACACCTTTGCGCAGGCCACGCACACCACGGGTTGCAACAACGAGGCCGAGTTGCGGGCCCTGCTGCTGGCCTTGGCTGAGTTGCAGGCGCGCGGGGCCAGCGCGCTGCAGGTGCACAGCGACAGCAGCATCGTGGTGGAGCAACTCGGCGGCACGCCCGTGGTGCCGATTGCGCGGCTGCAAGACCTTTTTGACCAGGCGCGCCGCCTGCTGCAGACCTTCGGGCCGGTGCAACTGCAGTGGATTCCGCGCCACCGCAATGCCGAGGCCGACGCCCTGGCCCGCGCCGCGCTGGGATTGGCGCCCAAGCCGCCCGCCCGGCCTATCGGCCAGCGGCGCAAGAAGTAGGCGTTCGCCGGGCCACGGATCAGGGCAGCTCGGCACTGCCCATGCGTGCCAGGATGGTGCGCGTGCGCCCAGCCAGGTAGGCCGAGCCGGGGGTCTTCTCGAAGCGCTTGGGCGCGGGCAGCATGACGGCCAGGCGTGCGGCTTCCTGCGGCGACAGGCGCGCGGCCGGCTTGCGAAAGTAATGCTGAGCCGCGGCCTCGGCGCCAAACACGCCGTCGCCCCATTCCACGCTGTTGAGGTAGATCTCCAGGATGCGCTGCTTCGGTAAAATCTGCTCCAGCAGCACGGTCAGCACGAACTCCTGGCCCTTGCGCAGCAGCGTGCGCTCGCCCGAGAGCAGCAGGTTCTTGGCCAGCTGCTGGGTGATGGTGGAGCCGCCCCGTATCCTGGGCGCACGCACGGGCTTGTCGGGCGCGCGGGCCTGGGCCCGGGCGATCTGCGCCTCGGCCTGGGCGTTGCGCTCCCAGGCTTTTTCGATGGCGTTCCAGTCCACGCCGTCGTGGGTGACGAAACTGCCGTCTTCGGCCGCGATCACGGCGCGCTTGAGGTGGTCGGAAATCTGGGCGTAGGGCAGCCACTGCTGGCGCCAGCGCACATCGCCCTTGCTGGCCACCTGCGCCCAGATTTCGGAGCGCTGGAAGGTGGTGGATTCGGGGGCAACCCAGGCCATCAGCGCGATGCGCGCCACAAAAAACAGCTGCAGGCCCACCAGGGCCACCACCACCAGGCCCAGCCAGCGCAAAAGGGCTTTCATGGCTGCGGTCCGCTCACGCCGCCGCCTGCAGTTCGGCCAGCACCTGGGCCGATGGCGGGCGCACGCCGCGCCACAGGGCAAAGGCCTCGGCGGCCTGCTCCACCAGCATGCCCAGGCCGTCGCGCGGCACGGCGCCATGCTGGCGGGCCCAGTCGAGGAAACCCTGCGCCGCCGGGCCGTACATCATGTCGTAGGCCAGGCTGCCGGGGCGCAGCACATGGGTGGGCACGGGAACGGAGTCACCGCTCAGGCTGCTGGCCGTGGCATTGATGATGAGGTCGAAATCGGCCTCCAGCGCCTGTGGAGCAAGCGCCAGAAGCTCTGTTTTTTTTAGCAGTGCCAGGTCGGCATGGGCCTGCACCAGGGCCTGCGCCCGGGCCAGCGTGCGGTTGGCCACGGTGATGTGGCGCACGCCCGCCTGCAGCAGGGGACCCAGCACGCCGGCTGCTGCGCCGCCGGCGCCCACCAGCAGCACGTCGCGCCCGGCCAGCGGCAGGCCCGCGTTGCGCGTGATGTCGGCCACCAGGCCCAGGCCGTCGGTGTTGTCGGCGTGGATGGCCTGTCCGTCAAAGACCAGGGTGTTGGCGGCGCCCGCCCGCTGCACGCGTTCGCTGCGCGTGGTGGCCAGCGCGGCGGCTTCGAGCTTGAAAGGCACGGTGACATTGCAGCCGCGCCCGCCGCGGGCCATGAAGGCGCGCACGCCCTGGGCAAAGCCGTCGGTGGGCAGCAGGCAGCGTTCGTACACCAGGTGCTCGCCGGTCAGTTCGGCAAAGCGTGCGTGGATGGCGGGCGAGCGGCTGTGCGCCACCGGGTTGCCCATCACGCAATACAGATCATCGGAAGAACTCATGGAGCGCGGTGTGAAGGATGGAATGCGGGCGGGGCGCGATGGTCTCCCCGGCGCCGCGGGCCGGTACTCAGGGGCTGCGGCCTTCGGGGTCGGTTTCGAAGTTGGTGGTCAGGGTCTGGTCGCGTGTGAACTTGAAGCGCGCCACCATGGCGATCTGGTCGGCCTGGCGGCGCATCTCGGCATTGAAATGGCCGAACGGGCCGGAGGCCCGCGCGATGGCCTCGGCCTGCCGGTCCAGCGTGCGATTGCCCGAACCCTGCACCACCTCGGTGGCCAGGACGCGGCCATCGTGGTTGACGGTGATGATCATTGTCAGCTCGCCATAGAGCTTCCGGCCGCCTTGTGCGGGGAAGTTTTCGGTGCCCTTGTCTTCAACCTTGCTGCGCAGGGCCGAGTAATACACCGCGTAGGCCTCTTCGCGCGTGGCGGGGCTGATGTAGCGTTTCTTGGGGCGTGCGTTTTCTTCGTTGATGCGCTTTTCGATCTCGGCCAGCAGCTTGACGAGCTGGCGGCGCTTTTCCTCTTCGGCGCCCTGGCTGCCACTTTGGCTGGGCTTGCGCGGATCGGGCAGGGGCAGCGCGGCGATCTGTTTGCGCAGCTGGGCCAGCAGCTGGTTTTGCTGCTCTTGCAGGGCGTCCAGCCGGCGCTGCGATTCCTCGAAATCGTTGCCCACGGCCGTGAGTGCCGAATAGGGCAGGGGACTGGTGGCGCGGCCCTTGTTCGCCTCACCGCCCCCGGCCATGTTGGCCTGGGCGATGGCCTGGGCCTTGTCGGGCCGTTCGTTGGACTTGGCGTTGACCAGGATGACTTCGAGCGGCGTGTCCTGGAACACGCGATTGAAGCCCTCGGGGTCGATGAAACGCACCGACAGCAGTGCCGCGTGCAGCGCCACCGACACGCCCAGCGTGAGCTGCAGCGTGGTGAAGCGGGTGAGGAAGGAAGCGTTTTTCATCGCCGGGCCGCCCCAAGATGAAAAGCGGCCCCCTCGGGGGGCAGCGACCATACGAAGTGGGGAGCGTGGGGGTTATTTTTCATCGCCGGGCCGCCCCAAGATGAAAAGCGGCCCCCTCGGGGGGCAGCGACCATACGAAGTGGGGAGCGTGGGGGTTATTTTTCATCGCCGGGCCGCCCCAAGATGAAAAGCGGCCCCCTCGGGGGGCAGCGACCACACGAAGTGGGGAGCGTGGGGGGTATTTTTCATCGCCGGGCCGCCCCAAGATGAAAAGCGGCCCCCCCGGGGGGCAGCGACCACACGAAGTGAGGGAGCGTGGGGGCCATGTTCACGGGGCAGGATGATCGGTGCTGGCGGTGCCGTTGGTGTCGGCCTCGTTCACATCGACGGCAATGGCAATGGGGCCGGCCACGGCCGCGTCGTCATCGGTGTCGTCGGCATCTTCCACCGGGCCGTCGTCACTGGTGTCGTCGGGATCGTCCAGGCGCTCGACCACCGTGCCGTGCAGGTCGAGTGTGATCTCGTCCACCTCGCCGAGCCTGACCTTGAGGCGCGCGCCGCGCGGCAGGTTTTGGGCGCCCAGCACGGGGAAGACCAGCGGCAGCGCGTCGGCACGCACCAGGAAGCTGCCGCCCGGCCCTTCCTTGAACACGGTGGCGTTGAGCTCGGTGATGCCGTTCTGTTCCACGTATTGCAGCGTCCAGAAGCGCTCCATGCCGGCCTGGTAGCCGTTGTAGGCGCTGTAGGCTGCGTCAAAGCTGCTGATGATGGAGAACAGCTCCGCGTCCTTGGGTTTGAAGGGGGCCGCCAGGGCCGCCGTTCTTCCGTTGCGCACGCAGGCAATGATCTGCCACTGGTTCACCAGATCCACATAGCGGCGCAGCGGCGAGGTGGCCCACGAGTACGCCTTGACGCCAATGCCGGCGTGCGGCAACGCCTTGGTGCCCATGCGCACCTTCACGCCCGGTGCCATGCTGGCCTGGCTGCGGTAGATGCCGGGCACGCCGTGCTCGGCCAGCATCAGGCCCCAGGTGCTGTTGGCCACGATGGCGGCCTCGGCCACGATCAGGTCCAGCGGCGCGCCGCGCTGGCGTGTGGTGATCTGCACCTGCTCGCTGCCATCGGGCTCGGCCTTGTTGTTGCCGATCAGCTTGAAGTTGTAGTCGGGCCGGTTGAAGTTTTCGGGCTTGCCGCGCACCACTTCGCGCTGGGCCTTGAGGGTTTGGGCCAGTCGGTATAAAAACGATAGCTGATCGCGCACATCCAGCAAGCGTTGCGGTGTGTTTTCTGCATGAACTTTCGGGTCCTGCAGCCAGGCTTCGGTGACGATGTGGTCGAGCTGGTCGTGGCGCAGGTTGGCCACCACGGGCACGCGTTCGAGCTTGGTCTCGGTGCCGGTGATGGCGAGCGTGGCTTCGTCCACCGTGACATACAGCGATACCGCCGGGTTGGCGCGGCCTTCGTCCAGCGTGTAGATCTGCACCACCTCGTCGGGCAGCATGGTGATCTTGTAGCCGGGCATGTAGACGGTGGACAGGCGGGTGCGGCCCAGCTGGTCGAGCGGCGTGCCCGGCACGATGGCCAGGCCCGGCGCGGCAATGTGGATGCCCAGCACCACGGTGCCGGTGCCCAGGCCCTGCACCGACAGGGCGTCGTCGATCTCGGTGGTCTGCGAGTCGTCGATGGAATAGGCCTGCACGGGCGCCAGCGGCAGGTCGGCCGGCGGCTGCGGCGCGGTGAGCTGCGGGAAACCCGTGCCCTTGGGGAAGTTGTCGAACAGGAAGCGTTTCCAGTGGAACTGGTAGGCCGAATCGATGGCGCCGGCCTTTTGCAACAGGTCGAGCGGGGCCAGGTGCGTGGCGCGGCTGGCCTCGACCACGGCCTTGTATTCGGGCGCGTTCTTGTCGGGGCGGAACAGGATCTTGTAGAGCTGCTCGCGGATGGGCTGCGGGCACTCGCCGCGCCCCAGCGCCTCGGCCCAGTCGCTGATCTGCTGCACGATCAGCTTTTTCTTCTCGATGGCGGCCAGGGCCTGCTGCAGGATCTCGGCGGGCGCTTTCTTGAAGCGGCCCTTGCCGGCGCGGCGAAAGTAGTGCGGCGCCTCGTGCAGGGCAAACAGCGCGCCGGCCTGCTGGGCCAGCGTGGCGTTGTCCGAAAAATAGTCGCGCGCCAGGTCGGCAAAGCCGAAATCCTCCTCGGGGGCGAATTCCCAGGCCAGCGGCAGTTCGATGGTCTGGGCCATGGCCTGCGCCTGGGCCATCAGCTCGGACGGCGCGGGTTTTTCGAATTTCAACAGGAGGTTCGCGGCCTTGACCTTGACCCGCTTGCCCGAATCGAGCTCGACTTGGGCCGAGCTTTCGGCTTCGGACAGGATGCGGCCGGCCATGAATTTGCCGGCTTCTTCAAACAATGCGTGCATGGGCGGCATTCTCCCATGGGCGCTGGGGGGTGGTTTTCAGATCTCGAGCACCAGTCCGGGCGCAAACGCCTTGTTCTCCACCACCCCCTGGGGGGCATAGCCGCGCGGGTTGGCCACGACGCGCGTGGCGCCCACCTGGTAGTCGAAGCTGTCGTGCACATGGCCGTGCAGCCACAGCCGGGGCTGCCAGCGCAGGATGCGCGCCTCCAGGTCGGAGACAAAGCAGGCGTTGAGGGGCGAGCCGGCGAACTGCGGGGCGATGCTGCCGCGCGCGGGCGCAAAGTGCGTGACGACCACGGTGGGTCCGTCGAACGGCTCGGCAAAACGCTCCTCCAGCCAGGCCACCGACCGGTCGAACAGCATTTGCGAGATGGCGGGCGTGAAGGGCGCGGCAAAGTCGGGTGCCACGCGGATGCGGCTGAAGTCCCGCACCAGCTCCATGGCCTTGGCCAGCGCCGCGTCGCGCTGCTGCGGCGCGTCGAAGAGCCGGTAGTCCGACCACAGCGTGCAGCCCAGGAACCGCACACCGCCATGGCGCCATGCATCGCATTCGAGCACGCGCACGCGGCTGCCTTCGGCATGCGCGCGCAGTTGCGCCATGGTGGTGCTCAGATCGGAGCCATAGAACTCGTGGTTGCCCGCGACGAACACGGTGGGGCGGTCCAGTTGCCGCGCCCAGGCCATGGCCGCGGCGGGCCGCTGCAGGTCTCCGGCCAGCACCACCACGTCGGCGGGCGGCACACCCAGGGTCAGCGGGTGCACCGACAGGTGCAGATCGGACAGCAGGGCAATTTTCATGGCGTGCGGTGCATATCAGAAGGAGCGGTGGTCATTGTGGCCGCTGACGCCCCTGCCAGGAGGGGCGCGGGGTGGCGCCCCTGCCGGCAACAGGTGCTTGTCACTTTTTTGCGCTGGCGGGCGTCCAATGACCAGGAACGAGCAAAAACCGACAAACCCAAGAGCCAAGAGGCATGCCATGCACCTACCCCCACCGGCGCCCGTAGCGCGGGCGACCTGCGATCCATGCGCTGACGATGAACTGATCGAAGGGGCCTTGCAGGGCGAGCAGTCCGCCTTCGAGGCCATCATGCGCCGGCACAACCGCCTGTTGTTCCGCGCCGCGCGCGGGGTGGTGTCCGACGATGCCGAGGCGCAGGACGTGGTGCAGGAGACCTACCTGCGCGCGTTCACCCGGCTGCGGGATTTTCGGCGCGGCGCGGCGCTGGGCACCTGGCTGGCGCGCATCGCCATCAATATTGCGCTGGATGCACTGCGCAAGCGCGGCCGTTCGGTGCCGTCCGTGTCCATGGATGGCGTGCAGGACGAGGACCACGAAATTTCACCGGAGCACATGATGTCTTTGAGCGCCCCCCCGAGCCAATCGCCCGAGGCGGCCCTGGCACGCGGCGAGCTGCGCGGCTTGCTGCAGTCGGCCGTCGAAGGCCTGCCGCCGCTCTACCGCAGCGTCTTCATTCTGCGTGCGGTGCAGGAGATGAGCGTGGATGAGGCGGCGTTTTGCCTGCAGGTGAGCAGTGACGTGGTCAAGACCCGTTACCTGCGGGCCCGCTCGATGCTGCGCGACGCGCTGGGCGCGCAGATCGAGGCGCATGCCGAGAGTGCCTTTCCGTTTGCGGGCGCACGCTGCGACCAGGTGGTGCGCAACGTCGTTTCCGAGCTGCAGCAGCGCGGGCTGATTGCGCGGCGCTGACAGATCGTTCCTTGTTTTCACCACCCCCCAGGAGAACACCATGAAGAATATTTTGATTGACGTGCCCTCGCAGGCCCTGTTCCTTGCGCGCCGCCGTGCCATGTCCCTGTCGGGCGCCGCTGTGCTGTCGGCCGGTGCCGTGGCCCTGCTGGGCGGGCGTGACGCGCTCGCGGCGGGTGCCAAGATGAGTGCCAAGGACCTTGAGGCCGATGTGCGCATCCTCAACACCGCTCTGGGCGCCGAGCTGGAGGCCGTGGCGGCCTACCAGGTGGGCGCTGAAAGCGGCCTGCTGAGCAAGGCCGTGCTGCCGGTGGCCCTGCAGTTCCAGGGGCACCACAAGGAACATGCGCAGGCCATCGCGGCCACGGTGCAAAAGCTCGGCGGCAAACCGGTGTCGGCCAAGGACAAGTACGCGTTCCCGGTGGAAAAACTCAAGGCCGAGGCCGATGTGCTGCGCTTTGCCGCGGGCCTGGAGCGGGGCGCCATCTCCGCCTACCTGGGTGCCGTGCCCCTGTTTGCCGACCGCGCGCTGGCGCAGGTGGCCGCCAGCATCCTGGGCGACGAGGCCATGCACTGGGCGGTGCTGCGCCAGGTGCTGGGCGACAACCCCGTGCCGTCGGCCTTCATGTCATGAGACCGCGCCACGCACCGGCAGCCCTGTGGCTGGCGGCCGGCCTGCTCGCGGCGGGCGCCAGCGCGGCACCCGACCCGGCCGCCCTGCAGCGTGGCGAGCAGGTCTACGCGCGCTGCGCCGCCTGCCACGCCATCGAGGGCAACCGCACGGGGCCGCAGCATTGTGGGCTGTGGGGGCGCCGTGCGGGCACGGCGCAGGGCTACAGCACCTATTCCAAGGCGCTGCGCGACAGCGCCATCGTCTGGGACGAGCGCTCGCTCAATGTCTTTCTGAAGGACCCGATGAAGACCGTGCCCGGCACGGCCATGGGCTACGCCGGCGTGAAGGACGACGGCGAACGCGCCGATCTCATCGCCTGGCTCAAGGAGGCCACGCGCCCGGGCAAGGCGTGCCAGCTCTTGCCCTAGGCGGTTTTCCCATCGCAAGCATGTTTTGAAATGCGCCGCGCTGCCTGGCAGCGCCGCAAGGGGCAGGCTTTGCCAAAACATTGGTTGACAGGAGAAATGCACATGAAACACGCACCCATGTCCTTGCGCACCGCCCAGGCGCTGCGTGCTGCAAACCCCTTGCGCCTGCTGCGCCTGGCCGGCCCGCTGGGCCTGGTCGCGGTCGTTGCGGCCGCCTGCGGTGGCGGGTCTTCGGCGGACAGTGCCGACGCGGCCCAGGCCGCGCTGGTCGCGCAGGGCCAGCAGATCTTTCGCTTTGACACCTTTGGCGACGAGGCGCAGTGGACCGATGTGCTGAAGATGCACGAGGTCATCAGCGCTGCGGTCGACCCGGTCACGGCGCTGTCCGTGGGGCTGAAGGTCGACGCCGAGGCCTTGCCCGCCGCCGTGGTGGCCGGCATCCAGAACGGCAGCGTGGACCTCCACAGCCCGGTCACCACGGTGGCGCTGCTCAAGCTCAACGCCGTTGTCGGTGTCAAGGGTGTGGTGGAGACGGTCAACGGCGTGGACCGGCTGGTCCGGGTGGGCATCACCTGCGCGCTGTGCCACTCGACCGTCGACAACTCGTTCTCGAAGGGCATTGGCAAGCGCCGGGATGGCTGGCCCAACCGCGATCTCAACCCGGGGGCGATCATGGCCTTGTCGCCCGCACTGGACCTGGCGACGAAGGCCGCGCTCAACAGCTGGGGGCCGGGCAAGTTCGATCCGCGCCACAACGTGGACGGCCTGAGCAAGCCGGTCGTCATTCCGCCGGCCTACGGTCTGGCGGGCATCCATCGCATCACCTTCACCGGAGACGGCGAGGACATCGCCTACTGGAACCGCTATGTGGCGGTGGCCGAGATGGGCGGGCAAGGGACGGTGACCGAGCCGCGCCTGAACCTCCGCATCACCCACGGCACCGAGGACCTGGTTTCGGCCAAACTGCCCGCCCTGCAGGCGTACCAGCTGTCGCTGGGTGCGCCACCGGCCCCGGCGGGCAGCTTCGACCCGGTGGCCGCGGAGCGCGGGCGCATCGTGTTTGAAGGGGGCGGCAAGTGTGTGGCCTGCCACAGCGGAGGCAGTTTCACCGACGCCAATACCCGCTTGCACCCACCGGGTGATTCCATGGCGGAGCCCGAAACCCCGAGCTACGCCTCCCGGTCGGCGACCAAGCTGTACCGTACGTCGCCCTTGAAAGGGGTCTGGCAGCACGCCCCCTACTTCCACGACGGCTCGGCCGCCACCCTGGACGATGTGGCGCAGACCTACAACACCCGGCAGAGCCTGGGCCTCAGCGCCCAGGAGGTGGCCGACCTGGCGCAGTACCTGAAATCGCTGTAGCCGCAGGAGGCCCATGGCATGAATGCACCGGAAAGATCCGGCTGACCGATAACCAGGTCGGTGCAGGCCCGCGGGCCTGGACATTGATGCGGTGGATGGCTGTGGGCGCGATTGCAATGCGCTCGCCCTGGATCGTGCAAGAGACTGCGCCCGTCCCGGGTGCGCGCAGCCATGCTCGACCAGGGGTTGGCGGGCGCCAGCCTGTCGGCCCAGGGTCGGCAGCGCTGGTGTTGTCGATCTGCGGGTGGCACCCGCGCGTCCGGTGCAGGTACTGCCGGCCCGCCCCTATGATCCAGGGCTTTTGCATGACGACTTGGGTTCATTGAAATGCGTCTGGATGCCATTGCCGCACCGCTGGCCCTGCTGGCAGTGGCTGTGCCGTTTCTGTTCTCGTACCCGCAGCCCCCCTCCTCCAATTTCTGGCCCCTGGCGGCGGCGGGGGGGTGCGCGGCCGTGCTGGCCCTGCTGGCGCTGTGCCGGACCGGGTGGCTGCACCGTGCGCCGGATGACCGTGCTTTCCTGGCAGCGCAGCTGGCGGTGGGCCTGCTATTGGCGGCCTTGCTGGCCAGTGTGGTCGGCTTGCTGCAGTACTTTCTGGGCGACCCCGGGCTGTCGCCCTGGGTGCAGCCCTCCACGCCAGGGCAGGCCATCGGCAACCTGCGCCAGCGCAACCAGCAGGCATCGCTGATGAGCCTGGGGGTGTGGGCGCTGCTGTGGGTGGTGGCGCAGGTGCAGGCACGGCTGGTGGCTGGCCGCGCAGCGCCGGCCACGCCTGTGCAGCAAGCCTTGCTGGGCGGCGGGCGCATGTGGCCGTCGTGGCTGGTGGGCCTGCTGGTGGTTGCGGCGCTGGCGTTGCTGGCGGCGGGCAGCGCGGCCACGGCATCGCGCACCGGGGCGATGCAGTGGCTGCTGATGGTGGTACTGCTGCTGTGGTGGCGCGGCACTGGCGGGCGCCTGGCGGTGGGCCTGGCCCTGGTCGGGATGCTGCTGTATGCCCTGGCCGGCTGGATACTGCCGGTCCTGTTGCTGGACTGGACGGGGTTTGCCACCGAGGGCGTGTTCGCCCGCCTGGGGGGCGATACGCAGACCTGTGGCAGCCGGCGGGCGCTGTGGTCCAACGTGCTCTACCTGATTGCCCAGAAGCCCTGGACGGGCTGGGGCTGGGGCGAGCTGGACTACGCGCACTATATGACGCTGTTTCCGGGGGAGCGCTTTTGCACGCTGCTCGACAATGCCCACAACCTGCCTTTGCATCTGGCGGTGGAACTGGGCCTGCCGGTGGCTGCCATCGCATGCGGCGCCGTGCTGGTTGGGGTGGTGCGCGCGCGGCCTTGGGCGGAGACGGATGCGGTGCGCCAGCTGGCCTGGGGGGCGCTGGCCATCATTGGCTTGCACAGCATGGTGGAGTTCCCCCTGTGGTATGGGCCTTTTCAGCTGGTCACGGTGCTGGCGCTGGCGCTGTTGTGGCGCCGGTCGCTGCTGGGCTGGGTGCGTTCTCCGGCGCTTCGGGTCAGCGCTGCGGTGGCCCTGGTGGCCGTGTGCGGGGTGGGCGCGGCCGTGGCGTGGGATTACTACCGTGTCAGCCAGCTTTACCGCCCCATGGATTCCCGGCCGTCGGCCTACCAGGGCAACACCCTGGCCAAGGTGTCCAACACCGTGCTGTTCACCAACCAGGTGGATTTTGCGTTGCTGACCACCACCGCGCTAACCCAGGAGAATGCCCTGCAAGTGCATGCGCTGGCCACGAAGCTGCTGCATTTTTCTCCCGAGCCCCGCGTGATCGAGAAGCTGATCGACAGTGCGCTGCTGCTGGGAAGGGACGACGAGGTGGCATTCCAGCTGCGGCGTTACCGCGCAGCCTACCCCGAGGAGCATGCGCGCTGGGCGAACGCCCAGCGCCCCGCACCGCCTGTTGCGCCGTGAGCCTTCGGCTTACGCCAGTTGCAGAAACTGCGCCACGGCCGGCAGGTGGTCTGCGAAGTTGCTGAGCGCATGGTCGCCGCCTTCGAGCAGCGTCAACCGGGCGTCGGGGTAGCGTGCCACCATTTCCCGCCAGTCCAGCACCTCGTCGCCCTTGGCGATGATGGCCAGTTCGGGGCCCACGGGCAGGGGGCGGTCAGCGGCCAGCGCCCGCAGCTCGGCGATGTATTCCGGCAGGAAGAAGAAGCGTTCTGCCGGGTCATGCCATGCCGTTTGCTCGCCAATGTGGCGTGCCAGGTCCCGTGCCGGGTCCACGGCAGGGTTCAGCAGCACACTGGGGCAACCCGTGTGCCGCGCCACCCAGCTGGCATAGAAGCCTCCCAGCGAAGAGCCCACCACGGCCATCGAGGCCCGCGGCCAGGCAGCGATGCCTTGCGCCACCAGGGCCATGGCCGCGCGGGGCGAGGGTGGCAACTGGGGGCACCACCAGTGCACCGCGGGATGGTGTTGCGCCACATAAGCCGCCATCAGGCGGGCCTTTACCGATTGGGGGGAGGAGCGAAAACCGTGCAGGTACAGCAGGCGCGTGGTGGTCATGGGACCATCATACGAACGGGCGCAAAAAAACCCGGCTTGGCCCAATGCCAGTCAGTTAAGCCCTGACTGGCATTTTCTTTGTTGGGAACTTGCTGCGAGAGCGCTTGACCTCGCGGGG
>NZ_JBXAGC010000032.1:0-47871 GCF_058793725.1 Acidovorax sp. GW835-FHT14B10
ACGAAAAAGGGAGCATGAAGAACATGCTCCCTTTTTACCTGCCCGGGGCAAGCTGCCGTCTTAACTGACTGGCATTGCGCTTCGGCGGGGTTTTGCGGGCAAGGGCAGCCCTATGGCCGCCTGCCGGTTTGTTAGCGACGGACACCCACGAAGCTGCCATTCGAGCCGTCTGTATCTGCAAATGTACCGCTGGCCGCACCCGTCAAGAAGTTGAGGGTGCCAGTCGCGATGCCGTAATCATCGGTCAAGGTGAAAGCGCCCTTTGCCAGGTCTGTAAAGGTCAGGGTGCATGGATCGGTTCCGTTCCCGGTGCTGTCTATCCAGGTGCAAGTGACATTGCCGTTGCCGTCAATACGGATGGTGGTTGATCCGTCCGCTGCAACGGGGTCGGAAATCACCCATTCACCCGAATAAGATGTTCTCGTCAAGGCCAAGGGCGCTTCGGGATCTACGGTGGGCAGCCCCAGTTGGGAGGCCAGGGCATTGGTGGCAACCAGATTCAGCCGCGCCGTTTTGGTGGTCGTGGGATTGTTCTGGTAGCCGGCGTAGATCTTGCCGTTGCGCTCCACAAACACGCGCTGGTAGCCCAGGCTGCTGGCGATCAGCGGCGGGTTGCTCAGCGCCATGACGCGTGCGTCGCCCTGGGTAGCGATGGTGTAGGTGCCGGTACCGATCTCTGTGCAGTTGCGCGTCGAGCCGTTGTTGAAGCGCTCCTTGCAGGCGTAGTAAGTCACCGGGTTCGTGCCCGTGCCCTTGAAGGCCACACGAAGTTTGGTGTTGCCGCTGTAGAAGCCTGGAGCCGAGCCAAAGCCGACCGGCGCCGTTCCGAGCGTGCCGATACCCACGGTGCTGTTGCCCCATGCCTCGTCGACCGCGTCTGGGCTCGTGTAGATGACGCTGTTGTAGGTAAATTGGCCTTGTCCAAAGACGCAGGGAGTGCCCGTCATGGCACCGATCATGCCCTCCAGCGTGGCGCTGGCGGTGCCGTTGGTGTTTTTAAACTCGGAGGAGTTGCAGCCCACAGTGGCCCCTTGCGTGCTTGCAATTCCCCCGGAAGACACGGCCGCGCTGTACTGCGTTACATAGCTGCTGCTCCCGGGGTAATAAGCCACCGCTGTAGTCAGGGGCGTATTCGACTGGTAGAGCAGCTTGGCACCGACCGGGAACTGGGTGGTGCCGAGCACGGTGGGTGCCGAGGTAATGGACAGGTTGGTATAGCCCGCTGCCGTGATCTGGTTGTATACGTCGATCATGGGGCGGCCGGCGATGTCGAACACGGCGCGGTTTGAGCTGCCGGTTTCCATCTTGTCGCAGTCGTTATAGATGGAGTTGCCCTTGGCATCGCGCACCGTGCTGGTGTTTTCGCTGTTCAGTGCGCAGCCGACCCAGCTGGACCCATTGAAATGCAGGTCTGCCTGGCGGTTGGGGCTGCCTCCGTTGTTCCATGCGGCCACCGCACCGCCCACGCTGTTGTAGCGGCGGCTCACATATTTGACGTTGTTCGAGGCATCCGGGGTGTTCTGTGCCAGCGTCGAGACGAGGGCTCTGACAGACCAGTTGGCGGAGTCCGTGAACTTGAGACTGCGCAAAGTTCCGCCTGCTGTAGGTGTTTCGGCCACCACGCTGGGAGAAGCGGTCTGGTTGTTGATGGCAACCAGGGTGGTGACGGCAGTCGTCGGGATACCCGTGTCTGGGCTATTAACCAGTGCATTGGCTTGGGCGAGCAAGACCGCATCCTTGTCCGCCGGGGCTGCGTTTAGAACACTGGGATCTGCCAAGGCTGTCAGCAGCGCAGGCAGGATTTCAAGCAGTCTGTTCTGGATGATCTTGTCCAGATCGGCCTGTTTGATTACGGCGCCGTCGATGGCGCTCGAGCCCACCGTGCTGCTCAGCAGGGTGGATTGTTGCTGGGTGGTCAACACCACCATGCGTGCCACCGTGCCAGCAGCCTGGCTGTCGGCCGTGTTGTCCTTGCTGAAGTCGGAAAACAGCGAGACGTTGAGGCCGGTTTGGGCTTTGATGGAGGCTTCGGCATCGGCGCTGCTGGCACCGGTGCTTGCCATCACGGATTGCACCAGCGTGGTCAGTGGGCTGACGACCGCAGGCTTGTCTGCTGGGGCCTGCATGGTGAAGGGAGTCTTGACGGGGCCATGGTCTTTATCGACGGCATCGATGCCGACGACCGCGAGAATGGGGTATTTGTTGGCGTCTGCAATGTCAATTTGCAGCGTCACTTTGCCGTCGATGTCCGTTTTGCCCGAAGGTTCGCCGGAGTCGCAAATACCGTTGAGGTTTTTGTCCAGGCAGACCGTGGCTTTTTCAATCGCGCCATCGATCACGGTCACGGGCACGCTGGTGGTGCTGACGACAACATCGCCACCACCACTCCCTCCGGTGCTGTCACCATTGCTCCCGCCACCACCGCACCCTGCTACGGTCAGCATGGCCGCACCTGCCAGTGCAAATGCCAGTTTGCTGAGTTTGTTCGTCATCAGTTTCTCCAAGAAATTTGAATCAAGCGGTATGCAAGGTCTTGCGGATTGCGCTGGGAGATGATTGGGCCGACATTCGTGACAAATTGCATCGCATGAACATGGGGTGTTACACCGCTGTTGTGCTGCGTGGACGTGCTCCCTTGTTCATGGGATGCGGGTGGCTGGTGGTTTGCACGCCCCGGGTTTATGCTGGCCTGGGTTACACATTTAAACCAGCTGGATGCCAAGGGAGATGCCTGTGTGGCGGGTGCTGATTGTTGAAGACGATTCGCAGATGCGCGAGTTTTTTGCGGCCAGTGTGTCCGGTTGCGACCGGCTGGAGCTGGCGGCCAGCATGGGCTCTGTTGGCGAGGCGCGGGCCTGGCTGGCCGATGCCGAGCACCAGGTGGATGTGTTGTTGGTGGATCTGGGGCTGCCCGATGGCAGTGGGCTGGAGGTGATCCGTTATGCGCGGCAGCTGCATCCAGAGTGCGAGCCGCTGGTGATTTCGATGTTTGGTGACGAGGACAACGTACTGTCCAGCATTGAGGCCGGTGCGCTGGGTTATGTCCATAAAGACTCCACGCCCGAGAATGTCGCAGAAACTATTTTGGAGATGAAACAGGGCGCTTCGCCCATTTCGCCCATGATCGCGCGGCGGGTCTTGTCCAAGTACCTGAGCATGCACGCCACGCGCTTGCCAGCGCAACTTCAGCAAGGTCCTGTAGCGCTCAAGAACACAGCATCTGCCACCGGTGACGGGCAGGCGGGCCGCAATGCGCCAGAGTCCGTGTTGCTATCGGGCAAGGAGCAACAAGTTCTGGAGCTGATTGCGCGAGGGTTTTCTTATGCGGAAACTGCGCGACTGCAGGGCATCAGCGTGCACACGGTGCGCACGCATATCAAGAGCCTCTATGGCAAGCTGGCTGTGCACTCCAAGAATGAAGCGGTTTACGAAGCGGTCAAGTTGGGACTGCTGCCGAACTATTCCAGCGGCCGAGCGGACTGATCACTGCACATGCAGCGCCGTACTTCTGGGTTCCTGCCGTTCATCCGCATGTGGGCCGTGTTGCTGGGGTGGCTGGCCATGGTCAGTGGCCTGCAGGCCGCGCCATTGCAGTTGACACAGGCGCAGGCGACGGTCGATGTCGATGGGCATGTGCGGCATTTCGAGGCGGCGCTGCCGTATGTGTGGGACTGGTGGCATCGCGGGGGGCGGGGGCATGCCGAATTCGAGATGTCATTGCCGCTTCAGGACATACCGAAAGAGCCCTGGTTCCTGTATTTTCAGCGCCTGGGCAATGCCTACGAGGTTCGGCTCAATGGCGCCTTGCTGGATGGCAATGGCGACCTGACTGCGTTTGACAGGGACGACTACGGCCTGATTCCCCGCCTCATCACCATTCCGGTTGGTTTGCTGCGGCAAGACAACCTGATCCAGGTCCGGATTAGGGCCGATCATTCCCGGCGCGCCGGCGTGGCCAGCCCATGGGTGGGGTCGCACGCTGAGGTCTTGCCGATTTATAACGCGGAGTACCTTCAACGTGTCATGGGGACTCGGGTGGTTGTCATCGTGAGCCTGCTGGTGGGCACGATTGCGTTGGCACTTTGGTGGACGCAGGTCAACCCGACCCAGCCGCCCGGAAAACGGAGAGATCCGCTATATCTCTATGCGGCGCTCGCAGAATATTTCTGGAGTCTGCGCGTGGGCAACGTGTTGCTGGAGTCGCCGCCCTTGCCCAGGTTCTGGTGGGACATTCTGTTGATTGAGGCGCTCGGTATTTGGGTAGCGTCCATGCTGATGTTCAGTGCCTTGGCGGTGGGGTGGCGTGGGCGTTTCAGCGGGGTGCGCCTGCAGTGGGCGCTGGCCGTCCTGCTGGTCGCCGGGGTTGGCTGTGCGGTGGCCGCGCAATGGGGCTACAGCGGGTGGCTGACCTGGTGGTATGCGGGTCTGGGCGTTGTCGCTTTGCCGTTTGTAGTGCTGTACTGCTGGTCTGCTCTGCGCACGGGCAGTCATCTGCACCGACTGGTTGCTGCCGCCTTGGTTTTGAACTTGCTGGTGGGTGTGCGGGATTGGGCCGTGTTTCGTGTGCAGATGACTCTGGGTGGCAATACGCTGATGCGCTACTCCTCCGTGGTTTTCGGCGTGTTGCTGGTCTACATTGTGTTCACGCGGTTTCGGGAGGCCAGCGCGCAGGTGCGTTACCTCCTGTCCACGATGGCCCTGCAGGTGGCCGCCAAGGAACAGGCGTTGCAATCAAGCTACGAGAGGCTGGAGTTGCTTGCGCGGGAGCAGGAGCGGGTGAACGAGCGCACACGCATCCTGCGTGATCTGCACGACGGGGTGGGCTCGCACATCAGTGCCGCCATCCGGCAACTGCAGTCGGGTCGGGCTAGCAACGACGAGGTTCTGCATACGCTGAGGGACTCCCTGGACCAGATCAAGCTGTCGATAGATGCCATGCACCTGCCAGCGGGAGATATCACGGGCTTGCTGGCCAATTTGCGTTACCGGCTGGAGCCCAAACTCAATGCTGCGGACATCGAGCTCGTCTGGGACGTGGATCTGATCGAGCCGCTGGAGCGGCTGGATGCGGCTGGCATGCGGCATCTGCAATTCATGGTGCTGGAGTCCTTGTCCAATGTGCTACAGCATGCGCACGCCAGCGAGCTGCGTATTGATGCAAAGGAACAGGGGGGAGGGGTCGTGGTTCGCATTGCCGACAACGGCGTGGGTTACGACACCACGCGGCCGATGCGCAAAGGGTTGCTCGCGCTCCATGAGCGTGCCAAGGCCATCGGTGCAGCCCTTGTCATTCGCAGCAGGGCGGGTGAAACCGAAGTGGAAATAACGTTGGCCTGATGGGTTGGGGTGGCGACTGGGATAATCGCGCCATGGCCGCCGTTTTTGACAAACCCTCCCTCACCCAGCGTTTCGTGCCCCTGTTTCAGGGGTTTGACTGGCCGCTCGTCCTGGTGGTGTCGGTGCTGGCCGGCGCCGGGCTGCTGGCCATGTATTCGTCGGGGTACGACCATGGTTCGCGCTTCATGGACCATGGGCGCAACATGCTGATTGCGGCCGCCATCCTGTTCATGGTGGCCCAGGTGCCGCCACAAAAGCTCATGGCCTTGGCCGTGCCCCTTTACGCCATGGGGGTGGCGCTGCTGGTGGCGGTGGCGCTGTTCGGCGTCACCAAGAAAGGCGCCCAGCGCTGGATCAATCTGGGCATCGTCATCCAGCCCAGCGAAATCCTCAAGATCGCCATGCCGCTGATGCTGGCCTGGTGGTTCCAGAAGCGCGAGGGCCAGTTGCGGCCGCTCGACTTCGCCGCGGCCGGGCTGCTGCTGCTCATTCCCGTGGGCCTGATCATGAAGCAGCCCGACCTGGGCACCTCGCTGCTGGTGCTGGCGGCGGGGCTGTCGGTGATCTTTTTTGCCGGCCTGTCGTGGAAGCTGGTGCTGCCCCCGGTGTTGCTGGGCGCCGTGGGCATCGTGCTGCTGGTCTCCCTGGAGCCCCAGTTGTGCGCAGAAGGCGTGCGCTGGTCGGTCCTGCACGACTACCAGCAGCAGCGCATCTGCACTTTGCTCGATCCCTCACGGGATCCGCTGGGCAAGGGATTCCACATCATCCAGGGCATGATTGCGATTGGCTCGGGCGGCATCTTTGGCAAGGGCTTCATGGCGGGCACGCAGACCCACCTCGAGTTCATTCCCGAGCGCACCACCGACTTCATCTTCGCCGCCTTTTCCGAAGAGTTCGGTCTGGCCGGCAACCTGTTCCTGATCGTGTGCTTCTTGCTGCTGGTGTGGCGCGGGCTGGCCATTGCGGTGGGCGCAACGACCCTGTTCGGACGGCTCATGGCAGGGGCGGTGTCGATGATCTTCTTCACCTATGCCTTTGTGAACATGGGCATGGTCAGTGGCATCCTGCCCGTGGTGGGCGTGCCGCTGCCGTTCATCAGCTACGGCGGAACGGCCATGGTCACGCTGGGGCTGGCGCTGGGCATCCTGATGTCGGTCGCCCGGGCCCAACGCATCGATCCCAAGGACGCCCGGCCCGCGCTGTGAGGAGGCGGTCCGGCTGCCCATTGCACTGCAGGGGGTTTTGCGGGTACAACCCGGTTGCCAACCGTGCTTTGGCATTAATCTGGAGGTGCTTCCCATGGCGTCAAGGTTTGAGCTGAAAAAATCCAAGAACGACAAGTTCGTCTTCAATCTGCTGGCGGATAACGGCAAGGTCATTTTGACCAGCGAACTCTACGACTCCAAGGCCAGCGCGCTCAATGGCATCGAATCCGTCAAGAAGAATGCTCCCGACGATGGCCGCTTCGGGCGGCTGAGCGCCAAGGATGGATCGCCCTATTTCACGCTCAAGGCGGGCAATGGCCAGGTCATCGGGCAGAGCCAGATGTTTTCCGGCGAAAAGGCCCGCGATGACGGCATCGAATCGGTCAAGAGCAACGCCCCCGGGGCGATGACAGACGACCAGACGGTGTAATTGCCCGGCAGCGGTGGGGCGCGTACCGCGTGGGTTGCGCCCCTGCCCCGCGAAGGGCATGGCGGCGCGCCTAAAATGCCCGCATGTCCTCACGCTCCCCCTCTGCCGCGCCACAGCGCGAGTCCACCCAGCAGCGCATTGATGTTGCCCGCCAGTTGCTCCTGACGCCTTTTGGCCTCGACGAAAGCCATCTGGCGCGTGCGCTGGCGGAAATTCGCACCCACCAGGTGGACGATGCCGACCTGTATTTTCAGTACACCCGCAGCGAAGGCTGGAGTCTGGAAGAGGGCATTGTCAAGACGGGTTCGTTTTCCATCGACCAGGGCGTGGGGGTGCGCGCCGTCAGCGGCGAGAAGACGGCGTTTGCCTATTCCGACGACATTTCCGAGCCCTCGCTGCTCGATGCCGCCCGCACTGTGCGGTCTATTTCGGCTGCAGCCAAAACGGGACGTTCGCGAGTTGCTTCCAAAAAAATAGCAAGCGGGCGCAGTCTGTATCCCGGTGTGGATCCCATCTCGACACTGGACAGCACGGCCAAGGTGGCCCTGCTCGGGCAGGTGGAGCAGCGTGCCCGTGCCAAGGACCCGCGCGTGGCCCAGGTCATGGCCGGCCTGGCCAGCGAATACGACGTGGTGCTGGTGGCCCGCGCGGACGGCACGCTGGCCGCCGATGTGCGGCCGCTGGTGCGGCTGTCGGTCACCGTGATTGCCGAGCAGAACGGTCGCCGCGAAATGGGTTCGGCCGGCGGTGGTGGACGCTTTGGCCTGGCGTACTTTGACGATGCCCAGATCGCCAGATATGTGGACGAGGCGGTGAACGCCGCCCTGGTCAATCTGGAGTCGCGCCCCGCGCCTGCGGGCGAGATGACGGTGGTCCTGGGCTCCGGCTGGCCCGGCATCCTGCTGCACGAGGCCATCGGCCATGGTCTGGAGGGCGACTTCAACCGCAAGGGTTCCAGCGCCTTCAGTGGCCGCATCGGCCAGCGCGTGGCGGCCAAGGGTGTCACCGTGCTCGATGACGGCACCATCGCCGACCGGCGCGGTTCGCTCAATGTGGACGACGAGGGCAACACCAGCCAGCGCAATGTGCTGATCGAGGACGGCATCCTCAAGGGCTACATCCAGGATTCGCTCAACGCCCGCCTCATGGGCGTGGCGCCCACGGGCAATGGTCGGCGCGAGAGCTATGCGCACATCCCCATGCCGCGCATGACCAACACCTACATGCTGGGCGGCGACAAGGATCCGCAAGAGATCGTTGCCAGCATCAAGAAGGGCCTGTATGCCACCAACTTTGGCGGTGGGCAGGTGGACATCACCTCGGGCAAGTTCGTGTTCAGCGCCAGCGAGGCCTACTGGGTGGAAAACGGCAAGGTCCTCTACCCGGTCAAGGGGGCGACCATCGTGGGCAGCGGCCCCGAATGCCTCAAGCATGTCAGCATGATCGGCAACGACATGCAGCTCGACAGCGGCGTGGGCACCTGCGGCAAGGAAGGCCAGAGCGTGCCGGTGGGCGTGGGCCAGCCCACCCTGCGAATCGACGGGTTGACGGTGGGCGGAACCGCCTGATGCTGAACTGACCACTCCCCGGCTGCGGCTTGCGCGCATGGTGGCGCTGAGTGGATCGCACAGGGGGGCGACAGCCCGCAAGCGGCGGAGCACAATGGCGCGCATGCCTGCGCCACTTTCCCGTTTGCAGCACTCCTTCCAGTCGTTCGGTGACATCAGCCGCTTCCTGCGCGAAGGCGTGGCGGACGAGGACTCCCTCCAGCTGCGGGACAGCCTGGGTGCGCTGTCGGTGCAGATCGACGAAACCACCCGCCTGCGCCGCACCGGAGCCGACGCCATGGCCATCACCCGCCGCGTGGGGGGGCTGGCCCAGTGCGCCAGGGAACACCAGCTTTTTCTCACAGGGCTGGGTTCCGCCTGGCACGCGTTGTACGAGTTCGGTGCCTACCAGCGGGCGCTGCGGGAGCTGCGTGACGCCATCGCCGCTTGGCAGCAGGCGCTGGAGCGCCACAGCACGCAGGAAGGTGCCAGTTTTCGGCAATTTGAACTGCTGGCCTGGCGTACGCTGGGCGACGCATTGCTGCTCATCGACATGTACGAGCACGACAATGGCCCGCCAAGTGATTTGTCCGGCGTGTTGCCACAGCGCCCGTCGCGCTGGCAGGGCCTGCGGGCGTGGTTTCGGCGCCTGCGGCGATAGGGGGCTTCTGCCGCCACCCTGGCTGATCGCGCGATAGTTGCCGCCACGCCACAATGCACCGGGCTTGCTGCGGTGCGGCAAACACTGTGCTACATTGATCTCCATGCAAGTCCGCAGCGCTTTTTATTTTTGGTTTTGGATCTCAGTCCCCGGCGGATGAGAGGACAGCGCGCAAGCCCACACAACCTCCCCATACCAACCGCCGACGCTGAAGAGCCCGGCGGTTTTTGTTTTTCTGACATTTCACTCCATGAGGAAGCAACCATGACGGCCCACACCACCCCTGCCAGCGATGCCTGGTACCGCAGCGTCGAGAAAACCAGCCAGACCGACGACGAACGTATCAAGGACATCACCGTGTTGCCACCTCCCGAACACCTGATTCGCTTTTTTCCCATCAGCGGAACGCCGGTGGAAACGCTGATCACCCAGACCCGCAAGAACATCCACCGCATCATGGCCGGCAAGGACGACCGCCTGCTGGTGGTGATCGGCCCCTGTTCCATCCATGACCCGGCTGCCGCGCTGGAATACGCCCGCCGCCTTGCCGCGGTACGGGCCCAGTACGCCGACACGCTGGAGATCGTGATGCGTGTGTATTTCGAGAAACCCCGCACCACGGTGGGCTGGAAGGGCCTGATCAACGACCCCTACCTGGATGAAAGCTACCGCATCGACGAAGGGCTGCGCATCGCGCGCCAGCTGCTGATCGAGATCAACCGCCTGGGCATCCCGGCGGGCAGCGAATTTCTGGATGTGATCTCGCCCCAGTACATCGGCGATCTCATCAGCTGGGGCGCCATCGGGGCGCGCACCACTGAGAGCCAAGTGCACCGCGAACTGGCCTCGGGGCTGTCGGCGCCCATCGGGTTCAAGAACGGTACGGACGGCAACATCCGCATCGCCACCGATGCCATTCAGTCCGCCAGCCGGGGCCACCATTTCCTGTCGGTGCACAAGAACGGCCAGGTTGCCATCGTGAACACCAAGGGCAACAAGGACTGCCACGTCATCCTGCGCGGCGGCAAGGCGCCCAACTACGATGCCGCCAGCGTCGCCGCTGCCTGCAAGGACCTGGAAGCCGCCCACTTGCCTGCCACCCTGATGGTCGATTGCAGCCACGCCAACAGCAGCAAACAGCATGAAAAGCAGCTGGACGTGGCGCGGGACATTGCTGCCCAGATCGCGGGCGGCTCGCGCAGTGTGTTCGGCCTGATGATCGAGAGCCATCTGCACGCCGGCGCCCAGAAGTTTTCGCCCGGCAAGGACCAGCCCGGCGCGCTGGAGTATGGCAAGAGCATCACCGATGCCTGCCTGGGCTGGGACGACTCGCTGCAGTCGCTGGCGGAGCTCTCGGCCGCCGTGGTGGCCCGCCGCGCCCGCTGATCCCGCAGCGGCGGTGTAAGCTCAAACCTCCGGGGTGCGCGCCAGGCGTGCGGCCCCGGCCCTTGCATCCACCTTGCGCCAGAAAGGCAACCCATCATGCACAGTGAAGTGTCGGTCCAACTGACTGGAAACCAGGAATTCCGTTTTGATCTGCAGGGCCAGGAGCCGCTGGCAAACGAAGCCGCGCGCCGCTGGCTCGACGATCAGTTCACAGCCCTCGATTGCGAACCCCTGCGCGCCAGCGGCAAGGTATTGCTGGCCGACAAGGTGCTGACCGTGGCGCGGGCTGCGGGCGCCTCGTTGTTCAACGATCCCGTCTGGTCGCGCGACTTTGCCCGTGCCGCCAGTGCCGCGCTGGCCAAACCCGTGGTGCGGGTGGACGTGCCGGGCATGGCGGTGTCTTACTGAGTATCCGGTAAAAATGGCTGATGGCGCTTATGGTTAAAGCGTTATAAGCTATTGTTTTGATAGTGATCGCAGCAGCCGTTCGTGCACCCCACCAAAGCCGCCGTTGCTCATGCAGACGATGTGATCCCCCGGCTGCGCCGCCTGCAGGACCTGGCTGACCAGGGTGCCGATGTCTGCTGCGGTTTGCGCGCGCTGGCCGGGGCCCACACCCAGTGGTGCCAGGGCCTGCGTCGCATCCCAGTCCAGCCCGGCCGTGTGGCAAAAGACCAGGTTGGCCGGCTCCAGTGCCCAGGGCAGCTGGCTTTTCATGGCGCCCAGTTTCATGGTGTTGCTGCGCGGCTCGAACACGGCCAGGATGCGGGCATCGGGCCCCAGGCTGCGGCGCAGGCCATCGAGCGTGGTGCGCAGTGCCGTGGGGTGGTGCGCGAAATCGTCGTACACGGCGATGCCGCCCACGGTGCCGCGCAGTTCCATGCGGCGTTTGACATTCTGAAAATCGGCCAGCGCCTGTGCGGCCTGCTGCACCGGCACGCCCACATGGTGGGCCGCTGCGATGGCCGCCAGCGCATTGAGCTGGTTGTGCACGCCCGTCAGACCCCATTGCACCCGCGCCACGGCCGCGCCCTGGTGCAGCACATCAAAGGCCTGCGGATCGCCCTGCGCAGAAAAATCGCTCACGGCGGCGCCGAAGCTGCTCACCGTGCTCCAGCAGCCAGCGTGCAGCACGCGGGTCAGGCTTTCTTCCAGTCCGTTGACGACCACGCGGCCCGACGGCGGCACGGTGCGCACCAGGTGGTGGAACTGGCGCTCGATGGCGGCCAGGTCGTCAAAAATGTCGGCATGGTCGAACTCCAGGTTGTTCAGCACCGCCGTACGGGGGCGGTAGTGCACGAACTTGCTGCGCTTGTCGAAAAAGGCCGTGTCGTATTCGTCGGCCTCGATGACGAACAGCGGGCTGCGGCCCTGCGGTGCGTCGCCTGCGTGGGGCCGCTGCGTGGCACCCAGGCGTGCGGAAACCCCGAAGTTCAGCGGTACGCCGCCAATCAGAAATCCCGGCTGTTGCCCGGCACGCTCCAGGATCCACGCCAGCATCGACGTGGTGGTGGTCTTGCCGTGGGTTCCGGCAACGGCCAGCACATGCCGGCCTTGCAGGACCTGCTCGGCCAGCCACTGCGGGCCGCTGGTGTAGGGCAGGCCGGCGTCCAGGATGGCTTCCATAAGGGGGAATTTCGGGCTGCCGTCGGCCAGCCGGGCGCGGCTGACCACATTGCCCACCACGAACACATCGGGTTGCAGCGCCAGCTGGTCCGCGCCAAATCCTTCGATCAGTTCGATGCCAAGGGCCCGCAACTGGTCGCTCATGGGCGGGTAAACGCCGGCATCGCACCCGGTGACGTTGTGGCCGGCTTCGCGCGCCAGCGCCGCCAGGCCACCCATGAATGTTCCGCAGATTCCCAGTATGTGTATGTGCATGGGCGCAGATTCTAAGGTTCAAGCAAGAAATGGCCTGCAGCGCTTTAATGGTGTGTGCGAGAAGCTATGAAAAACATAGTGTCTGCCGAGGTGTCAGTGGGGCAATGACCGTCACTGCGGCGGGCCATGGGGCGCGCAGTGGCGGTCTGCCATGGGTTGGCGCCACAATAGCGCTTCCAACGCCATCCAACGCCGCCATGCCAACACCTTTGAGCGCCGAAATCGCCAGCACCACTGCCCGGCTGGTCGTGGAAGAAGGGCTGGAATGGGGGCCTGCCAAGCGCCGCGCCGTGCGCGAGCTCGGCCTGCCGGCTCGCACCCCCCTGCCCGACAATGACCAGGTGGAAGCAGCCGTGCGCGAATACATTGCCCTGTTCTGCGCCGATACCCAACCCCAGGAATTGCGCGCTCTGCGCCAGCTGGCCCTGGTCTGGATGGAGCGCATGGCCACCTTCCGACCCCACCTGGGCGGGGCGGTATGGCGTGGCACGGCCACCCGGCTGTCGGATATTTATTTGCAGTTGTTTTGTGATGACTCCAAATCTGCCGAGATCGCGTTGATAGACCACCAGGTGGACTATGAACCGCGCACCGTCACAGGCTTCCATGGCGAATCTGTCGAGGCCCTGAGCGTGGGCAGCATGTGCCCTGAGCTGGGTGAAATGATTGGCGTGCATCTGTTGATCTACGATCTCGACGATTTGCGCGGGGCGTTACGCCCTGATGCCAAGGGGCGACCGCCGCGGGGTGACATCACCGCTGTGCGGCGCCTCCTCCAGGAAAATATTCCATGACTGCACCCATTCCCGAGTTTTCTCCTGCTGGCGGGCCAGCCCATGGCGCCGCGCCCATGAACCGGCGCCGGGCGCTGTATGCCGGCGTGGCTGCAGCCGCTGCCGTTGGCGGTGCGGGCCTGGCATGGTGGCGCCTGCAGCCCCACACCATGCAGGCGGGCGCCGAGCAGATGCTGTGGACGCAGGCATTCGATACGCCCGAGGGCACGCGCCTGGCCATGCAAGCGTTTGCTGGCAAGCCGCTGCTGCTCAATTTCTGGGCGACCTGGTGCCCTCCTTGCGTGGACGAATTGCCCATGCTCAATGCCTTTCACCGCAACAACAAGGAAAAAGGCTGGCAAGTGGTGGGATTGGCGATTGATCAGCCGTCTTCGGTGCGGAAATTCCTGGCCCGCCTGCCCCTCGATTTTCCGGTGGGGTTGGCGGGGCTGGGCGGTTCGGAGCTCGGGCGCTCCCTGGGAAATCTCACAGGCGGGCTGCCTTTTACGGTGGTTTTCAGCGCGGAAGGGAGGGTGTTGCATCGTAAAATGGGGCAGGTCACCCCGCAGGATCTGCAAACATGGGCGGCCATGGGCTGAACATGGTGCAGCGCAGGAGCATGGTCGGATTGACGGTGGTCCAGAGGCAATGCCCTGCTGTCAGCGGTGAAAAATGTGCTCTGAAGACGGAAATAGGCTGAAATTGGAGTAAATTCGCGCCTTATTCAGTTTTATGGCCGTTGGAGCTCCCATGGATTTGCGAAAACTCAAAACCCTGATCGACCTGGTATCCGAGTCGAATGTGTCTGAACTCGAGATCACCGAAGCCGAAGGCAAGGTCCGTATCGTCAAGAGTGGCGGCGCCGTGGTGCAGCAATATGTTCCAGCCCCCATGCCCGCTCCGGCTGCTGCGACTGCAGCAGCTCCGGTGGCCGTGGCGGAGTTGCCCGCCCCGGTGGCTGCAGCCCCCGCTGGCCATGTGGTGAAGTCTCCCATGGTGGGTACGTTCTACCGTTCGTCGAGCCCGGGCGCCAAGGCCTTCGTCGAAGTGGGCAGCCAGGTCAAGGAAGGCGAGACGGTCTGCATCATCGAGGCGATGAAGATCCTTAACGAGATCGAGGCCGACAAGTCCGGCACCGTGACCAAGATACTGGGCGAGAACGGCCAGGCCGTCGAATACGGGCAGCCCCTGTTCGTGATCGAGTAAGGCGCTCATGTTCAAGAAGATCCTTGTTGCGAATCGCGGCGTTCTTGCCGTAGGCAAGGCGAAGCAAATTGCACTGGCACACGCCAGCGTGCAGGCGATGAGCCGCGAGATAACCCATGTTTAAAAAGATTCTGGTCGCCAATCGCGGCGTTCTTGCCGTAGGCAAGGCGAAGCAAATTGCACTGGCACGCGCCAGCGTGCGGGCGATGAGCCGCGAGACAGCCTATGTTTAAAAAGATTCTGGTCGCCAATCGCGGCGAAATCGCCCTTCGGATCCAGCGTGCCTGCCAGGAACTGGGCGTGAAAGCCGTCATGGTCTATTCCGAGGCCGATCGTGATGCCAAGTATGTGAAGCTGGCCGAAGAGGCCGTGTGCATTGGTCCGGCGCCTTCGCCGCTGTCCTATCTCAACATGCCTGCCATCATCTCGGCCGCCGAGGTGACGGATGCCGAAGCCATCCACCCCGGCTATGGTTTCCTGTCCGAGAACGCCGACTTTGCCGAGCGCGTGGAAAAGAGTGGTTTCCAGTTCATCGGTCCCACCCCGGAAAACATCCGCACGATGGGCGACAAGGTGTCGGCCAAGCAGGCGATGATCCGCGCGGGTGTGCCGTGTGTGCCGGGGTCGGATGGCGAATTGCCGGACGATCCGGTGCAGATCCGCCGCATTGCCAAGGCAGTGGGTTATCCGGTGATCATCAAGGCTGCTGGCGGCGGCGGCGGACGCGGCATGCGCGTGGTACACACCGAGGCGGCGCTGGTCAATGCCGTGCAGATGACCAAGGCCGAGGCGGGCGCTGCGTTTGGCAACCCTGCGGTGTACATGGAGAAGTTCCTGCAGAACCCCCGCCATATCGAAATCCAGATCCTGGCCGACAAGCACCGCAACGCCGTGTATCTGGGCGAGCGCGATTGCTCGATGCAGCGGCGCCACCAGAAGGTGATCGAAGAGGCTCCGGCGCCCGGCATTCCGCGCAAGCTGATCGAGCGGATCGGCGAGCGCTGCGTGGCCGCCTGCAAGAAAATCGGCTACCGCGGTGCGGGCACTTTCGAGTTCCTGTACGAAAACGGCGAGTTCTATTTCATCGAGATGAACACGCGCGTTCAGGTGGAGCATCCGGTGACCGAATGGATCACGGGTGTGGACATCGTGCGCACGCAGATCATGGTGGCCGCCGGTGAAAAGCTTCCCTTCACGCAGCGGCAAATTGAAATCCGTGGCCATGCCATCGAATGCCGGGTGAACGCCGAAGATCCCTACAAGTTCATCCCGTCGCCGGGGCGCATCACCATGTGGCATGCGCCGGGTGGTCCGGGGGTGCGCGTGGACTCGCACGCATATACCAATTATTTTGTGCCCCCGAACTACGATTCGATGATCGGCAAGATCATCGTGCACGGCGATACGCGTGAGCAGGCCCTGGCCCGCATGCGCACGGCGCTGTCGGAAACGGTGATCGAGGGGATCAACACCAATGTGCCACTGCACCGCGAATTGATGGTGGATGCCAAGTTTGTGGCGGGTGGCACCAACATCCACTACCTGGAAGAGTGGCTGTCCCAGCACAAGCGGTGAAGCCACCTTGTGCACCGTTTCATGCTGGCTCCTGGCAACGGGTGCCAGCATTTCATTTTTTCTGAGAGGCATGTGCCATGTTTGAGCTGAGCCTGATGTGCCCCGAAGACCGCATTGAGGCGGTGAGCGATGCGCTGGACGCGCTGGATGCCCTGAGCGTGTCGGTGGAGGACGCAGATGCGCAGACCGATGCCGAGCAGGCATTGTTCGGCGAGCCGGGCATGCCACCGCCCAAGGACGGTTGGCAGCGCAGCCGGGTGGTGTCATTGTTCGCGACCGAAGCGGCTGCCCGCGAGGCGCAGCAGTTGCTGGCGGTGCAGGATTTCTTCACGGGGTGCCAGGTGCTGGGGTTGGCGCGCGTGCCGGATCAGGACTGGGTGCGGCTCACCCAGTCACAGTTTGCCCCCGTGGATATCACGGCGGATTTCTGGATTGTTCCGACCTGGCACGAGCTGCCAGCGCAGGCGTTGCGCAGCATCCGGCTGGATCCGGGGCTGGCTTTTGGCACGGGCACCCATCCCACCACGCGCATGTGTCTGCGGTGGATTGCGCGCCATGGTGTCACCAGCGCCGGGGCGGGCAATCCCCTCGGGCGTGTGCTGGACTATGGCTGTGGTTCGGGCATCCTGGCCATCGGTGCGGCGAAGTTCGGTGCAACCGACATTGATGCGGTGGACATTGATCCGGCTGCCGTCGAGTCCACGGGGCAGAATGCGCAAGCCAATGGTGTGCTGGTGCATGCCGGCCTGCCGGACCAGGCCCACGGGCTTTATCAGACCGTGCTGGCCAACATCCTGGCCACTCCGTTGAAGGTGCTGGCCCCCTTGCTGTGCGCGCATGTGGCTCCGGGCGGACACCTCGTGCTGGCAGGTATCCTGGAGCGCCAGGCGCAGGAGCTGCAGGAGGCTTACGCTCCCTGGATCCGCCTGGAGGTTGCCGACACAGAGGATGGCTGGATTCTCATGACGGCGTCTCGCTGAAGTTGCAACCCCGCCGCAGTTTGTTGAGAAGGGTGCCGACCACCATGGATCGCAGATGAGCCAGATTACACGCTGCCCGTCCTGCGCGACGATGTTCAAGGTGGTTGCCGACCAGCTGCGCATTTCCGATGGTTGGGTGCGATGCGGCCAATGCAAGGAGGTATTTGACGCATCCGCCCATTTGCTGCCTTCCGAGCCGCAGGCCTTGTTGCCGGACGTTTGCATGGCCGCAGCGCCACCCCCACCGGCACCTGCCAGGCGTGCCGCCGATGATGTGCAGGTCTGGGGAGCGCACGCTGACCGGGGGCAAGCTGCAGCGACGGCGCCCAGCGTGCCACCCGCCAGTGCACAAGATTTGCCCGAGGGTCCCGTGGCATTGGATGCCATGCTGGATGCGCCCGTGCCTGCGGTTTCTGCATTGCTTGTCGCCGATGCAGAGACGGTCTTCTCCCCTGAGATGCACCCGGCCCTGCAGCCAGACGGCACATTGGCGTGGCGGTCGATTGGATCGACTGGCGATACTTTCAGGGAGCCGACGGCCGATGCCCGGGCCCCGGCCATTCCGGCGGGGGCAGGGGCGTCTCGGAAAGAAGAGACTCCTGCGATTCGGATCGACGAATGCCCGGCCGGCTACGAGCTGCCAACCGCCGAGCTGGGTGATCCGGATGTGGCCGATGGGTTGCTGGACGGCATCCGGGCGGCAGGGGCGTTGTATGCGCCTTTGGAGTTGCTGCGCAAACCGTCTGACGACGCGTCGGCACCGGCCGGCTTCGGAGTCGGAGGGGAGAGCGAGCCGGCGCAGGAAGACGAACCAGAGCGGGCGTCCAGTACGCCATGGGAAGCGCCCCTTCCACCGGAGGTTTGGCGCAGGGCCGATAGGGGGCAAAACGAGGCGTTGGAGGCGGCTGCTCCTGACGGCATACCCCCAGCGCAGCAAGAGTACGACCAACCCGAGGAGCGTGTGGACGCGGAGGATGTGAGTTTTGTGCGCGCGGCCAAGCGCAAGGCCTTCTGGCGGCGTCCTTTTGTGCGGGTGGTGCTGGGGACGATCGGGGGCGTTCTGTGGTGCACCCTGGCATTGCAGATTGTGTTGCACGAGCGGGACCGCATCGCGGCCATGGATCCCCGCGTTCGCCCCTGGCTTCAGGCACTGTGCGAGCCATTTCAATGCACATTGGCTCCGCTGAAACAGATGTCGGAGGTCGTGATTGACAGCTCTTCCTTCAACAAGGGGCGCGGAGACAGCTACCAGCTGACCTTCGCCATCAAAAATCGTGCAAACATACCCTTGGCCATGCCCGCCATGGAGTTGACATTGACCGATGCACAGGACCAGCCCGTACTGCGGCGTGTGTTTTTGCCGCCGGAGATGGCGGCCCCTGCGGAACTTCCTGCCCTGGGTGCTTGGAACTCTTCGGTGGCGGTCATCGTGACCACAGGCGGAGCGCGCGTGGCGGGCTACCGGTTGCTGGCGTTTTATCCCTAATCTATTGATCTACCCTCTTGCCATGGCTGTACTGATTTGCGGTTCTCTTGCGTTTGACACCATCATGACTTTTGAAGGGCGGTTCGCCGAGCAGATACTGCCCGATCAGCTCCATATTCTCAATGTCTCGTTCCTTGTGCCCTCCTTGCGGCGGGATTTCGGTGGATGCGCCGGCAACATTGCTTACAGCCTGCGGCAGCTGGGGGGGGTGCCGCTGCCCATGGCCATGCTGGGCAGTGATGGGGCCGACTACCTGGTGCGATTGAAAGAGTTGGGCATCAGCACGGCGCATGTGGGTCAAACCCATGACACCTACACGGCGCAGGCCATGATCATGACGGACCGTGACAATAACCAGATCACTGCCTTTCACCCCGGAGCGATGATGCAGGCCCATGCGAATCGCATTGAACCTCGGGCCGATGTACGTCTTGGCATTGTTGCACCCGATGGGCGGGATGCCATGCTGGAACATGCGGCCCAGTTTGTGGCGGCAGATATTCCGTTTGTCTTCGATCCAGGCCAGGGGCTGCCCATGTTCAGCGGAACTGAGCTTTCCCGGTTCGTCGAGCAGGCCACCTGGGTTACCGTGAACGACTACGAAGGCAAGATGCTGTGTGATCGTACCGGCTGGTCTTGCGCTGACATATCACGCAAGGTGAGGGGATTAATCGTTACGTTGGGAGCGCAAGGTTGCGAGGTGTGGATTGACGGCGAAAAGACGGTGGTCCCTGCGGTGAAGCCTGCCGAGGTGGTGGATCCGACCGGGTGCGGAGATGCATGGAGGGGGGCGCTGCTTTTCGGGTTGGAGCGTGGCTGGCCGCTGGTGCGTTGTGCGGAGTTGGGCAATCGGGTCGGGGCTCTCAAGATCGCACAACGTGGGCCACAAAATTACCGGCTGGACTTTACACCCGCCTGATAGCACTTCTCCATCCGACGGCGGTGGTCACTTGGCTGGTTGCGTTGGGCATCCGTCTTTACTGCCAGCGCTGCGCCTTCGCGTTGGTGCCGAGTGGAAAAGTGGGCTGACCGGGCTGGTTGCCGAGATGCGTCTCCACTCTATCGATGGCGGGGGTACTATGGTTTGGGCATAAAAAAACCCGGTGCACAGGCACCGGGCTGGGCGCGGAGTGTACCGGGCTTACGGCTTCGTGCCGGTAGGGAAAGGCCAGGCTGCCTGGGGATTCAGTGTGGTTTGCGCAGCCGGCGCGGTAGCGGCGGTTTTCACGGCTTTCTTGGCTGGGGCAGCTTTCTTGGCTGGGGCTGCTGCCTTTGGGGCAGGTGCCGCAACTTTCTTGGCGGGAGCAGCTTTCTTCGCCGGTGCAGCCTTCTTGGCGGCCACTGCCTTCTTGGCGGGAGCAGCCTTCTTCGCCGGTGCAGCCTTCTTGGCGGCCACTACCTTCTTGGCGGGAGCGGCTTTCTTCGCAGGCGCAGCCTTCTTGGCAGCCACTACCTTCTTGGCGGGAGCGGCTTTCTTTGCCGGTGCAGCCTTCTTGGCGGCCACTACCTTCTTGGCGGGAGCGGCTTTCTTTGCAGGCGCAGCCTTCTTGGCGGCCACTGCCTTCTTGGCGGGAGCGGCTTTCTTCGCCGGTGCAGCCTTCTTGGCAGCCACTACCTTCTTGGCGGGAGCGGCTTTCTTCGCGGGCGCAGCCTTCTTGGCGGCCACTACCTTCTTGGCGGGGGCGGTTTTCTTCGCGGGCGCAGCCTTCTTGGCGGCCGGTTTTTTCGCAGTTGCCATCATGTTCTCCTTGGGTCAATTTGCAAAGAGCACTTCCTGTCTGCAGTGGACAGAAAGCGATCCATGGAGATGGGGCAGAACCCCATCCCCATGAACACGGGAACGCCCCGCACGGTGCCGCTTTGCGGCGCTGTGTGTGTTGGGCGTGGTGTAAGGATCCATGGTGGTGTGATGCGAAAAGGCGCTAGTCCCAGGACAGCGCACCACCGGACTGGTATTCAATAACCCGGGTCTCAAAGAAGTTGCGTTCCTTCTTCAAGTCGATCATCTCGCTCATCCACGGGAACGGATTTTCTTCATTGGGGAAGAGTGTTTCGAGCCCGATCTGCGTGGCACGGCGATTGGCGATGTAGCGCAGGTAGCCCTTGAACATGGAGGCGTTCATGCCCAGCACACCGCGCGGCATGGTGTCTTCGGCATAGCGATACTCCAGCTCGACCGCCTTGAGGAACAGCGCCTTGATCTCGGCTTTGAACTCCGCTGTCCACAGGTGGGGGTTTTCCAGCTTGAGCTGGTTGATCAGGTCGATGCCGAAGTTGCAGTGCATGGACTCGTCGCGCAGGATGTACTGGTACTGCTCGGCGGCACCGGTCATCTTGTTCTGGCGGCCCAGTGCGAGGATCTGTGTGAAGCCGACGTAGAAGAACAGGCCTTCCATCAGGCAGGCAAAAACGATCAGCGACTTGAGCAGGGTCTGGTCGGTTTCGGGTGTGCCGGTATGAAAGTTGGGGTCCATGATCGCCTCGATGAAGGGGATCAGGAATTCGTCCTTGTCGCGGATCGACTGGACTTCGTTGTAAGCGTTGAAGATCTCGCTCTCGTCCAGCCCCAGCGATTCCACGATGTACTGGTAGGCGTGGGTGTGGATGGCTTCTTCGAACGCCTGGCGCAGCAGGAACTGTCGGCACTCGGGTGCTGTGATGTGCCGGTAGGTGCCCAGCACGATGTTGTTGGCGGCCAGCGAGTCGGCGGTCACGAAGAAGCCGAGGTTGCGCTTGATGATGCGGCGCTCGTCATCGGTCAGGCCGTTCGGGTCCTTCCACAACGCGATGTCGCGCGTCATGTTCACCTCTTGTGGCATCCAGTGGTTGGCGCAGGTGGCCAGGTACTTTTCCCAGGCCCACTTGTACTTGAAGGGCACCAGCTGGTTGACGTCGGTCTGGCCGTTGATGATGCGCTTGTCTGCGGCGTTCACGCGGCGGTGTGCGGTCGCAGCGGTGGGCGCATGGGCACCACCGATGGCGGTGGTGGCAGTACCCGCGGTTGGCAGTGATGGGGGCTGGAAAGACAGAGGCGGTTGTCCCGCCAGGCGGTTGTTGTGCAGACCGCCGTCCAGTTGATTTTGCGATGAGGGCTTGACTTCTTCGTCCCAGGTCAACATAGATTTTCCAGTGTTCGGATTATGAAAGCAGTGCTGCGAAAAGGAAAGCACTGAAGCGTTGCGCAGCAAGGATTTGTTGCTTCACAGCACATGAGCAATGTCCCGGATGGGTCCGAGGCATTGCAGGTGAAGTCTTTACTGGCAGGCTTCGCAACCGGGATCGTCGATGGCGCAGAACTTGATGTCCGTAGCGGGCAGGGCGGCGGCCTGCTGAGAGGCCGCAGCGGCTGCGGCTTCCAGCGGGCTTGGCTTGGCTTGCGTGGCGGCTGAAACTGCCGATGCGCCGCTGTCGCTGCCCGACGAAACCGCGTTGAGCTGGCGTGTGTTCACGGTGCTCATCTCGACGTGCGTTGCGCTCTGTGTGCGCAGGTAGTACGTGGTCTTGAGGCCGCGCACCCAGGCGAGTTTGTAGGTGTCATCGAGCTTCTTGCCCGATGCGCCCGCCATGTAGATGTTCAGGCTCTGCGCCTGATCGATCCATTTCTGGCGGCGTGATGCGGCTTCCACCAGCCACTGCGGTTCAACTTCAAACGCGGTGGAGTACAGCGCCTTGATGTCCTGCGGCACGCGGTCGATGGGGTGCAGCGAGCCCTTGAAGTGCTTGAGGTCCATGATCATCACGTCGTCCCACAGACCCAGGCGCTTCAAGTCGCGCACCAGGCCGCCGTTGATGACGGTGAACTCGCCCGACAGGTTGGACTTGACCGACAGGTTGCCGAAAGAGGGCTCGATCGACGCGTCCACGCCGATGATGTTGGAGATCGTGGCGGTGGGGGCGATGGCGACGCAGTTGGAGTTGCGCATGCCGTCCTGTGCAATCTTCTTGCGCAGGGCATCCCAGTCCAGCGTGGACGAGCGGTCCACTTCCACATAGCCACCACGGGCCTGCGACAGCATGTCCAGCGTGTCGAACGGCAGGATGCCGCGATCCCACAGCGAGCCCTTGTAGCTGGAGTACTTGCCGCGCTCCCTGGCCAGCTCGGTCGATGCCCAGTAGGCGTAGTAGCAGATGGCTTCCATCGACTGGTCGGCGAATTCCACGGCTTCCTGCGATGCGTAGGGGATGCGCAGTTCGTACAGGCTGTCCTGGAAGGCCATCACACCCAGGCCGACCGGACGGTGGCGCAGGTTGGAGTCGCGGGCCTTCTTGACGGCGTAGTAGTTGATGTCGATGACGTTGTCGAGCATGCGCATGGCGACCGTGATGGTTTTCTTGAGCTTGTCGTGGTCGATCTGGCCGTTCTTCAGATGCTGCAGCAGGTTCACCGAGCCCAGGTTGCACACGGCGGTTTCGGTGTCGCTGGTGTTGAGCGTGATCTCGGTGCACAGGTTGGACGAGTGCACCACGCCAGCGTGTTGCTGGGGTGAGCGCACGTTGCAGGCATCCTTGAACGTGATCCAGGGATGACCGGTCTCGAACAGCATGGTCAGGATCTTGCGCCACAGATCGGTGGCCTGTACCGTCCTGGCGGGTTGGATCTCGCCGCGTGCGGCCTTTTCTTCATAGGCCACGTAGGCTTTCTCGAACGCGGCACCAAACAGGTCGTGCAGGTCGGGCACGTTGGAGGGCGAGAACAGCGTCCAGGTGCCCTTTTCCATCACACGGCGCATGAACAGGTCGGGGATCCAGTTGGCCGTGTTCATGTCGTGCGTGCGGCGGCGGTCATCGCCAGTGTTCTTGCGCAGCTCCAGGAACTCCTCGATATCCAGGTGCCAGGTCTCCAGGTAGGTGCAGACCGCGCCCTTGCGCTTGCCGCCCTGGTTCACCGCCACGGCCGTGTCGTTGACCACCTTGAGGAAGGGCACCACGCCCTGCGACTCGCCGTTGGTGCCCTTGATGTGGCTGCCCAGGGCGCGCACGCGGGTCCAGTCGTTGCCCAGGCCGCCGGCGAACTTGGACAGCAGGGCGTTTTCCTTGATCGACTCATAGATGCCGTCCAGGTCATCGGGCACCGTGGTCAGGTAGCAGGAGGACAGCTGTGAGCGCAGCGTGCCGCTGTTGAACAGCGTGGGCGTGCTGGACATGAAGTCGAAGCTGGAGAGGATTTCGTAGAACTCGATGGCGCGGGCTTCGCGGTCGATCTCGTTCAGGGACAGGCCCATGGCCACGCGCATGAAGAACGCCTGGGGCAGCTCGATGCGGCTCTTGCGCACGTGCAGGAAATAGCGGTCGTACAGGGTCTGCAGACCGAGGTAATCGAACTTCAGGTCGCGCTCGGCCTTGAGCGCGGCCCCCAGGCGCTGCAGGTCGTACTGCAGCAGGCGTTCATCAAGCAGGTCGTTTTCCACCCCCTTCTTGATGAACTGGGGGAAATAGTCCACATAGCTCTGCGCCATTTCGCTCTGGGCGACGTCTTTGCCCAGGACTTCCCGCACGATGGTGTGCAGCAGCAGGCGTGCCGTGGCGTAGGTGTAGTCCGGATCCTTCTCGATCAGGGTGCGCGCAGCGAGGATGGAGGCCTTGTACACCTCTTCCATCGGAACCCCGTCGTACAGGTTGCGCATGGTTTCCACCACGATGGGCTGCGCGGAGACATCTGCGCCGAGGCCGATACAGGCGGATTCGATCAGTGACTGCAGGCGGGCCAGGTCCAGAACAACGCGTTCGCCGCTGTCGAGCACATGCAGCTGGGGCGCCGCAGGCGTCTGCTCTTCGCTTTGCCGGGAGCGCTCCTGGGTGCGGCGTTCGCGATAGAGCACATAGGCCCGTGCAATTTCATGGTGGCCACTGCGCATGAGGCCCAGTTCCACTTGGTCCTGGACGTCTTCTATGTGGAAGGTGCCGCCGCCAGGACGCGAGCGCATCAGCGCGCGGGTCACATTCTGGGTCAGCGTATCCACCACTTCGCGCACGCTGGCCGATGCAGCGCCCTGCGTGCCATGCACCGCCAGGAAGGCTTTCATCATGGCGACGGCGATCTTTTGCGGTTCGAACGGGACGACCGCGCCGTTGCGCCGGATGATCTGGTAATGCGTCAGCACGTTGGCGGATGCGCCACTGTGTGCTGGCTGCGCTTGCGGGGTGGCTGCGAGGGCGGCGACGGGGGTGTTCAAAGCAGCTTGCATGGGTATCCTCTTCTGTGGGCTGTCTGGGATGGGCTGACGGGCTGGAAATGCTGCCGCGCTGCCCGGATGGGGCACGGCGTTCAATCTGTTGCACACTAGCTATGGTGTGTTGATAGTGTTCAGGACACTACCGGTAGTGTACAGCCGGGAAAACCCTTCTCGCCTGAAACCATCCGTGGTGCGGTTGTTCGGCAGGGTGTTGACAAGTACGGAGAGCCGCGTATCGCCGACATTTCATGACTCAGATCAAGCAATGTCGGGCCGTACAGGCGGTTTTTCGGTAGCAGCCCGCATGGGCATTGCGTCCGATTTTTTTCACTTTGTCGTGAGCGCGTTGCAAGGAGTGATGCTTGCTCGCGACAGCCGCATCATGGGCCGGGGGGCGGTGCGTTGCGAGTGCCGATCGGAAACCGGGCGGGAGGCCACGCAAGCAGGTTCTGCAGCCGTGGCCAGTCAAATCCGGGTCCCGGGTCCTGTTTGCGTCCAGGCGCGATGTGTTCGTGTCCCGCCACATGGGCAATGGGGTAGCGCTCCTGGATGTCGGCGCACAGACGGGCCAGCACCTCGTATTGCGCCGGCTCAAAGGTCTGCCCTTCCAGTCCCTCCAGCTCGATGCCAATGGAGTCGTCGTTGCATTGGGGGCGTCCACGGTAACTGGATTGGCCGGCATGCCAGGCGCGCTGGTCGCAGTCCACAAATTGCCAGAGGGTGCCGTCACGCGCTATGAAAAAGTGCGAAGACACCTGCAGCCCCCGGATGCTTTGAAAGTAGGGGTGGGCGTCCCAGTCCAGCGTGTTGGCAAACAGCCGTTGCACCGCCCCGTTGCCATAGTGTCCTGGCGGAAGGCTGATGGAGTGGACCACGATCAGGTCCACGGCGGCGGCGCCGGGGCGCGGGCCAAAATTGGGCGACGGCTGCCGGAGGGCGTCCCGATGCCAGCCCGCGTTCCACAAGTCCGGGGCAGGAGACCCGTCAGGCAAGGTCGTCATGCACGTCGTTGTCGTTCGGCGCGGCAATGTTCAAGCGGGCGATGCGGTAGCGGATCTGGCGCAGGCTGATGCCCAGCCGCGCCGCCGTGGCAGTCCGGTTGAAGTTGGCCTCACGCAGTGCGCGCACCAGGATCTCCCGCTCCTGCTGGTCCAGCCAGGCCTGAAGATCACTGGGCAGCGGGGTGGAGGGGGCCGGCCCGCTCGCCGTCGGCGTGTCCGGCGGCATTGGAGCGGCGGGCGCTGGTGAGGCGGGGTGGAGCGGCTGGTTGCCGAAGGCCTCGGCCGTGGACGGGGCGCATTCCACATGCAGTTCTTCCCCGTCACTCAGTGCCACGGCCCGGTGCAGCAGGTTTTCCAGCTCGCGCACATTGCCGGTGAGGGGGTAGCTGGCGATGGTGCTCAGCGCTCGCTCCGTGAGCATCGGAGGCTGGATGCCTGATTCGTGCGCAATGCGGGTCAGCAAGGCAGTGCACAAGGCGGGCAGGTCCTCCCGACGCTCGCGCAGCGGCGGAATGACGATCTCGATCACGTTCAGACGGTAATACAGGTCCTGGCGGAACCGGCCCGACAGCACATCGGCAGCAAGGTCCCGGTGGGTGGCACTCACGATGCGCACGTCCACGGTTTCCTCCTGGGTCGAGCCCAGGGGGCGCACGCTGCGTTCCTGGATGGCGCGCAGCAGTTTCGATTGCATCGCCAAGGGCAGATCGCCAATTTCGTCCAGAAACAGTGTGCCGCCACGTGCGGCCTGGAAGTAGCCGTCGCGATCCTGGCTGGCCCCGGTGTAAGAGCCTTTGCGGGCGCCGAAAAATTCGGCTTCGAGCAGGTTTTCGGGGATGGCACCGCAATTGACGGCGATGAGAGGGCCTTCAGCGCGCTGGCTGCTGGCGTGCAGCGCCTGGGCCACCAGTTCCTTGCCCGTGCCAGACTCGCCATGGATCAGCACCGGGGCCATGCTGCGGGCCACCTTGGCGATGCGCTGCTTGACATGGCGAATGGCCTGCGATTCGCCCACGATGCGGTCCATCGCACCCCCGGTGCCAACGGGTTCGGCCGTGCTGCCCGTGCGTCCGGCGTTGCGGCTGGAGCGTGGCGCGGGAACACCCCCCGTTCCCTGCACGGCCGAAGCCACCACCGAGCGGAACTGTTTCAGGTCTACCGGCTTCGTCAGGTAATCGAACGCGCCCGAACGCAGTGCTTCCACCGCATTTTCCGCGGACCCGTAAGCCGTCATGACCACGCAGCGCTCCCGGCGCTGCTGGTCGCGCAGGTCCCGCAGCAATTCCATGCCAAAGCCGTCGGGCAGGCGCATGTCGGTGATGACGGCGTCAAACCGCAGGTCTTTGAGTTGCTGGCGCGCCTCCTGCATGCTGGCTGCGGTTTCCACCCGGTAGCCTTCGCGCAGCAGCGTGAGTTCGTACAGGGTGCGCAGATCGGGTTCGTCATCGACGACGAGGATGGAGGCAGCTGGGGCGTTCATGGATTCAGGGGCGTTTCAGACCACGATGGTGTCAAACAGGGTTGCATTCTCTGCAGGGCGTGTGTTGCGGCGGAAACCCACGGTGAAGGCGTTGCCGCCGGTCTCGCCGCGCCCGGTGGTGCGCACCAGGCGCTGGTAGCGAATGGATGCGCTGTGACGCTGGCACAGCTCCCGGCAGATATACAGGCCCAGCCCGCTCGATCGGCTTTCAGAGGAAAAGAAGGGCTCGAACAGGTGGCGCTCCACCGATTTGTCCATGGGCGCACCATCGCTCCATACCTGCAGGCTGACAACCCCCGAGGGGTTGACGCGCGTGGTGACGACCAGCGAATCGTTGTGCTGGCCCTTGTAGCGCAGGGTGTTGTCCAGCAGGTTGAACAGTACACGCCGCAGGTGCTCCGTATCAAACTCGATCTGGGCGTCATGGGCCATCAGTGAAATGGTGGCGCTGCGCTGCGCCGGGTCCTGGCGTTGCCAGTCGGTACAGATTTGGGCCACGGTGTCGTCCAGCATCAGTGTGGAGGCGGGCGCATGGCTGATCTGGTGCTGCACGCGGGCGATGTCCAGCACCTCTTCGGCGATGCGCGCCAGGCGCTCTGCATTCTGCCGCACCATCTGGGCAAGCCGCAGGTGGCCCGCGTCGTTGAGGTCCTCCTCCAGCAAGGCATTGGCCTGCACGATGGCCGCCAGCGGGTTGCGTATTTCGTGGGCCACGGCGGCAGACATGCGGCCCATGGCGGCCAGCTTTTCCGTGCGCAAGCGCGCTTCCAGTTCGCGCAGATCGTGCAGGAACATCACGCACAGGCGCACTTCAGGCTCCGGCAGTGATTCACCGCGCGAGGTGGTGAGCCAGGTGCGCACATGCAGTCCGGTCGGGCTCTGCCCGGGGTGCCGCAGGTCCGCGTCGGCCGTGACGGGCTGACCCTGGCGGAATGTGCGCTGCGCCAGCGACACCAGCGGCTCCCAGGCGGGGCTGTTGTTCAGGGCAAAAGGAGGCTTCAGTACACCGGGGCCGCCCAGCAACAGCAATGCAGCAGGGTTGGCAATGCGCACCACATCCTGGTTGTCCAGCACCAGCACCCCGTCAGTGAGGTGCTCGATCACCAGCGCGTTCACCTGCGACTGCACTTGTGCCGCCATCTGGCTTTGCAGTGCCAGCTGCTGTTCGCGCGCCAGTCGCACGGACAGCTGGTGCACCAGGTAGGAGATGATGAAAAAGCCGGTGCCTGTGAGGGCGCTTTGGAGGTAGCGGGCTGCGTCATCCCCACCGCTGTGCAGGCCCTGCCACCAGGCCCAGGCCAGCAGCAGCAAGGTGACGCCCGCCGTCGTGCCGAGGGCCAGGGTCAGCGTGCCCAGCACCGCCGCCATCAGGATGGGCAGGCCGAACAGGGGGGTGTAATTCATGGTGCCGGCCTGCAGCAACTGCAGGGCGCACACTGCCGCCAGGTCCACTCCGATGAACGGGAGCCATCGGGCGCCCGCCGTGGGCGGTGGTGGGGCTCGGCCTGCCAGAGTGCGCTCGGCCAGGGTCGCGGCCAGGTAGGCCAGGCACACCGCCAGCACCGCCGGCTCCACAGCCAGGTTCATGAACTGGCCCAGGCCCTGCAAAAAAAGCAGTGCCAGTGCCACCATCACGCGGCCTGTCAGGAACCCACGCCACAGGCGCACAAAGGGCGCATCGGCCGCGGAAGGGGCAAGGCCTGGCAGGAGATAGGGCATGGTGTCAGGCGCTGTGCTGGCGCCTGTGCTCGGCGCTGCAGTAGGCGTGATGGCCCACCATCAGCGCCTCGGCGCGCGGCACATGCACGCCGCAGTGCTCGCAGGCCACCATGTCCTGCGGCAGCAGGGGAGTCCGGGGCGCTGCCCTGGCGGCGCCGGAGATGGTGGGCCGGCGGCTGCGCCAGATGCCCACGGCCACCGCCAGAACGATCAGCAAGACGAGGTATTTCATGTGCTTCGACCCAATACCACCTCCATCACGAAGCGCGAACCCACATACGCCAGCAGCAAAAGCCCGGCACCCGCATAAAGCATGCGCACGGCATTGCGTCCACGCCAGCCAAAGCGCGAGCGGCCCAGCAGCAGGGCGGCAAAGGTGATCCAGGACAGGAGCGAGAAAACCGCCTTGTGGTCCCAACGCCCGGCATGCCCGTAAAGCACTTCCCCAAACAGCCAGCCGGCCAGCAGGGTGGCCGACAAGAGGACAAAGCCGGCGGTCACGAAACGGAAGGTCAGCCGCTCCAGCGTGAGCAGCGGGATACCGTTCTGCGGGTCTTCGGCCTGGCGGATCTGGCGTTCGGCGCGCGTCATCAGCCAGGCATGCACTACCGCTGCGGCAAAAAGCCCATAGCAGGCAATGCCCAGTGCGAGGTGCAGCGGCAGCCAGGCGGAAGCGGTCACATGCAGAGGCTGGCCAGGAAACAGCAGGGTCAGCAGGACTGCCACCGCGCCCAGCACCGCCAGCATCCAGCGCGCCCGCAATTGCGGAAAAAGCTGGCGTTCGACGGCATACACGGTGAGCACCAGCCATGCGGTCATCGACAGCGCGGGCGCAAAGCCGAAGCGGGGGGCGTCGCCCCACAGGCCCCACACCAGCACGGCGGCGTGCAGCACCCACGCCAGCAGCAGCGCATTGCGCGCGGCGGTGGCGCTCAGGCGCGAGGACGCAGCCGCCGGTACGGCATACGCGGCAGCGGCCGCCAGGGCCAATAGCCAGCTGACAGGGGAAGCACTGGGTAAAATCATGGGCACAGTTTAGCCTTTCGCCCCACCGCCAGCGCCCTGGCGGGCCCGCATACACAACGACAGCAAGGCTGGCGCGCGGGCAACACCGGAACTTCTCCTATGGCCTCCGCCCTTACCGACAAACTCACGCGCCTCGTCAAGGAGATGCGCGGCCAGGCCCGCATCACCGAATCCAATGTCACGGACATGCTGCGCGAAGTGCGCATGGCCTTGCTGGAGGCCGACGTGGCTCTGCCCGTGGTGCGCGATTTCATCGCCCGCGTCAAGGAAAAGGCCCTGGGCCAGGAGGTGCTGGGCTCGCTCAAACCGGGGCAGACGCTGGTCAGCATCGTCAACCGCGAGCTGGCCGCCACCATGGGCGAGGGCGTGGCCGACATCAACCTGGCGGCCCAGCCGCCGGCCGTCATCCTGATGGCGGGCCTGCAGGGCGCGGGCAAAACCACCACCACGGCCAAGCTGGCCAAGCATCTCATTGAAAAGCGCAAGAAAAAGGTGCTGACCGTGTCGGGCGACGTGTACCGCCCGGCCGCCATCGAGCAGCTCAAGACCGTGACCAAGCAGGCCGGTGCCGAGTGGTTCCCTAGCACGCCCGAGCAGAAGCCCCACGACATCGCCGTGGCCGCGCTGGACTACGCGAAGAAGCACTACTTCGATGTGCTGCTGGTCGATACGGCCGGCCGCCTGGCCATCGACGAGGCCCTGATGCAGGAAATCAAAGACCTGCATGCCACCCTGAATCCGGTCGAAACCCTGTTCGTGGTCGATGCCATGCAGGGCCAGGATGCCATCAATACGGCAAAGGCCTTCAAGGAGGCGCTGCCGCTCACCGGCATTGTCTTGACCAAGCTCGACGGCGATTCCCGCGGCGGCGCGGCCTTGTCGGTGCGCCAGATCACGGGCGCGCCCATCAAGTTTGCCGGGGTCAGCGAAAAAATCGACGGACTGGAAGTGTTTGACGCCGAGCGCCATGCCGGCCGCATCCTGGGCATGGGCGACATCGTGGCGCTGGTCGAGCAGGTCACGGCGGGCGTGGACATCGAAGCGGCGCAAAAGCTGGCTGCCAAGGTCAAGAGTGGCGACGGGTTCGATCTGAACGACTTTTTGTCGCAGATCCAGCAGATGAAGCAGATGGGCGGCCTCTCCAGCCTGATGGACAAGCTGCCGTCGCAACTCACGGCCAAGGCCGGCGCGGTGGACATGGACAAGGCCGAAAAAGACATCCAGCGCAAGGAAGGCATCATCCAGAGCATGACCCCGCTGGAGCGCCGCAAGCCCGAGCTCATCAAGGCCACGCGCAAGAAACGCATTGCCAACGGCGCCGGCGTGCAGGTGCAAGAGGTCAACCGCCTGCTCAAGGAGTTCGAGCAGATGCAGGACATGATGAAGAAGATGAAGGGCGGCGGCCTGATCAAGATGATGAAGAAGATGGGCGGAATGAAGGGCATGGGTGGCATGCCCAAGATGCCATTCTGACGTTTTGATATTTTTGAGCGCTAGGGATTCTCTTCACGAATCCCTACGTGATGTGCTTGGACAGCCCTGAAGCTCAGACAATACGCGCATGAAGCAAAGCAGCCTGGGCCTGAGCAACACCACCAAGCGCACACGCAAGCGCGAGTTCCTTGATGCCATGGAGTTGGTGGTTCCTTGGGCTGAACTGGTCTCGCTGATAGAGCCTTATGCCCCCGAGAGCGGACGCCGAGGCCAGCAGCCCTTTGGGGTGCAAACCCTGCTGCGCATTCATTTCATGCATGTATGGACCCGACGCCTTTTGCAAGCCCCTCTCGTTTGATGATCAACGGTCTGCACACATGTATTCGGCTTGCTTGATGGACAATGCTTTTGCTTGCCCGCAGCCTTGATGAGATCCGCGCGTTCCGTCCTTAGCAGCAGTTCGGCCTGATCGCTCGGCCCACATGAAGTACAGGATCACGGAACGCTGGTCTAACCGGTTGTGTCATCACATTTGAGAAGCGTCGCAAAAACCACGGCTGGGTGTTGGCCGATTCTTCCGGCCTGGAATCAAGTTCGAGAGCGTTCCGCTATGCCGCCACCATCGACGGGCGGTAGCTCTCAGGACCACTCAGGACGGACTGAATGATCCGTGCATTTTTGTTGGCCAGCGCTACGGTCGCGCGGTTGTATCCGCGTCTGGCGATCAGTTCCTGAAGCCACAAGCTGCGTGCATCTTTGCGGCACGTAACCCTGATCAGAACGGAGCGCGCCCCGTGGATCAACAGCCTCCGCAAGTAGTCGTCTCCCCGCTTGCTGATGCCGAGCAGGCGAGACTTTCCGCCTGATGAGTTTTGCTGTGGAACGAGTCCAATCCAAGCAGCCAAATGGCGGCCATTTTTGAATGCTTTGGCGTCGCCGACCGCAGCCACCATTGCTGTGGCGGTCATCACCCCGACGCCTGGGATGGCTGCGATCTTTTGGCACAACGCGGACTGTTCCATAACGGCTTCAAGCCATCCTTCTGTTTGGGCAATCTGCGCTTCGATAGCGCGGAACCTATCCAGTGCCATGCGCAGCAACGCTTGGCAGAGAACGGTCAGCTCGCCCTGTGCCTGCTCAAGAATTTCGGGGACGGACTTCTTGAACGCTGCTGGAGATCGATTCACGGTGATGCCTCTTTCAGCGAGCAGTCCTCGAACCTGGTTGATGAGTGCGGTGCGCTGATGTACCAGCAGTTCGCGCGTTCGGTGGATGGCCTGGATGTCTTGCTGCTCGACCGACTTCACCGGCACGAAGTTCATGCTCGGGCGGCAGGCGGCCTCGACGATCGCCTCGGCATCGTTGCGATCGTTCTTGTTCGTTTTGACGAAGGGTTTGACGTAGTGAGGGCTGACCAGTTTGACCTCGACGCCGATGGCTTGGAACTGCCTCGCCCAATGGTGCGCTGAACTACAAGCTTCCATCGCGATGATTCGTGGACGAAGTTGCCGAACGGACTCCAGCAGCTCCGATCGAGTGACCTTGGCTCGATGCAGCACATGACCGCGACGATCGGCACCGTGCAACTGGAACACGCGCTTGGCCAAGTCGATGCCCAGAATGTCAACTTCCATGATGAACCTCCGGTAGCAGCAAGTTGCGAGGACGCCCAGTTTCCTGCGAAGGTGGCGTCGGGTCCATCTCAGTAGCAATGGTTCAAGCTCAGTGACCCGGCCATGGAAGAAGCGCTGCACGACGTGCCCGCCTTCCGAGACTTTGCAGGACTGTCTCACTGCGATGAACAGATCCCAAGTGAGTCGAGCATCCTGCGCTTTCGGCATCTGCTGGAGCGCCACAAGCTGGCCGATCAGATCCTGGCCACGGTCAATGCGCTGCTCCAAGCCAAAGGGCTGCAACTCAAAGCGGGCACGGTGGTGGATGCCACGCTGATTGCCGCGCCCAGTTCAACCAAGAACCAAAGCGGCGAGCGCGACCCCGAGATGCACCAGAGCAAGAAGGGCAATCAGTGGTACTTCGGAATGAAAGCCCACATTGGGGTGGATGCGGACTCGGGCCTGGTGCATACGGTGCGAGGCACCAGTGGCAACGTCGGCGATGTGATCGAGGCCAACAGCCTGCTGCACGGGCAGGAGACAGACGCCTTTGGCGATGCGGGTTACCAGGGGGTGGAAAAACGGCCCGATGCCAACAAGAACGTGCGCTGGCATGTGGCCATGCGCCCGGGATTGCGCCGGGCTTTGGACAAGGACAAGCCTCTGGGTACTCTGATTGATCAGTTCGAGCGCACCAAGGCCAGCATCCGGGCCAAGGTGGAGCATCCATTCCGAGTGCTCAAGCAACAATTCGGGTACGTGAAGGTTCGCTACCGGGGGCTCAAGAAGAACACGGCGCAGATCGTCACGCTGTTTGCGCTGGGCAATCTGTGGATGGCAAGGCACAAGCTGATGGCCTGCCTAGGACAGGTGCGCGTGCAGGGGGCGTAATGCCCCACGAAACCGGGCAACTGCCCTGGCGCAGCGCCTGCTGGGCGCCCTGCACACGCCCAAACTGCTCAACGTGAGTGCTATTTGAGCTCACACATCGCCGTGGCACAGCCAGAACCGATTCGTGAAGAGCTTCCGTAGCGGTTGATAACTGAGAGGGGCATGTAATGCCGAACTGATTCCTGGGAATGCCAGATCTCGCGATATGATTTGCGTTCGAGAGACAGATTGCTATTTCGATTTCTTGGGGCGATTCGGTGGCAAAGCGCTACCGAATCGCCCTGAGATAACGGCGTGGTGATGTCAATAGCAATCTAGCTCTCTTGCCAGAATCTCAATCAACCTGATTCTGGCTAAAGCCGATGAGTGATGTGGGTTTGCAACTCTGCGGTGAATGACTGAAAAAAAGTGAGTGGATGCGTCGACGGACGGTCAATGCAGGGAGAAATCATGCGAATCGAAATCACGACAGAGAAAAGGCTGGGCGCACTGCGCGACGTGATGCTCATTTTTAATGAGCGGCAGTGGATGGTACGTGGTGTGGAAATGGAGTGGCACCATATTTACGTCGATGTGCCACGACTTGAGCCAGATCTATTGGCTGAGGTGGTTGAAAAGTTGCATGCTATTGCTGGTGTTAAATCTGTCCACGAGATAGATCTCTTGCCAGGTGAGCGGAGGCGCGCACATTTTGATGTGCTTTTGAGTGCTCTTGGGGAGCCAGTTATCGCCATCGGTTCTGGACGTCGAATTGTTGCTGCTAATCAGGCGGCTATGACATTATTCGGTATTGATGAAGCGCATATTGATGAGAGGGCCGACACGATGGACCTCTTTGGTGTTGAGGCGGACCGGCAGATTATGCGTTTGCTGACCGATGGTGTCGACGGAGAGGTCTGTATTCAACGTCGCCCATTCATCGTTGACATGATGCCGTTGCATAGCACCTTCGAGGATGTCCCAGATGTTCCTCATGGCGCGGTACTTGTGTTCCGATCTCCAGCAAGCCTTGGGCAGAATATCCATTCAATAGCAAAACGCGAGGAGAGTTCAGAAATCAAACTGGTAGGTGATTCGCCTTCCATGCAGAAAGTCAGCGCTATGATTCGTCGTCTGGCCCCAATTGCTGCACCACTGCTTATTACTGGGGAAACTGGCACGGGTAAGGAGTTGGTTGCTCGATCTTGCCACCAAAATTCGCCGAGGAAGTCGAAGCCATTCCTTGCGCTCAACTGCGCAGCTTTGCCCGAAAACTTGGCAGAGAGCGAGTTGTTTGGCTATGCGCCTGGCGCGTTTAGTGGTGCTCAGAAAAGCGGAAAGCCTGGGCTCTTCGAACTTGCCGACGGTGGCACGGTCTTCCTCGACGAGATAGGCGAGATGTCGCTTTATTTGCAGGCCAAGCTTTTGCGATTTCTTCAGGACAGTACTTTTATTCGCATTGGAGGAAAGGTAGAGACTAGGGTCAACATTCGACTTATTGCGGCTACGCATCGCGACTTGCTGTCGATGATTCGCAAGGGGACTTTTAGGGAAGACTTGTACTATCGGCTTCACGTACTCACTATCAAGCTTCCACCGCTTCGCGAGCGCCACGAGGACATTCGTCAGTTGGCCGTTCACTTCGCCAACCGGGCGGCGCAGCAAATCGGCAAGCCCTTCCGCGAAATCTCTCCTGCTTGCTTGGACAAGCTCACGAAGCTTCCTTGGCCCGGAAACGCCCGACAATTGGAAAACGCCATGTTCCGCGCCGTCTCATTGAGTGAGGACGAGGAGCTCAATGTGCATGACATCGACGAGCTCATGGAGGAGTTCGCTGAGCAGGCCCCCGAGGTCGCAGAAGTTATCCCGTTCTTGCGCGCGGAGGCTTCCGAGACCCATGCTCAGGCGATGGACCGCATGGAGAAAGTCATGCTGGAAGACCTCTATCAGAAGTTTCCGAGCACGCGCAAGCTGGCTCAGCGGCTGAGCCTCTCCCATACAGCTGTGGCAAACAAGCTCAAGCGCTACGGCATCGCATGACGGTGTAAAGGTGGCATGCCAAGTTGTCCAAATTGGTTGCCACCGTTAGTGGTTGAAAAAATTCCAAGATGCTGATTTAAAAGGAAAAAAACATTGGCATGGTAGTTGCTCTTATCTCCGCATACGAATAAAAGGAGACAAGAGTTGCAAGCTACGGATAGCAAGTCCGGGTCGACTTCATCCTCACGGAAGGCCATCACGGCAACAGCCAAAAGGACGGCTGCGCAGGGTAAGGCGTCGGCCTTCACGATTGGGGGAAGCATCCCTGCCGTCGTGACCCCGTTCACCTCGGGAGGCCATATCGACATGGGGCGCTTCGAAGCCCTGGTCAACGACCTGATCGTCAAAGGCTCTGACGCCATCGTCGTGGCCGGCACCACGGGTGAATCCGCCACAGTGAACTTCGAAGAGCACTGCGCGCTCATTGCCCGCGGTGTTCAGATTGTCGTCGGCCGAGTTCCCGTCATCGCTGGCTCGGGTGCCAATTCGACTGCTGAAGCCATCGAGCTGAGCTTGGCTGCGAAGCGGCTGGGTGCTCAAGCGCACCTCAGCGTGGTGCCCTACTACAACAAGCCCTCCCAGGGCGGCATCTACAAGCACTTCAAGGCCATCGCCGAAGCGGTTGAGCTGCCGCTGATTCTCTACAACGTTCCCGGTCGCACCGTGGCCGATGTGTCCAACGACACGGTCCTGCGCCTGAGCAAGCTGCGCCAAATCGTTGGCATCAAAGACGCCACCGCTGACATCGAACGCGGCATCGACCTGCTGCGGCGCGCACCTTCCGGATTTCGCATCTACAGCGGTGATGACGGCACCGCCGTTGCCCTGATGCTTTTGGGCGCTCACGGGACGATTTCGGTTACCGCCAACGTGGCACCAGAGCAGATGGCTGCGCTGTGTGCTGCCGCAACGAGTGGCAACGCCCAAGAGGCGAAGGCCATCAACGACCAGCTGGCAGAGCTCCATCAGACGCTGTTCCTGGAGCCTAACCCCGCACCCCTGAAGTGGATGTTGCATCGGCTCAGTCACTGCAGCGCCGCCGTTCGCATGCCACTGACGACCTGCCAACCCGCAACGGTGCCCTTCCTTGAGCAAGCCCTGCAGACGGCTGGACTGCTTCAGGCTAAGCGCCGAGGTCTGACCTCGAAGTCGGCTCGCTGAGCCTTACCCACTTTTCTTGGATTTCTGAACATGCTCGTACCTCATGAGAAAGCCGTGGCGGCTGCCATCGAAGCCTTGGAGAATGCCAACGTCCCCTCGGATCACGCACGTCTGCAGGTCGACCTGCTGGTCGAAGCCGATCTCCGCGGTCGCGCTTCGCACGGTCTGATGCGTCTGCCTCGCATCGTGGAACGCATCGGCAACGGTGTGACGGACCCGAATACCACTGGCTGCATCGAATGGCGCGGCAACGTCGCCTTTGTGGACGGTCAGATGGGTATGGGCCCGATCATCGCCTGCAATGCAATCGACCAGTTGATGCAGCGTGTCGAGACCGCTGGCGTTGCTGTCGCAGCTATCCGCAACAGCAACCACCTGGGCATGCTGGCCTGGTACGCCGAGCGCGTGGCTCGCCAGGGCAAGGTCCTGCTGGCCATGTGCACCAGCGAGGCCTTGGTTCACCCCTGGGGTGGTCGTCACGCCATGCTGGGCACCAACCCTCTGGCTATCGGTGTCCCGGCCGGCAAGACGCCATTCGTGCTGGACATGGCAACCAGCCTGGTCTCTATGGGCCAGATTCACGACTACGCCCTGCGCAACGCCCCCATCCCCCCGAGCTGGGCGCTGGATGCGGAAGGCAACGCGACGACGGATGCTCGTCTGGCAAAGGCTGGCTCCATCGCTCCCTTTGGTGAAGCCAAGGGCTACGCCCTGGGTATCGCCCTCGAAGTCCTTATCACCGCTCTTACCGCATCGGCTGTCGGCCGTAACGTGGTGGGCACGCTGGACTCGACGCAGGCCTGCAACAAGGGCGACGTCTTCATCGTCATCGACCCCATCGCTCAGCCCGGTGTGACTGAGTCCATTGAGCGCTACCTCGACGACGTGCGTGCCTCCGGCCTCGTTGAGAAACCCGTTGCCGTCCCTGGCGACCGTGCATTGGCCACTCGCGCGAAGAGGCAGCGCGACGGCTTGGAGCTGGCTGAAGACGTCTGGGCGCGTCTACAGAGCTTGGCAAATCAACAACCCTCCAACCAATCGGCATGACCATGACCAACTTCGGCGTTTCCCGTTCCCCCCGTTTGACCCTGTTCGGCGCCAAGCAGCGCTTTGCACTGCCCGATGTCGTGAAGGAGTTCGGCAATCGCGTCTTCATCTGCTCCGACCTGCGTTTCCTGCAGGATCCGAACCTGTTGGCCATGGCCGACAGCCTGCGCGAGCAGGGCATGACGGTCGATGTGTACACCGGCACCATCGCCGAACTGCCGCTGGATTGCATTACCGAAGCCAGCGAGCGTGCCGCCGAGTTCGAGCCTGACGTCATCGTGGCCATCGGTGGTGGCAGTTGCCTCGACCTGGCCAAGCTGGTGGCTCTGTCGCTGGCCCATGCAGGTCCCATCTCAAACTTCTACGGCGAGTTCAAGGTGCCCGGTCCGGTGCTGCCCCTCGTGGCCATCCCGACCACATCCGGCACTGGCTCCGAAGTCACGCCTGTCGCTGTGCTGGCTGACCCTGTGCGCGACACGAAGATTGGCGTGTCCAGCCCGCATCTGATTCCCATGGTCGCCATCTGCGACCCTGAACTGACGCGTACCTGCCCGCGCTCGCTGACCGCCATTGCCGGCGCCGACGCGCTGACCCACGCCATCGAGTCCTTTACCGCTGTCCGCAAGCCTGTTACGCCCAACCTGGGCATGACACAGGTGTTCGTGGGCAAGAACACGGTGAGCGACATGTATGCTCGCGCCGCCATCAAGGCACTGGCTGGCAACCTGGAGCGTGCCGTCAAGAACGGTGAAGACATGGAGGCCCGCGAGCAAGTCATGTTCGGTGCGATGTCTGCGGGCATGGCATTTGCCCAGGCCGGCACTGCGGCCGCTCACGCAATCCAGTACCCCGTTGGTGCAGCGACCCACACGGCTCACGGTACCGGCGTGGCTGCGCTCATGCCCTACGTGATGGAGTTCAACCTCAAGAACTGCATCCCCGAATTCGCCGAAATCGCGGAGATGTTCGGTGTCGCGGAGAAGGGTGACTCGGCCGAAGTGCAAGCACGCAAGGGCATCGACGCAGTCGCCGGCCTGTTCGCACGTATCGGCATCCCCAGCTCGTTGGCTGAACTGGGCCTGCCGGAAGACAAGAAGGCATGGGTTGCACAACAAGCCATGCAGGCCGCCCGCCTCGTCAACAACAACCCACGGACGCTGGACAGCGAATCCATGGTTCGCCTGGTCAACGCAGCTTTCGCAGGCAAGCGCGCTGGTCTTTCCGACTGATTTCCCCTTCACAAACGAGGTTCACATGACTCAAGTTTTCAAGCTGTCTGGTTTCGACACCTTCCCGGATACCCCCACCGACCTGTTCATCGGTGGCGAATGGCTCGCGGCTAAGTCCGGCAAGCGCATCGACGTATATGACCCCTCGACCGCCAAGGTGCTGGCCTCCGTTGCCGATGCCTCGCCTGAAGAAGGCCTGGCTGCTGTGGACGCTGCTGCCAAGGCTGCTCCGGCATGGGCGGCCACCGCACCCCGCAAGCGCGCGGAAATCCTGCGTAAGGCCTATGAGCTGATGAGCAGCCGCATCGAAGAGTTCGCCAAGCTCATCTCGCTGGAAAACGGCAAGGCCCTGTCGGACGCCCGTGGTGAAGCCAACTACGCCGCCGAATTCTTCCGCTGGTACGCAGAAGAAGCCGTCCGCGCGCTGGGTGAAATGGGCACCTCGCCTGCAGGGACCAACCGCATGCTGGTCCAGTACCAGCCCATCGGTATCTCGCTGCTCATCACGCCCTGGAACTTCCCTGCCGCCATGGCTACTCGCAAGATCGGCCCCGCACTGGCTGCCGGTTGCACCTGTATCTTGAAGCCCGCCAGCGAGACCCCGCTGACTGCCTATGCCATGGCTGCGCTGATGAAAGAGGCGGGTGTGCCGGATGGCGTGGTCAACGTGGTGAGCTCGTCGAAGTCTGGTGCCCTGTCCAGCGCCATTCTGCACGACCCCCGCGTTCGTAAGCTGTCGTTCACTGGCTCTACCGAAGTGGGCCGCATCCTGCTGAAGGAAGCGGCTGACCAGGTCATCAGCTGTTCCATGGAGTTGGGCGGTAACGCTCCCTTCATCGTTTTCGAAGACGCAGACATCGACGCCGCTGTCGACGGCGCCATGATCGCCAAGATGCGTAACGGCGGTGAGGCTTGCACGGCCGCAAACCGCATCTACGTGGCTCGTGCTGTACACGACGAGTTCGCAAAGAAGCTGGCTGACCGCATGAGCAAGATGCGCATGGGCGAAGGTTGCCAACCGACCACCGAACTGGGGCCTCTGGTCAACGAGCAAAGCCGCTCCAAGGTGGCTGAACTCGTCGACGACGCCAAGGCCAAGGGGGCTAAGGTTCTGACAGGCGGCGCCGTGCCATCCCAAACCGGCTATTTCTACCCAGCAACCGTCATCTCGCATGTGAGTGCAGATGCGAACCTGTTGCGTGAAGAAATCTTCGGCCCCGTCGCCGCACTCGTGGCCTTCGACAAGGAGGAGGATGTCATCAAGCAAGCCAACGACACCGAGTATGGCTTGGCTGCCTATGTCTACACCAAGGATCTGGCTCGCGGTCTGCGTGTCTCGGAGCAGTTGGAGTTCGGCATGGTTGGCCTGAACCGTGGTCTGGTTTCCGACCCTGCGGCTCCGTTCGGCGGCGTGAAGCAAAGCGGTATTGGCCGTGAAGGTGGTCACCATGGCCTGCTCGAGTACATGGAAGCGAAGTACATCGCTACTTCTTGGTAATCGGAGATCACTATGGACATGAAAAAACTGAACGAACGCAAAGCCAAGCTCTACGGCAACCATGCCTTGTTGGTAACTCCAATGCTTCCTGATGGCAGCATTGACCAGGCTTCGACGCACCGCCTCATTGACTTCGTCATCAGCAAAGGCGTGCACGGCATCCTAGCTCTGGGTAGTACTGGTGAAGTGTTTGCCCTGACCGATGACGAACGTCGCCAGTTGGTGGAAATCGTAACCAAGCACGTTGCTGGCCGTGTGCCAGTCGGCGTGGGCGTGAACGATTCTTCCGCTGACACTGCTGCGCTGCTGGCCAAGCACGCTGAGGCCCACGGCGCCGATTACATCTTCACGACCGGTCCCTACTACCACCCTCATGGGGCGGAAGGCGTGTTCCGTCATGTGAAGTACGTGGGCGATGCCACTGAGCTGCCCCTGATGGTCTACGACGGTGGAGCCGGCATTGAATTCAGCCTGGCGCTGCTTAAGCGCATGGCCGATGCCATCCCCACGATGCATTGCTCGAAACTGTTCTTGCCCTATCCCGGCAAGATTGCTCAGTACGCAGCAGCGACGGACAACCGTGTCAAGGCATGGGCAGGCCATGACCAGATGAACTTCATGATGCTGCTGTATGGAGCTGAAGGCATGACATCTGCCGCCAGCTGTGTCCTGCCAAGCGAGCAATCGCGCATTTTCGAGTACATCCGTGATGGTCGCCTGGACGACGCTCGCAACCTTTTCTACACGACTGTCGGTCCCCTGAACTCCGTGGCCTTTGCCAACGTATTGCAATACCCGCAGTGCTACAAGCGCGCGCTGAAGTGGATGGGCATCATTGAGCATGACACTTGTAAAGTGGTCATGGAGCCCATCGACGAAGTACGCAACAATGAGTTGCGTGCCATCCTCGAGCGCATCGGGGTTCTGCCTCGCAAATGAAGAGGGTCAGCCAACGCCTGGGGGCTGTAGCAGTCCCGGTCATCGTGCTGTCCCAGTGGCTCGGCACATCGCTGTGGTTCAGCCCCAGCGGTGCGGCCGACGGGATAGCGCAATGGCTTGGCTTGGCGCCCAGCGGGTTTGGCTGGCTTCTGTCAGCCACCCAGTTGGGCTTCATCCTCGGCACGCTTCTTTTCACGCTGCTGGGTTGGGCTGACAAGTTTGCGCCGGAGCGACTGTTTGCCACTAGCTGCGCTATTGGCGCGGTGCTGAACTGCGTCTGGCTCCTCGCTGAACCGTCGTTTGCATTCGCCTGGGCTTGCCGATTCGCCGTTGGTGTCACTCTCGCAGGCATCTACCCGATGGGCATGAAGATGATTGTCCAGCGGAGTGGTGCCAGCGCGGGCTGGGCACTCGGCTGGTTAGTGGGGATGCTCACCCTTGGCACCGCAATGCCCCAAATCCTTCGCATGGTTGGAGCTTCGTGGCCATGGCAGTGGATTGTTTGGGGAGCCACTGTGCTGGCAATCGTGGGCGCTGTCCTTGTTGTCGGCTTGGCTGGTGACCAAGCACGACCTGACACGGGTTCCAGCAAGAAAAGAAGTTTCGTCGCCGACTTGCGCGAGCTCGTCGGAACCCGCGGGTATCGAGCCGCCTGCGCGGGCTATCTCGGGCACATGTGGGAGCTCTACGCCTTCTGGGCTGTTGTGCCGCTTCTCGTCCGTGGTGTGCTGCCTCCTACCGAGACCGCAACGCAAGTCGCTGCGGTAAGCGCCCTGGTCATCGCTGTCGGAAGCGTGGGCTGTGTGGTTGGCGGCATGGTGAGCAGGCGAATTGGCAGCGGAGCGGTTGCCCGCATTTCGCTGGTCATGTCTGGCTTTATGTGCACGGTATACCCGTTCATACCGGCACCACTGCTCATGGCAAAGCTCACCGTGCTTGCACTGTGGGGGGTGTTTGTCGTCTCGGACTCGCCGCAGTTTTCAGCCCTGACTGCATCCCACGTACCTGCACGCTTGGTCGGCACAGCTTTGACTGCTCAGAACTGTCTCGGCTTTCTGTTGACGGTCATCAGCATCTTGCTGCTGCAAACCGCGCTTTTGAGTTGGGGTGATATGGCCGTCTGGCTGCTGGTTCCGGGCCCTGTATTTGGCGTTTGGGCGCTCAACTCCCTGCGGCATAGCAATGCTCGCGTTCCAACTTGAGTGCACTAAGGATAACCCTGTAAGGGTTTGCTCGCATGTAAAAGCTGGAGGTTGACTTTCGGCAACTTTTCTTGCCGAGAGCTTCCGGCGTCAATTTATAAGTCATTGATATCAAACAGGTAAATGGAAATCTGACGTTGGCATGCAATCTGCTTTAACAGATGCCAACGGAGACACTGTAAGTAGGACAAATAGTGAACACAAACAACCTATCCGAGCAGTTGCTGGAGGCGTTCGGCCCTTTGATTTGCAGCACAGACCAGGACGTGCTCGATGCGGCCAACGCCGACGCATGGAAGGTGCATGCCGGAAGCGCTGCAGCTGTCATGCGGCCTCGCAACGTAGAAGAGGTTTCGGCCATCGTGAAGTGGTGCCATGAGCGAAACGTCGCCGTGGTCCCCCAAGGTGGCAACACCGGCGTCGCGGGCGGCGCCATTCCTGACGCCAGTGGGCAGCAGGTCATCCTGAGTCTGAGTCGTCTGAACCGTATTCGCGAGATTGACGCTGAAAACTACACCGCAACGGTCGAGGCCGGCTGTGTCCTGGCAACTGTTCGTGCCGCGGTATCCGAAGTTGACAGGCTGTTTCCACTGAGCTTTGGCGCAGAGGGCTCCTGTCAAATTGGCGGCGTCATGTCCACCAACGCTGGTGGTATCAATACCCTGCGTTATGGCAACGCGCGTGACCTGGCCCTGGGCCTGGAGGTTGTGCTCGCCGACGGCACCATCTGGAACGGTCTTCGCAAGCTCCGTAAAGACAACACCGGCTACGATCTGCGTCAGCTCTTTATCGGCGCCGAAGGCACGTTGGGAGTCATCACGGCCGCCGTGCTCAAGCTCTACCCAGCTCCCAAGACCACCGTGACTGCACTTATCGCTTTGGCCGATCTCCCGTCATCGGTAAAGCTGCTGAGCATCGCTCGCCAACATGCCGGCGAAGCCGTAAGCGCCTTCGAGCTCATTCCTCGCCGCTTCTTCAAGCTGGCCAACGATCACGTGCTTGGCACTGTCGGCCCGCTGAACGCCGATACCGATTGGTTCGTCCTGGCTGAGTTCGATGCCGGGCAAGGCAGTCTGCTTAACGACCTCGTACAAAACATGCTCGAGGCCGCATTGGAAAGTGAAGTCATCGTTGATGCAGCCATTGCTTCGAGCGTCGAGCAACGCAACAAGTTCTGGGAGCTACGTGAGTGCGTTTCCGAAGCGCAGATTCGCAACGGCGCGGTGGTTTACACGGATGTGTCTGTTGCTGTGTCCGTGGTGCCGGAATTCATCCGCGCGACTTCGGAAAAACTCGCGGCTTTTTATCCCTCCGTTGACATCAATGCCTTCGGTCACGTCGGTGACGGGAACATCCACTTCAACCTGCTTCAGCCCCAGGGTGAGGACATGCAAGCGTTCTTGAACCTGCGCAAGAAGTTCGAGGAAATCGTGTATGCGAGCGTGCATGACTTCGGCGGAAGTATCAGCGCCGAGCATGGAATCGGTCAATCCAAGATTGCCGCGTTGATTGAACAAAAGGCGCCTCTCGAGATGGCAATGATGCGTCGTATTAGGGAAACGTTAGCAGGAGACTCATTCAACCCAAACAAAGTTATCCCAACCCATTAATAGCCCCCCCCCCCCCCCCATGCATTTCGGTGGATAGATAGAAAGTAATTCGTTGGTGATGAGTTTCAGCTCAGCATTTTTCGGGCAGCTCAGGAACATCGACAGTGTGTAGATTTGCACCTATCAAAAGTGCAGATCATTTGGATGGTGAGTGGTTTCATGCCAATTTCCTTTTCTCTACGTCTCAAGAGTATTGGAGTAAAAGAAGTTTCTACGATTCATCAATACCTAAAACAAAGGAAGACAAATGAACAAGTGTTTAAAAGGCTTCGAGGCGCTCATTGCGCTGATGCTCGCCGTAATGGTCGTATTGGTACTTTCCAATGTGGTACTACGTTACGGATTCAACTCGGGAATCGCCTCTTCTGAGGACGTCTCTCGATTTCTTTTCATCTGGATGGTTTTCATCGCCGCAGTTATCGGAGTGAAGGAGAAAACCCATTTGGGTATGGATGCGATCGTGAAAATTCTGCCGCGAAAAGGGAAGGTGGTGTTCGCATTGATTAGTCACGTGCTCATGCTGGTGATGGTGGGGATGCTGCTCGTGGGGTGCTGGAACCAGATGGTTCAAAACCAGCAAATCATGGCTATGGGCGCGGTTGAGTATCCGCTCTCATGGATGTATGCAGCCGGCGTCTTTGGCAGCCTGGGTTGTGGTGGTTTCCTGTTCGCGAACTTGATTCGCCTGATGCGCGGCCGTATGGCAGAGGATGACCTGGTCATGGTTCAAGAACAAGAAGGCCTCGATGATGTGAGTCGCATTGCCGAAGAAGCGGAGAAATCCGAAATGAAACTGGGAGCTCGAGTATGACCGTCGGTGTTTTTCTCTTCTCACTGCTCGGGGCCATGAGCCTTGGCATGCCCATCGCCTTCTCCCTCATCATCTGCGGCGTTGCGCTAATGGTGTTCGGTGGCGGAGGTCTGGATGTTGACCTGATTTCGGGCAACATGATTAACGGCTTGGATAACTTCATTTTCCTTGCCATCCCGTTCTTCATGCTTGCTGGCGAACTGATGAATGCAGGCGGCTTGTCGCGCCGAATCGTTTACATGGCCTCGACTATCGTCGGTCATGTGCGAGGCGGTCTAGGCTACGTCACTATCATCGCGGCCATCCTGTTGGGCGCGCTTTCCGGTTCGGCTATCGCCGACACCGCGGCTCTGGCCGCCATCTTGCTGCCCATGATGCGCAAGGTCGGCTACAACCCCGAGCGCGCAGCTGGCCTGATTGCCTCGAGCGGCATCATCGCCCCGATGCTGCCTCCCTCTATGGGGCTGGTGATGATTGGTGCCATCGGTGGTATCTCCATCACGAAGCTGTTCCTGGCCGGCATCGTTCCCGGTCTGATGATGGGCGTCGCCCTGGTCGGTACCTGGTGGTGGGTCAGCCGCAAGGAGAGCGTCAGCCTGATGCCCAAGCAGCCGCTCTCAGAAGTTCTTCGTAGCCTCAAGAGCGGCATCGGGGCACTGCTGCTGCCCGCCATCATCGTTGGCGGCATGAAGTTCGGCATCTTCACCCCGACCGAGTCGGCTGTGGTCGCAGTGGCCTATGCGCTGTTTGCTGGCTGCATCGTCTACCGCGAACTGACCTGGGCTGCCATCTATCGTTCCTTCGTCAACTCGGCCAAGACCACCGGCGTCGTGATGTTCGTCGTGGCTGCTGCCTTCATCTCCTCTTGGATGATTACCACGGCAGACCTCCCAGGTCAGCTGGCCGGCATGCTGGCGCCCTTCATGGACAGTCCTACCGAACTGATGCTGGTCATCGTGGTGCTGCTGGTCATCGTTGGCATGGCGCTCGACTTCACGCCGATGATTCTCATCCTGATTCCGGTGCTGCTCCCGCTGATCAAGCAAGCGGGCATCGATCCTGTGTATTTCGGCGTCGTTTTCATAATGTGCAACGCCATAGGAATGATTACCTGGCCTGTGGGTACCGTACTTAACGTCGTTAGTGGCGTCGGCAAGCTCTCTTTCGACACCGTGTCCAAGTCTGTGCTCCCCTTCCTCATTGCGGAAGTCGGTGTTGCGCTGCTGCTGGTGTTCTTCCCCAAGCTCGTGTTGGTCCCGCTGCAGTGGTTCCTCTAACCCACGAGCGTTAGCAAATTTATAGGAGATAAACATGAAACGTTCTCAATTTCTGGGTTTGATGGGCGCAGGGCTGGTGGCAATGTCAACAGGTGGTTTGGCGCAAGCCCAAACTGCCTCCACACGCGAACTGAAGGTCGGTTACTGGAACACCGACGAATCACCGCACGGCAAGGGCCTGGCGAAGTGGGCCGACCTCGTGGCCTCCCGTACCAATGGTCGTATCAAGCTACGCATCTACAGCTCCGGTCAGCTGGGCAGCGAAGTGCAGCAGCTTGGTGCCATGCAAAGCGGCTCGCAAGACTTTTGCCTTTTCACAGCCCCTCCGCTGGCGTCTGTCGTCCGCGAAATGCAGGTTCTGGACTTCCCGGGCCTGCTGCCCACGCCTCAAGTGGCAGATAAGGTGCTGGACGGCCCTATCGGCAACGAACTCCTCGAGAAGCTCAAGGAGCGCAACATCATTGGCCTGGGTTTCATGGAGAATGGCTTCCGCCAGTTCACCAACAGCAAGCGTCGTATCCTGAAGGCCTCGGACTTCGAGGGTCTCAAGGTTCGAGTCATTCAGGCACCGATCTACATCGACATGTTCAAGTCGCTGCAGACCAACCCTGTTCCGATGTCGTACACGCAGCTGTACACCGCTCTGGAGACGCGCACGGTCGATGGCCAGGACAACCCTCTGTCAAGCGTCTACACCGGCAAGTTCGGCGAAGTGCAGAAGTACTTGTCTCTGACCCGTCATATCTACAGCGCGATGGTCATGGTCGGCAGCAAGAAGAGCTGGGATTCGCTGCCCGAAGGCGACCGCAAGATTCTGTCGGAGACCTTCGCAGAAGCACGCGACTACCAACGCAAGGTGGCCCGCGAGACGGACAAGTACTTCATTGAAGAAATCCGCAAATCCGGCGTGACCGTGGACGAGTTCCCGGCTGCAGAAGCAGCCAAGATGCGCGACCTTATGAAGCAGGGCGCGGCATCGCACGCCAAGTCCGTGGGCGAGGACTTCGTCAAGCGCGCCTACGCCGAAGCCGAGAAGGCCGCTGCCTCGACCAAATAAGCGCATTTGGTGAGATTTGGGCTTGCGGTTGCGTTGGCTGTCGGCCCTTTTCTCACTTGCCTCCGCATTCTTTAACCGGGAGCTGGCTCGCTTACGCCGATTGCTTCCTTCTCTGAGCCCCCATGAAAATCCTGGTCCCCGTCAAACGCGTGGTGGACTACAACGTGAAAGTCCGCGTCAAATCGGACGGCACGGGCGTAGACATTGCCAACGTGAA
>NZ_JBXAGC010000033.1:0-43860 GCF_058793725.1 Acidovorax sp. GW835-FHT14B10
TCGGCCGATGCCGCCAACTCCATTGCCATCGGCAAGGTGCTGTGCGCCAGCGATGTGGTGCGCCACATCAGCTTCACGGGCTCCACCGAGGTGGGCCGTATCCTGATGGCGCAGTCGGCCCCCACGGTCAAGAAGATGTCGCTCGAACTTGGCGGCAACGCGCCTTTCATCGTGTTTGACGATGCCGACATCGACTCGGCCGTGGAAGGCGCCTTTGCCAGCAAGTACCGCAACGCGGGCCAGACCTGTGTGTGCTCCAACCGCTTTTACGTGCAGGAAGGCGTGTACGACGCGTTCGTGGCCAAGTTCGCTGCCAAGGTGAAGACGGCCAAGGTGGGCAATGGCTTTGAGGACGGTGTGAACCAGGGCCCGCTGATCGAGGAGGCGGCCCTCGTGAAGGTGCAGCGCCATCTGGACGATGCCGTGGCCAAGGGCGGCCAGGTGGTGGCCGGGGGCCAGCGCCTCAAAAACCTGGGTTCGGGCCAGTTCTTCGAGCCCACGGTGGTGGCCAATGCCTCGGCCGACATGCTGTGCGCACGCGAGGAAACCTTCGGCCCCTTCGCCCCGGTGTTCAAGTTCAAGACCGAGCAGGAAGCCATCGACGCGGCCAACGCCACCGAGTTTGGCCTGGCCAGCTATTTCTACAGCCGTGACGTGGGCCGCATCTTCCGCGTGAGCGAGGCGCTCGAATACGGCATGGTCGGCATCAACGTGGGCATCCTGGCCACCGAGCATGTGCCCTTTGGCGGCGTCAAGCAGTCCGGCCTGGGCCGCGAGGGCTCGCACCATGGCATGGATGACTATGTGGAGATCAAGTACCTGTGCCTGGGGGACATCCAGAAGTGAAGTTTGCCTCGGCACGATAGCGCGGCCCACTGCCGCGCGTCATGCTGCAGCCACTGTGCTGGATTTCCGCAAGGCCAGGAACCGCATGACCGCCGCCGTGCGCGTTTCCACGCCAAGCTTCACGTAGATGTGCTCCAGGTGCTTGTGCACGGTGCGCGGGCTGATGGACAGCAGCGCGGCAATGTCTGCATCGGTCTTGCCACTAGCCAGCCATTGCAGCACGTCGCGCTCGCGCGCCGTCAAGTCGCTGGGCGCGGGGTCAGGCAACCCCCACAGGGGCGGCGGCGCAGGCGCATCACCCGCCACTTGCACCGCTGCCCGGCAGGCATGGCCATACAGAAAGGCCAGGTGTGGCCGCAACAGTGCGAGCCGCTCGCGATCGCGCTCCGAAAAATCAAGCCCGTGCCGGTGCAGCACAAAGCCCACGAGCGAGTCTGCATCCCGGCACAGCCGCACGGCAAGGGCGTGCTCCAGACCGATGCGCCGACAACCGTCGGCATACAGCGCACTGCGCTCGAAGTCCACGCGGCTGACGACATCGGACATGTTTTGCATGATGCACCCGCCATGCCGTGCATCAAGACACACGAGCGGATGTTCAAAAAAATGCGGGTCGAAGCACGCGCTCTCCTGCGCCCCCATGCAGTCACTGGGCAGACCCAGCACCTGGCGATGACCGGTTCGCAGGTCACATACCGACAGCGTCGTGAGTTCCGAGGCGACGTAGCCATTCAGCGCAACGACCGCAGCGCGCGCGAAACCTTCCACATGGTCGGCCTGCGCTTCAATGCACGCCAGCAGCCTCAGGGCAGCGGCATAGTCATTGCGGGTGAGATGTTGCATCACGCGGCGTTCTGAATGGTGCATACGCATTGCTGCGTATTGGCGCCCTGCCCCGTTTGGTTGGACCATTGCGTTGCGGGTGTCCAGAGCAAACCAGTATAAGCACTCCCCCGCACCAGTGGCGCAAAGATGCAAAGCACGGCCATCAACGCCAACGACCGACTGAAAGACAGGCTCCACTCCGTCGGACGGGTGTTCCATTCCGTCTTCGCTTTCGCCTTCATCTGCACTCCCGCCTCAAGGGCGCAGGAAGTGGGTTTGCGGCTGGGCGCGATGGCCGCAGAAGCGCGCCTGCGCAAGGTGGCGCGCCAAGGATGGTTTCTAGCGGTTCCAGCGCGCAGCACAAACGCCCTTCAACCTGGTTTATGAGGCTCGTCTCTGAAAGGAAACACCATGTCACGCCAATATATTGATTGCCGCGAATTCCCCAGCACCATGCACTGCAGCGTCGCCATCAGCGCCGACACACCCAAGGAGTTGCTGGAGGCAGCCGTGCAACACGCCACAACCGTGCACGGCCACCAGGATTCGCCCGAACTGCGCCAACAACTCGCCCAGATGTTCAAGTCGGGCACGCCGCCCGTGAGCTTGCCGAGCGCCACGGCGGCCTGACCTTCTTGCAGGACTGCAGGCTGCGATGGCCTGAAAAATCGCTGGGCCATTGCAGTCAGCGCCTCCACCCGGCAGACTCCACCTTGACCGCAACCGGTCAAGGTGGTTTCCAGGCGGGGGGATGCACCGTTCTGACTTGGACCCTGCCAGGTCCCTATAATTGCGCCTGCTGCGGGTGTAGTTCAATGGTAGAACGGCAGCTTCCCAAGCTTCATACGAGGGTTCGATTCCCTTCACCCGCTCCAGTTTTCATGGCTTCCAGCACTCTCCCTGCAAGGGCTGCCAGCATATTTCGCTGAAAACTGCACCCCTTCCGCTCCCCTTCTCGTTTCCCGCAATTTCCCGCCGATGAGGCCGCTGTCGCTCAAGCCGCGGGCAGCACCAGGCGCTGCTGGCTTGCAAACGCCCGCGGTTCTCCAGTGAGCGGATCGACAAATTCCAGCGAGCGCGCCAGCAGCTGCAGCGGGCGCGAGTAGTCCCCCTCGGGCGGGTCGTTGACGACCGGGTAGAACGGGTCGTTGCGCAGCGGCAGGCCCAGGGCGGCCATGTGCACGCGCAGCTGGTGGCGCTTGCCCGTGATGGGCGACAGGCGGTAGCGCGCCCAGTCGCCTGCCACCTCCAGCAGCTGCATGTGGGTGTGACTGTTGGGCTCGCCGGGCACTTCCTGCATGCGAAAGAACTGGGGGCTTTCCGCCAGCCGGCTGGCGTGTTCGCGCGGGAAGGCCAGGTCCGCCCGCCAGGGGGCAATCGCGTCGTAGTGCTTGGTGATCTGGCGGTCGCGAAACAGCGCCTGGTAGGCACCGCGCGTGCGCTGCTGCACCGAGAGCAGCACCAGCCCGGCGGTGTCGCGGTCGATGCGGTGCAGCGGTGACAGCTGCGGCAGCTCGAGCTGGCGCTTGAGCCGCACCAGCAGCGTGTTGTGCAGATAGCGGCCCGAGGGCGTCACGGGCATGAAGTGCGGCTTGTCGGCCACCACCAGGTGCTCGTCCTGGTACAGCACCGCTTCGCTGAACGGCAGCACGGGCTCCGCGGGCAGGTTGCGGTAGTAATACAGGCGCAGGCCGCCTTCGAATGGCCGCTCGGGCGCCACCGCCTGCCCGCGCTCATCCACCACCTCACCCGCCAGCATGCGCTGGCACCACGCATCGCGCGCCACCACCGGCAGGCGCTGGGCCAGAAAATCCAGCATGCTGCCCTGACCGCGCGAGGGCAGCACCACGCAACTGGGACTCACGCCGTCGCGCACGGGCAGAACATGGGGGTGGTGGGGGTTGTGCATGGCGTGCGGATTTTAGGAGGCTGTAGGACAACTGCGCCAACGGGCCCTTTGGCGCGCAAGATCGGCCAAAAACCGCACGCCGCGGGCTAGCATGACGGTTCCATGACAGAACTCCCGACGGATTCCCGCACCGCGCAGGCCCCCGTGCCCGCACAGTCCTTGTCAGCGCCGCCGCCGCATCGGCGCAGGCTGCGCACGGCAGTGGGCATGGCCGGGGCGTTGGTGGGCTTGCTGCTGATCGGCGCCATCGTGCTCGGCCAGTTGAACTGGAACCATGCCAGACCCTGGCTCAACCAGACGATCAGCGACGCCACGGGCCGGTACTTTGCCGTGGAAGGCGATCTCACCGCCTCCTGGCAATGGCCGCAGCCACTCGATACGGGCTGGCGCCGCTGGGTGCCAGGCATCACGCTGCAAGGCACGCAGCTGGTCCTGCAAGATCCGCCCGGTTTTACCCGCCCCGGCAAGGCTGCCGCCCCCCGGCCGATGGCCCGCGCCGAGATGGCACGGGCATCGCTGCGCCTTTGGCCCCTGCTGGCGCGCGAAGTGGCCATTGACACCCTTGAACTCACCGGCCCTGACATCGCCCTGGCCCGCCTCGGCAATGGCCGCAACAACTGGACCCTGGAGCGCCAGCGCGCGCCGGACGACCTCACGCCACGCTGGACGGTCCACATCGATCAGCTGGTGGTGCACCAGGGGCAGCTGGCCTACGCGGATGCCGGCAGGGGCCTGGACCTGCAAGCGCACATCGACACCATCGACGAAGCAGCGCCGCCCCCCGAAGCCGGCGGCCCGGCAATGCCCGCCTCGGCCACCGCCCGCGCAGCCACCGCACCGATCTACGGCGTGCGCTTTGATCTGAAAGGCACCCTGGGCAAGGCCCGCATCGCGGGCCAGGGTAAGGCAGGCCCCGTGCTCACGCTGCGCGACAAGGAAGTGAACTACCCGCTGCAATTCACCGCCAGAGCGGGCAGCGTGGAGACCGCCGTGCAAGGCATTCTGGCCAACCCTGGCGCGCTGTCGGGCATGGATCTGCAGGTGATGCTCAAGGGCGCCAGCATGGCCGACCTGTATGCGCTGACCGGCCTGGTGCTGCCAAACACGCCCGCGTTTCAGACCCGGGGCCGGCTGCAGGGCAGCCTGCAACCAGGCCAGGCGGTATGGGACTACCGCGACTTCACCGGCACCTTGGGCCAGAGCGATCTGCAGGGCAACCTGCGCTTTGTCTCGGGCGCCCCGCGCGGCAAGCTGTCGGGCAGCGTCACCTCCCGGCAGTTGCGCCTGGCGGACCTGGGCCCCGTGCTGGGCACGGCCTCCACGCCTTCCTCCAAGGCGGGCCGCAGGGGCAAGGTGCTGCCCGATGCCGCATTTGCCACCGACCGCTGGAGCGCCATGGACATGGACCTGAAATTCTCGGGCCAGCGCGTGATTCGGCCTGACAGCCTGCCGCTCGAAGACCTCAGCGTGCATGCCCTGCTGGGCGATGCGGTGCTGCGCCTGGATCCCCTGCGTTTCGGCGTGGCCAGGGGCCAGATCGAATCCAGGGTGGTACTGGACAGCCGCAGCAAACCGCTGACCGCGCGCATGGACACGCGGGTGCAGAACCTGCGGCTGGCCTCGCTCTTTCCCGAGGTCGAACTCACCAGAAAAAGCCTGGGCCAGCTCGATGGCGCGCTGGCGCTCAACGGCCGGGGCAACTCGGTGGCGCAATGGCTGGGCACCAGCAGCGGCGAGGCGCGCCTGTATGTGCGCGACGGCACCCTGAGCCGCGAACTGCTGAACCGCGCAGCGCTCAACGTGGGCAGCATCGTGGTGGGCAAACTGTTTGGCCAAGACAAGGAGGTGCAACTGCGCTGCGCCGTGGCCGACCTGGCCGTGCGCGAAGGCGTGGCCACCGTGCGCACCGCCAAGCTCAGCACCAGCGAGGCCATTGTGGACGCCAGCGGCACCATCGACATGGCGCAGGAGCGCCTGAACCTGCACATCCAGCCCGAATCGCTGCAGTGGAAGTTCTTCTCGCTGCGCACCCCTCTCTATGTGCGCGGCAGCTTTGCCCAGCCCGACGTGGGCGTGGAACCCGGCCCCCTGCTGCTGCGCGCCGGCGCTGCGCTTGCCGCAGTGGTGGCGGCCCCTGCAGCCCTGGCGCTGCTGCCCGTGACCGTGCCAGGCGCCGACGACGATGCGCAGTGCGCGCCTTTGCTGGCGCAGGCCACGCAGCCGGTGAAGGCGGGCCGGGCGGGCAAGCCGGCAGCGCGCTGAAAAGTGGCTGCGCTACGGTGGTGCGGCCGTATTTGCGCGATCCGATCCCTCTTGTTTGGATCGCCTGAAGCGTTTTCTGGACAAGCGCTCCATGCCATTCTTACGCCATTTCCGCCAACGGAACGGCACGCCACCGGAGGCCGGGCTCAATGGAAATCCCGGCTGCCCTGCAGCGCCTGCGCCATGCGGCCCAGCAGCGGTGTGAGGTCCTTGCAGCGCTGGGCCACCAGGTGGCGCACCACGGTCTGGCCGCCGGGGCCATGGGCGCTGCATTGCCACAGCCCCTCCACCGCCAGAAGTTGCGAGCCGAGCAGCGCCTGGCGCCAGGTCTCGACCAGCGCGGGCCAGACGATCACGTTGACCGGGCCGGTCTCGTCTTCGAGCGTGACGAACATCGTGCCCTTGGCCGTGCCGGGGCGCTGGCGCACGGTGACGATGCCGCAGGCGCGCACCTTGCGGCCGTGGGGTATGTTGTGCAGTTGCAGTGCGGTCTGCAAACGCCAGCGCGCCAGGCGCGGACGCAGCAGGGCCAGCGGGTGGCGGCGCAGCGTGAGGCCGGTGGCGGCGTAGTCGAACACAATTTCCTCCCCCTCGGGCGCGGCGGGTAGGGCCAGCGGCGCTTCGTGCACCGGTACCTCGCGCCACAGGGCGGGGGCGGTGTGCTGCGCGGCCGCCTCCCACATCTGCTGGCGCCGGTGGCCCGACAGGCTGACCAGCGCATCGGCGGCGGCCAGGGCCTGCAGATCCGGCGGGCCCAGCCGGGCGCGCAGTGCGAGGTCTTCGGTGCTGGTGAACGGCGCAGCGGCACGGGCCTGCACCAGGCGCTGCGTGGCGCTGGCCTGCAGGCCAGCGACCAGGCACAGGCCCAGGCGCACGGCCGGTTGCGGCAGTGGCGGCGTGGGCAGCCCCCTGGCGGGCCGAAGGCGTTCGGCCGGGCCTTCGAGCGTGCAATCGCTGTCGCTGCAGGTCACGTCGATGGGCAACACGCGCACGCCGTGGCGGCGCGCGTCCTGCACCAGTTGCGAGGCGGTGTAAAAGCCCATGGGCAGCGCGTTGAGCAGCGCCGCCAGAAAACACGCGGGCTCGTGGCACTTGAGCCAGCTGCTGGCATAGGCCAGCAGGGCAAAGCTGTGGGCATGGCTTTCGGGAAAACCGTATTCGCCAAAGCCGAGCATCTGCTGGAAGATGGCCTGCGCAAACGCGGGGCGGTAGCCCTTGGCCAGCATGCCTTTCACCAGGGGTTCCTCGAACCGGTGCACGCCACCCTTGCGCTTCCAGGCCGCCATGGAGCGGCGCAGGTCATCGGCCATGCCCGGCGTGAAGTCCGCCGCAATCATGGCGATCTGCATCACCTGCTCCTGAAAGATCGGCACGCCCAGCGTGCGCGCCAGGGCGGCTTCGAGCTCGGGCTTTTCGAGCTGCAGCGCCTCGCCCCTGCGCCGGCGCTCGCGCGCCTGCAGGTAGGGGTGCACCATGCCACCCTGGATGGGCCCGGGCCGCACGATGGCCACTTCGACCACCAGGTCGTAGAACACGCGCGGCTGCAGGCGCGGCAGCATGCTCATCTGCGCACGGCTTTCGATCTGGAACACGCCCACGGTGTCGGCGGCGCAAATCATGTCGTAGGTGGCGGCGTCCTCGCGCGGGATGTCGGCCAGGCCCCAGCGCTCGCCGCGCAGCGCAGCACGCAGATCCAGGCAGCGGCGCAACGCGCTGAGCATGCCCAGCGCCAGCACATCGACCTTGAGCAAACCCATGGCATCGAGGTCGTCCTTGTCCCACTGGATGACGCTGCGCCCCTTCATACTGGCGGGCTCCACGGGCACCAGCCGCGTGAGCTTGCCCTGGGTGAGCACAAAGCCGCCCACATGCTGGCCCAGGTGGCGCGGAAAGCCCTTGAGCTGCGCCGCCAGCTCCAGCCACAGCGCGGCCTGGTGCGCCGACAGCGGCACGCCCCGATCGTCCGCCAGTTGCTGCAGGCGGTCGGCGGCCATGTCTTCGTCAAACCAGTGGTGGTCTTTGGCAAAGGCATCGACCAGTGCCGGTGCCACGCCCAGCGCCTTGCCCACGTCGCGCAGGGCACTGCGCGTGCGGTAGGTGGCGACCACGGCGGTGATGGCGGCGCGCTCGCGGCCGTATTTGGCATAGATGTACTGGATGACTTCTTCGCGCCGGTCATGCTCGAAATCCACATCGATGTCCGGCGGCTCACTGCGCTCCTTGCTGATGAAGCGCTCGAACAGCAGGTGCGAATCCTCGGGGTTGACCGCCGTGATGCCCAGCACAAAGCAAACCACCGAGTTGGCGGCGGAGCCCCGCCCCTGGCACAGGATGCCCCGGCTGCGCGCAAAGCGCACGATATCGTGCACGGTCAGGAAGTACATCTCGTACTGGCAGTGCGCAATCAGCGCAAGCTCCTTGTGGATCTGCGCGGCAATCCCGTCGGGCACCCCTTGGGGATAACGGCCTCTGGCCCCCTCTTGTGCCAGCCACGCCAAGGCCTGGGGAGGCGTCATGCCGGCGGGCACGGTCTCTTGCGGGTAGCGGTATTTGATTTCATCCAGGCTGAAGCTGCAGCGCGCGGCCACCGTGAGCGTGGCGGCCAGCAGTTCGGGCGGGTAGATGCCGGCCAGGCGCACGCGCTGGCGCAAATGGCGTTCGGCATTGGGCTGCAGCGCAAAGCCGCATTCGGCCACGCTGCAGCCCCGCTGCACGGCGGTGATCACGTCCTGCAGCGGCTTGCGCGAGCGGGCGTGCATGTGCACATCGCCCGCGGCCACCAGCGGCAGGCCCAGCGCCGTGCCCACGCGCTGCAGCGTGGCCAGCCACAGGCTGTCGCCAGGGGCCAGGTGCAGCTCCACCGCCAGCCAGAGGTGGGCATCAAAATTTGAACCCAATTGACCCATGGCGCTTGATATACAAACGCTAACAGCTGCAAAATCAGAAGCATCAAAGCACTCGCGGCGGGGAACGAGCAGCAGCTCGCATCCCTCCAGGAGGTTGAACGGACTGCCGGGGCCGACGTGGTATTGCCCCTTGGGTGCCGCCGCGCGCGCTGCGGTGATGAACTCGCACAGATTGCCCCAGCCCTCGCCATCCCGCGCCAGGGCCACCAGGCGCAGCTTGCCCCACGCAAACTCGCTGCCCACGATAAGGTGCAAGCCCCATTCCCTGGTGGCCTCCCAGGCGCGCACCACGCCTGCCACCGAGCATTCGTCGGTCAGCGCCAGGGCCTGGTAGCCCAGTTGGGCAGCACGCGCCACCAGCTCCTTCGGATGGGAGGCGCCGCGCTGAAAACTGAAGTTGGACAGGCAATGCAGCTCGGCATAGCCCGGCAAGGGCGCAGGGGACGGCACCGCGACAGACGCCATGGCCTCACCCAAAGAGGCCGTGCAGAAACCAGCGGTGCGGCTGCGCGGTGGTCACCGCGCCCTCCTGCATCGCGCTGCCAGCGGGCGGCACCCACCGCTCGCGGAACACCCACACCAGTCCCGCCACATCGTTGTGCGCCACAAAATAATCGCGCAGCGCCAGCCCCGCACAGGGATGGCCCGGGTCGCCAGCGCCCTCGTCTGCGGCCGACCACCAGCCCGCCTCGAACCGGTGCGGCCCCGCCAGCAGGCGCAGCAAGCCATGGTGGCAAGGGCGGTTGCCCTGCACCGCCAGCCGCCGGGGTGGGCGCAGCAGCCAGGTGGGCCACAGGGTGGCGTCAGGGGTTTGCGTGTCGGCGGCAGGGGTGCCGGGGTGGGCGCGGTCATGGTTCAGCGCCTCGGTCGCCGGGCGCCATTGCTGCATGTGCTCGGGCCGGTGGTCGGCCTGCAGCACGGGGGACACCACCTGGCTGGCCCCCAGGCGGGCCGACAGGCGCTCCAGCAACTGGTGCAAGGCCTCGCCCGGCGCTGAAGCCGGGTCGCCGCAGCCACCGCCCACAAGATCACCGGGCGGCAGCAGGCTCGCGCTGCGATGCGGCAATGGGGCGGCCTCCAGCAGGCGCAGCGTGATCTGGTTGACCGGTGCCGCCAGGGCCGTGCGCGCCAGGTTTTCCGACAGCAGGCGCCGCAGGTGCGCCATGTCCTGCGTGGCCTGGGCGGTGCGCACCGACAAGGCCTGCGTGGGGGCAATGGCCACGCCATCGATGCGCCGCAGGTCGTGGCGCCAGGCCAGCTCCAGCGCCAGCGCGCCCTGCTGCCGCGCCTGCAGCCAGCCCTGCAGGGCCGTGAGGCAGCGGCTGGCACTCCAGAGCAGCGCATCGGCCGAATCGGCCAGTGCGGGCAGCTCGGCGGTCAGCACAAACTGCTCGGGCAGCTCCAGCCAGGCATGGGCTTCGGGGGCATCGCCCAGGGCCTGGTCCAGCACCCGCAACACCTGGGCACCAAAACGCCTGGCCACCCCGGCACGCGGCAGCGACCGCAACGCCCCCCAGGTACGACAACCCATGCGCTCCAGGCTGGCCCCATGCGGGCGCAGGGCGGTCAGCGTGTGCAAGGGCAAGCCGTCCACACCCGGCGCCACGCCCTGCCCTGGCGGCACACGACCTGCCTGCGCCATGCGCAACCAGGCCTGCGCCACCAGGGCTGTCGGCCCGCAGCCCCACGCCGTCTGTGTGCCAGGCGTTTGCACCCGCACTTCCCGGGTGGCCTTGTGCGCAGGCGGCCCGCCGGATGCGTCGGCCCAGGCCTGCAGCACCTGCGCCCGCAAGGCATCGCGCCCACCCCAGAGCCGCTCGGTGGTGGACACCTCCAGCAGCACCGCTTCGCCATCCACCAGCGCCACGCGCGGCGTAAAGCGCAAAGCCCACCAGCCCGACGCCGCGGCTGGCACCGCGGCGCCCGGAGGTGCCGCAGACTCATCGCTCCATGGCAACGGCAGTGCGATCCAGTGCATGGCCCCTCCTCTCTGGCACAGCCATCAACGGCGCCAGCGCCGGGCGCATAGTCAACGCTTGCGCCGCACTGTGACGCGCCGCTGTTGCACCGGCCACCCCCTGCGCAGCGCGCCGCTGCGCGGCCTGCGCCGCCAGCGCCTGGGCCAGACGGGGGTGACAGCCCGGCAGATCCAGCCCCTGCACCAGAGGCGGCCCCCGGCGCTTGAGGATGCGCACCTGCATGCCAGGCGATAGGACGGCATCCCCCGGCAGGGCCAGCCCCTGCACCTGCAGCCGCAGCAAGGCCGGCGACGCCTGCTGGGCGGCACTGACCGGGCGAAACACCCACAGCAACTGCTGTTGTTGCGCGGCCGCCAGTTGCAGCCTGCGCAAGGCCGCTGCTTGTGCCTGCGGCAGCCAGGCCATGACGGCCAGCACATCGCGGCACCGCAGCGCCTGCTCGGCCGCCCAGAGCGCCGCCCTGGCGTTGTCGGGCCGCACCACGCACAAGCGCTGCGCCTGCAACCCCTGCGCCCTGAGCGCCGGGCCAAAGGGCTCGCACGGTGGAGCCACCACGACCACGGCCCCCACGCGCCGGGCAGTCGCCTGTGCCAGCGCGGGCAGCACCAGTTGCCATTCGTGCAGGCCCACCATGGGTTGCAATACTTCGCTCAGCGCCCCCACGGGCCAGCCACCGCCCGGCAGTTGCGCATCCAGCAGCGCGTATCCGGTGGGCTGCGCGGGCTGCGAGCCCTCGCCCAATGCGTCTGCATGCCAGACACCGGGCATGGCGGACGGAAAATCGAACGCAACCCGCAAAGTGGGGCGTGGCGCAATCATGGTGGTGGCAAGGGCTCAGAAGATAGAAATACTGTGAATATACACAGTATTTCTATCTTCCACCGCAAACCGCCCAGACAGAAGAAAAGGGACGCTTTGGGGCCGCTACAACATCTGCATCATCCCATCGGCCACAGCGCTTCACGCCACCAGGCCACTGCGGCCAGACCCACGGCCTCGCCTTGCCACGGTTGGAGCAGGTCGCCCTGCTGTCCAGGGTGGGAGCCGGCCTCGATCAACGCCTTTTGCCATGCCTGCAGCCGAGTGTCGGCAAAGGCGAGCGCGCGGCCGGGCTCCTGCCTGGTGGAGGCGGGCAAGCCTGCCTTGAACGGCTCCCACGGCGCCAAGGCATCCGCCAGCAAAAGGCCCGCTTGCGCGGGCCCGTGCTGTGGCAAATCAAGCAGTGCCTTCAGCGCAGCAGCGTGGCACCCGTCTTGGCCTGGAGGGCATCGAACGTGACGCCCGGCGCCAGCTCGACCACCTTGAGGCCCAGAGGCGTCACGTCCATCACGGCCAGGTCGGTGATGATGCGGTCGACCACGCCAACGCCCGTTAGGGGCAGCGTGCACTTGGGCAGGATCTTCATGTCCTCGGTGCCATCCTTCTTGCGCGCCACATGCTCCATGAGCACGATCACGCGCTTGACGCCGGCCACCAGGTCCATGGCGCCGCCCATGCCCTTGACCATCTTGCCGGGGATCATCCAGTTGGCCAGGTCGCCCTGCTCGCTGACCTGCATGGCGCCCAGGATGGACAGGTTGATCTTGCCGCCCCGGATCATGGCGAACGACTGGTCGCTGCTGAAGATCGACGAGCCCGCGATGGTGGTGACGGTCTGCTTGCCGGCGTTGATGAGGTCGGCATCCACCTTGTCCTCGGTGGGGAAGGCGCCGATGCCCAGCATGCCGTTCTCGGACTGCAGCCACACTTCCTTGTCGCCGGTGAAGTTGGCCACCAGCGTGGGAATGCCGATGCCCAGGTTCACATAGAAACCGTCTTCAAGTTCTTGGGCCGCACGGGCGGCCATCTGGTCTTGGGTCCAGGACATGTTCAAGCCTTTCTAATCGATTGAGGACAGGGCTTGCCGCTTCGCGGCTGCGGCCTGTCCCGCAAGGTTATTTCGTTTCGGTGATGGTTCTTTTCTCGATGCGCTTTTCAGGGTGGGCGTTGAGCACGATGCGGTGCACATAGATGCCGGGCAGGTGAATCTGGTCGGGGTCGATCGCGCCCGTCTCCACCACCTCTTCCACCTCCACGATGCAGATCTTGCCGGCCATGGCGGCGGCCGGGTTGAAGTTGCGTGCCGTCAGGCGAAACTGCAGGTTACCCGACTGGTCGGCGCGCCAGGCCTTGACCAGCGACACCTCGGGCACCAGCGAGCGCTCCATCACATAGGTTTCGCCATCGAACTCGCGCAGCTCCTTGCCCTCGGCCACGACGGTGCCTACGCCGGTCTTGGTAAAGAAGGCCGGGATGCCCGCGCCGCCCGCACGCAGCTTCTCGGCCAGCGTGCCCTGGGGCGTGAATTCCAGCTCCAGTTCACCCGCCAGGAACTGGCGCTCGAACTCCTTGTTCTCGCCCACATAGGACGAGATCATCTTCTTGATCTGGTGCGTTTCGAGCAGCTTGCCCAGGCCAAAACCGTCCACGCCCGCGTTGTTGGAGATCACGGTGAGGTTCTTCGCCCCCGAATCGCGCAGCGCATCAATGAGTGCCTCGGGAATACCGCACAGGCCGAAGCCGCCCACGGCCAGCAACTGACCATCGGCCACCACGCCTTCAAGGGCCTTGGCTGCGGAAGGAAATAACTTTTTCACCACGATCTCCTTGATAGTTTTGATGCGTTACGATACTACGTAGATAGATAAGTAGTACCCCGTAAAGATTTGCACTATGGACGTTGATTACAGACTGGCTTTCGAATTTGCCCCCGTGGGTCTGGTGCTCTCGCGCAACCGCACCATGGTGGACTGCAACCGGCTTGTCTGTGAAATGTTTGGCGCCTCGCGCGAAGTGCTGATCGGGCAATCGTTCGAGGTGCTCTACCCCAGCACCGACGAGTACGAACGCCTGGGGGCGCACATGGAGCCCATTTTGAACGCCAAGGGCCACTATGCCGACAGCCGCATCATGAAGCGGGCCAACGGCGAAGTGTTCTGGTGCCATGTGTCGGGCCGCGCCCTCAACCGCGAAGCCCCCCACGAATCGGGCATCTGGAGCTTTGAAGATCTCAGCTCGCAGCGCACCGTCAAGGCCGAACTCACGGGGCGCGAACGCGAAGTGGCCGCCAAGCTGCTGGAAGGCCTGACCTCCAAGGAAATCGGCAAGACCCTAGAGATCAGCCACCGCACCGTGGAAATCTACCGCGCCCGCCTGATGCGCAAGTACAACGCCTCCACCGCGGCCGATCTGGTGCACAAGCTGGTGGCGGGAGCATAGGCTCCCCCTGAGTCGCTTCGCGCCTTCCCCCTGAGGGGGACGCCACCACTGGCCTGGCAAAGCCAGTTCCACGGTGGCGCTGGCTTGGTGCATGCCAGTTCTACCAACGACAGGAAGCAGTCCAAGCGGAAGAGCGCACCGTTAGCCCTTTCCAGAAGCGTCCACCACTTCGGACGCCGTGCGAAAAGCCTCCACTGCTGCCGGCAGGCCGCAGTAGATGCTGGCGTGCAGCAGCACCTCCTGAATCTCCTGGGCCGTGGCGCCATTGTTGAGCGCACCGCGCACATGGCCCTTGAGCTCATGCTGTCGGCCCAGTGCCGTGAGAAATGCCACCGTGATCAGGCTGCGCGTTTTCATGTCCAGCCCCGGGCGCTGCCACACATCGCCCCAGGCATTGCGGGTGATGAACTCCTGGATGGGCTGGGTGAACGCCGTGGCATTGCCAAAGGCCTGGGCCACGAAGTCCTCGCCCATGACCTGCTTGCGCGTGGCCAGGCCTTGGTCGAAGTCCTTGGTGGATGGGGGTTGTGCCATGCGGACTCTCCGTGGGTGCTTGAGGAACAGAGCCGCCATGTTAGCCGCCCAAGTACTTCAGAAAGGAAAACGCCACCTGCCTGCCCCACAACGGGCCAGGCAGGTGGCGTTATCAAGATGCTCAGGCCTTGATAGCCGCTGCAGCCATGTCAAAACGGTCCAGGTTCATCACCTTGGTCCAGGCTGCAACGAAGTCCCGAACGAACTTGTCGTGCGCGTCCGCACTGGCATACACCTCGGCCAGGGCACGCAACACCGAGTTGGAGCCAAACACCAGATCGTTGCGGGTGGCGGTGTATTTCACCGCGCCGCTCTTGCGGTCCCGGCCCTCGAACACCTCTGCGCTGCTGTCCGACGCCTTCCAGACGGTGCCCATGTCCAGCAGGTTGACGAAGAAGTCATTGCTGAGCACGCCCACCTTGTCGGTGAACACGCCATGCTGGCTGTCATCGTGGTTGGCGCCCAGCACGCGCAGGCCGCCAATGAGCACCGTCAGCTCGGGCGCCGTGAGCGTGAGCTGCTGGGCCTTGTCGAGCAGCAGTTCTTCCGTGGCGGTGCTGCTGGCAACGCGGCGGTAGTTGCGGAAACCGTCAGCCACCGGCTCCATCAGGGCGAAAGACTCGACATCGGTCTGGTCCTGGCGGGCATCCACCCGGCCCGGGGCAAACGGCACCTCGACCGCCACACCCGCAGCCCGCGCGGCCTGCTCCACGCCCACCACGCCGGCCAGCACGATCACGTCGGCCAGCGAGGCCTTGCCCGATGCCTGCGCAATGGCCTGCAGCCGGGGCAGCACGCTCGCGGCGATGGCGTTCACCGCCCAGTCCTTTTGCGGTGCCAGCGCCAGGCGCGCACCGTTGGCCCCGCCGCGCTTGTCGCCGCCGCGGAACGTCGAGGCCGAAGCCCAGGCCACGGACACCAGCTCGCTGACCGACAGGCCCGAGGCCGCGATCTGCGCCTTCAGCTCGGCAATGTCTGCGGCCGTGGGCTTGTGCAGCGGCGCGGGCAGCGGGTCTTGCCAGACCAGCTCTTCCTTCGGCACTTCAGGGCCCATGTAGCGCGCCTTGGGCCCCATGTCGCGGTGGGTGAGTTTGAACCAGGCGCGGGCAAAGGCTTCATTGAAGGCCTGCGGGTCGTTCAGGAAACGGCGCGAGATCTTCTCGAACCCGGGGTCGAAGCGCAGCGTCAGGTCGGTGACCAGCATCGTGGGCTTGCGCTTCTTGGCGGGATCGAAGGGGTCGGGAATGATCTCGGGCGCATCCTTGGCCTCGAACTGGATGGCCCCGGCCGGGCTGCGTGTCTGCACCCATTCGTACTTGAACAGATTCTCGAAAAAGTGGTTGCTCCACTGCGTGGGCGTCTGGGTCCACACCACTTCCAGGCCGGACGTGATGGCGTCGCTGCCGCTGCCGCTGCCGTGGCTGCTGGCCCAGCCCAGCCCCATCTGCTCGATGGCTGCGGCCTCGGGGTCGGCGCCCACATGGCTGGCGGAACTGGCGCCATGGGTCTTGCCCAGCGTGTGGCCACCGGCGATCAGCGCCACGATTTCCTCATCGTCCATGGCCATGTTGCCAAAGGTGGCGCGGATGGCTGCAGCGGCCGATGCGGGGTCGCCGCTGGCGTTGGGGCCTTCGGGGTTCACATAGATCAACCCCATCTCGGTGGCGGCCAGGGGGTTCTTGGCCAAGGCTTCGGGGTTGCGGTGGGTGAGCCAGGCCTTCTCGTCGCCCCAGTTCACGTCCATGTCGGGCTCCCACACGTCTTCGCGGCCGGCACCAAAGCCAAAGGTGCGAAAGCCGGAGTTTTCCAGCGCCACATTGCCGGCCAGGATGATCAGGTCGGCCCAGGAGATCTTTTGTCCGTATTTTTGCTTGATGGGCCACAACAGGCGGCGCGCCTTGTCCAGGCTCACGTTGTCCGGCCAGCTGTTGAGCGGCGCAAAGCGCTGCTGGCCACGCCCGGCACCGCCACGGCCATCCACCGTGCGGTAGGTGCCCGCGCTGTGCCAGGCCATGCGGATGAACAGGCCAGCGTAGGTGCCCCAGTCGGCGGGCCACCAGTCCTGCGAATCGGTCAGCAGCGCCTTGAGGTCGGCCTTGAGCGCGGAGTAGTCGAGTTTCTTGAATTCTTCGGCGTAGTTGAACTTCCCGCCCAGGGGGTTGGAGCGCTCGGAATGCTGGTTCAGCAAATCCACGCGCAACTGGTTCGGCCACCAGTCACGGCTGGTTCGGCTGCTGCTGGCACCGGCGGCATGGAATGGGCATTTGGATTCTTCGGTCATGGAGCGCTCCTTGTCTTGCGTGTGAGGCCGTTATGGCGAGTTGCAAGCCAAATGATAGGGAGTGACCTCCGAATCAAAAAGTCAATTAATACAAATTCATCGATAGTTTTTATTAACTTACCCCCAAGAAGATAGCCAGAAAGAGCGCGGCAGTACGCCCGTGATTGCGCTATTTTCGATAGCCATCTGCGGCCTTACCCGTTTGCAGGCCCGGTGTGCCCAGGTCCGCGTGCAGGATATTGCCGTGCGTCGAATCGGTGACGTACACCACCTTTCGCCCCTCCCCGCCGAAAGCCAGGTTGGTGGTGGAGGCCCCGGCGGGGCCGCGCAACACGCATTCCGGCTCGGCCCGGTGGTTCAACACCCACACATAGCCCAGGCCCGGGTTGGCCACGAGCAGGCGCCCCGCCCCATCCACCGCCAGCCCATCGGGGCCACTGGGGCCGTAGGAGGTGAAGAACTGGCCCACCTTGGCCACGCTGCCATCGGGCAGCAGCGGCACGCGCCACACGCAGTTGCCGCGCGTCACGGCCAGGTAGAGCACGCGCCCGTCGGGCGACAGGGCCACGCCGTTGGGGCTGGGCACATTGGCCAGCAGCAAGTCGAGCTGGCCGCTGGGGCGCAGGCGGTACAGGCGGCCGCTCGGGTCGTGCAGGCCGCTCTGGCCCTGGTCGGTGAAGTAGAGGTTGCCTTCGGCATCAAAGATCAGGTCGTTCACGCCCTTGAAGCGCTCGCTGTTGCGGCGCAGCAGGTAGGGCGTGACCCGGCCCGTGGCCACGTCGAGCTGCATCAGGCCGTTCTTGTAGTCGGTGATGAGCAGCGTGCCGGGCTTCAGGAACTTCATGCCGTTGGGCTCGCCGTCGTACTCGGCCACCAGCGCCCATTCGCCTTGCGGGTTGATGCGGAAGACGCGGCCCCAGGGAATGTCGCTCACATACAGGTGGCCAGCGTCATCGAACACCGGGCCTTCGAGGAACGAATCGGTGATGGTGCCGCCCCGGTTGGCGTCGGCCCAGTCGCTGCGCTCACGGCGGCGAAAGTGCTCGGGCATGGTGGTGAACACATCGAGTTCACGGACCTGGGGGGCTTGCAGCAAAAACATGGTGGGGTCTTTCGTGTTCAAGGAAGGGCATCGAAACCATACAGCCGCGCCGGGTTGTCGACCAGGATGCCGTCCATGGCCGCGTCGCTGCCGGCCCAGGCCTGCAGCAAGTCCACCAGGTCGGCATCGTTCACGGTGCCGGGCGCCTCGGTGGTGTGGGGCCAGTCGCTGCCCCACACCAGCCGCTCGGGCGCGGCCTGCACCAGGGCGCGGCCCAGAGGCAACGTATCGGCGTAGCTGGGGCCATGCACCGTGGAGCGCATGTAGGCACCCGAGAGCTTGACCCAGGTGTTGCCCCCATCCAGCAGGCCGCGCACCACGCCGTGCGCTTGGGCCGCAGGGCCTTCGGCTGGGTCGATGCGGCCCAGGTGGTCAATGACCAGGGGCACGGGCAGAGCCCGCAGCCGGGGCGCCAGCGCGATGAGTTGCTCGGGGTGCGCAAAGATCTGGATGTGCCAGCCCGCGCAGGCCGGGTGCTCGGCCAGCTTGCGGGCCAGCGTGGCCAGCATGTCGGGGGTGGTGGTACCCCACGATTGGGGCGAGACAAAGTTGACCCGCAACCCGCGCACACGGTGCGCGGCCAGGCGGGCCAGCTCGTCGGCGCTCACGTCCTCGCCCACCACGGCCACGCCGCGCGCAGCATCGCCCAGCTGGTCCAGCGCATCCAGCGTGCAGGCGTTGTCGGTGCCGTAGGTGGACGGCGTGACCACCACCGTGCGCGTGGTGCCCAGGCGTGCCTGCAGCTGCCGGTACACCGCCACGGGCGCCACCGGCGGCGTGCGCGGCCAGTGGGCCGACGGCGCAAAGCGCGGGTCGAAGATGTGCATGTGGCTGTCGCACGCACCGGGCGGCAGCTGGCGCTGCGGACGGTTCACCCCCACCGAGTGCGGCACGGGCGTGGTCAGCGCAGGCAATGCCATCGGCTCAATCCAGTTTGATATTGCCCTTGCGCACCACCTCGCCCCACTTCGCGTCCTCCTTCTTGAGGAATGCGGCAAAGTCTGCGGGCGTGGAGCCTACGGGCTGCGCGCCCAAGTCGGACAAGCGCTGCTTCACTTCGTCTTCCTTCAGCACCTCTTGCAGGGCCTGCTGCAGCTTGGTGGCGATGGGGGCGGGCACGCCTGCGGGCAGGAACATGCCGTTCCACTCGTAGGCCTCGTAGCCGGGGATGGCCGCCTCGGCCACCGTGGGCACATCGGGCAGGCGTTTGGAACGCTCGGGCGCCGACACGGCCAGCGCGCGCAGCTTGCCGCCCGACACATGCGGGTAGGTGGCGGCCACGGTACCGAACATGAAGTCCACCTGGCCGGCCATCACGTCGGTGATGGCGGGGCCGCCGCTCTTGTAGGGTACGTGCACCATGTCCAGGCCCAGTTGCTGGCGGAAGAGCTCGGCCGCCAGGCGCTGCACCGTGCCGCTGCCGCCCGAGGCAAAGTTGATCTTGCCGGGCTGGGCCTTGGCCTTGGCGATCAGCTCGCCCACGTTCTTGTAAGGCGCATCGCTCTTGACGATCAACACGTTGGGCGCCAGCAGTACCAGCGACAGCGGTTGCAGCGCAGTGCTGGCGTAGGGCATCTTGGGGAACAGGTGCGGGTTGATGGAGTGCGGCGTCGCGTCGTACAGCATGGTGTAGCCGTCCGCCGGGGCCTTGGCCACAAAGCTGGCGCCAATGGTGCCGCTGGCGCCGGCCTTGTTGTCCACGATCACGCTGCCGCCCAGCTTGGCGCCCAGGCGGGTGGCGAGCACACGGGCGACGGCATCGGCCGCGCCGCCAGGGGCATAGGGCACGACGATGGTGACGGGCCGCTCAGGAAAGGCAGCATGGGCGACGCCAGCAGCCAGGGCGCAGGCAGCGATCAGAGGTTTGAGGAAGCGGAACATGGGTATCTCCTTGGGTGGGATTCAATCAACAAACGAGGAAAGGCGGTAGCGGTGTTTCACGGCCGTGGCGCCTCAGGGGGAGGTCTCTATCAATCTGTTTTGAGGTCCAGCGCTTTGGCAATCTGGCTGTACGTGGTCACCTCTTGCGCCACGCGGCCCGCAAAGGCGTTGCCGCAGACGGATTCGGGCTCCATGCCCATGCTGCGCAGCTTCTCGGCCACCGGTTCGCTCTTGGCAAAGTCGGCCGCCGTGCGCTCCAGCGCCTGAGCAATGGGCTCTGGCAGGCCCGCAGGGGCGAGCACGCCGTACCACACGTCGGCGGCATAGTTGCCACCGCCTGCCTCGGCAAACGTGGGCACATCGGGCACCAGGGCAGAACGCTGGGAGGCGCCCACGGCCAGCGCACGCAGCTTGCCGCTCTTGATCTGCGGCAGCACCGAGCCCAGGGTGGCGAACGAGCTGTCGAGCTGGCCGCCCATCAGGTCCGTCACCACCGGCGCGGCGCCTTTGTAGGGCACATGGTTGAGCTGCAGACCCTGGGCGCGGGCAAACACCTCGGTGGCGAAGTGGCCCGAGCTGCCCACCCCGGCCGTGCCGGCGGTCACGCGGCCGGGCTCGGCGCGTGCCTTGGCCTGGTAGTCGGCCAGCGTCTTCACGGGCAGGCTGAGGGCCACGACCAGCACCGTGGGGCTGCCAGCCACCGTGCACAGCGGGCGGAACGACTTCACCGCATCGAACTTGACGCGGCCCTGGTACAGCGCCGGAATCATGGTGTGGTTGGTGGCACCAAACAGCAGCGTGTAACCATCGGCCGGGGCGCTGGCCACGGCCTGCGCGGCAATGATGGTGCCTGCACCGGGCTTGTTGTCGATGATGAAGGGCTGGCCCAGCGCCTTGCTGGCGTGGTCAGCAAAGGCGCGTGCCACCACGTCGGTGGGGCCACCGGCCGCAAAACCGACCACCAGCTTCACGGGCTTGGCGGGGTAGGCTGATTGCGCCATGGCGCTGCTCATCGCCGTGAATGCAATAGCCGATAGCGCTGCATGAACAAACGCCAAAGACCGGTTTATTTTGAGTTCATGTCGCATCGCATTGTCTCCTTGGTTGAAAGTCTGTCGCCCGTCAGCTCGGTATGGCCGCGCACGGGCTGCGCTGAAGAACTGCCAGCAGGTTCTTCGCTGCGCCCACGCCCATGTTCACGTAGGCGTCGCTCGTCACACCGCCGATGTGGGGGCTGAGGATGAAGTTCTTTTCGCCCTGGAAGGGGTGGCCCGCCGTCATGGGCTCCACCGCAAAGCTGTCCAGCCCGGCGGCCATGACCTGGCCCGAGCGCACAGCAGCCAGCAACGCGGCCTCGTCGATGAGGCCGCCGCGCGCAGTGTTCACCACGATCACGCCGCGCTTGCACTGCGCCAGGGTGACGGCGTTGAGCAGGTTGCGGTTGTCATCCGTCAGCGGACAGTGCAAAGAGACCGCATCGGATTCGCGCCAGATGGTCTCTAGCGGAACGCTCTGGACATAGTCCGGCAGGTTCTTGGCGAAGGGGTCGAAGCCGATCACGCGCATGCCCAGTGCGTCGGCCATCTTGGCAAAGCGCAGGCCGATGGCGCCCAGACCTACCAGTCCCACGGTGCGGCCGCCCAGTTCCAGGCTCTTGTGCGTGGCCTTGTCCCAGTGGCCGGCATGCATGCGGGCATCCAGCGCCACAACCGACTTGGCGCAGGCCAGCAGCAGGGCCAGGGCCTGCTCGGCCACGGCCGCAGCGTTGGCGCCTACGGCGGCCACCACCTCGATGCCACGGGCTTTCGCGGCCACCTTGTCGATGGTGTCAGTGCCGCTGCCGTGCTTGGAGATGACCTTGAGCGCGGGGGCCGCGTCCATCACCGCCGCGCCCACCTTGCCGTAGCGCACGATGATGGCCACGGGGTTGTGCGCGCGGCACAGGGCCACCAGGTCGTCTTCGGTGGGCGTCTTGCCCGCGTAGACGATCGCGTAGCCCGTGAGCAAATCCAGGGCTTGTTGCGCCAGGTCAGCGCCCGTCACGATGATGGTGTGGCTCACAGCGATTCCCCTTCCTTCAGCACGCCCGCAGCGCGCAGGGCGGCGGGCAGCCATTTCGATGCAGTGTCGCCACGGGCAATGGCTTCGATGCGGGCGGCTTCGTCGGCCACCTTCTTGTCGGCCAGGGCCAGCATGGCGGGGGCTTTTGCGCGCTCGATGACGACCACGCCATCGGCGTCGCCCACCACCAGGTCACCAGGGTTCACCACGGCGCCACCGGCGCTGATGGGGTGGTTGATGCGGCCGGGCACGTACTTGGTGGGGCCCGCGGGGTTGAAGCCGGCGCTGAACACTGGGAAGTCCAGCTCCAGGAGCTCCAGCTTGTCGCGGATGGCGGCGTCCACGATCACGCCGGCCAGGCCGCGCTTCTTGCAGGCACTGAGCATCAGCGTGCCCATCAGGGCCGCCGTCTGGTCGCCCTTGCCGTCGATCACCAGCACGTCGCCCGGCTGGGCCAGCGCGATAGCGGCGTGGATCATGAGGTTGTCGCCAGGGCGCACCTCCACGGTGAAGGCAGGGCCGGCCACTTTCATGGCCTGGTGCACGGGCGCCACGCGGCTGTGCAGGGTGCCGCGGCGGCCGGCCACGTCGGCCAGGATGGCAGCCTGGAAGGTGGCGGCTTTTTGCACCACATCGGCGCTCACGCGGTCGATGGTGCGGATGATTTCAGGGAGTTGGCTCATGGGTTTCGTCCGGTTGGTGTGAGAAGAAATGGGAGGGTGTGGGCGGACCGCGCTCAATCGGCCTTGATGTTTCCGTCCTTGATGACCTTGGCCCACTTGACCGAGTCGGCCTTTTGCAGGTCGCCCAACTGCTGGGGCGTGCCGCCCACCAGCGTCACGCCCAGCTTGTCGGCCAGGGCGACCACGGCCGGGTCCTTCAGGGCCTTGTTGATTTCCTGGTTCAGGCGCTGCACCACGGTGGCGGGTGTCTTGGCAGGTGCGAACACGGCCTGCCACTGTTCGACCACGAAGTCCTTCATGCCGACCTCGCCCATCGTGGGCACAGCGGGCAAGGCCTTCAGGCGCTGGCCCGAGGTGACGGCCAGCGCACGCAGCTTGCCGGCCTGCACATGGGGCAACGCGGCGGCGGCCGGCGCGAACATGAACTGCACCTGCTCGGCCAGCGTGTCCTGAAGCGCCGGGGTGTCGCCCTTGTAGGGCACGTGGATGAAGCGCGCACCCGTCTGCTGCTGCAGCAGCTCGCCCTGCATCTGCAGGATGGTGCCGTTGCCGCCCGAGGCAAACGCCAGCTTGCCGGGCTGGGCCTTGGCAGCGGCCAATAAATCAGCCAGGGTCTTGAAGGGCTGGTTCGCGCCCACCACCAGGATGTGCGGAATGGTGCCGATGGTGACCACGGGCTCGAAGGCCGTGATGTGGTTGTACGGCAGCTTGCCCATGAGGTGCGGAGCGATCGCCTGCGGGCCGATGGAGGTGCCCAGCAGCGTGTAGCCATCGGGCGCGGCCTTGGCGACAAAGGCCGCGCCAATGGTGCCGGTGGCGCCGGCCTTGTTGTCCACGATCACGTTGGTGGACAGCGCCGCTTCGACGCGCTGCGCCACATTGCGGCCCAGCACGTCGGTGCTGCCGCCCGGTGGGTAGGGCACGACCCAGGTGATGACCCGGCCGGCCGGCCAGTCGCCCTGGGCCCGTGCAGGGCCGCTCCACAGCGGGCTCAGCAGCACTGCGCCTGCCACAGCAGCGAGAAGGTGGCGGCGCGCGCGGCTGCAGGATGGAAATGGGGTGGTCGATGCAGTCATGGCTTGTCTCTCAGGTCGTCGAAAGGGGAAGGGAAATCGATGGGGCCCGTGCAATGGACTCCACGGGTGCAAAGCCGTACAGCGTGGCGGGGTTGTCCACCAGCACGCGCTGCAGCGTGGTGGCACCGCCCGCCTGGGGCGACTGCCGGGCCCAGTCGGCCAGGCGGTCGATCTGCAAGGCGTCGTCGGGCAGCGGGTGCACACCGGCGGTGGCCGTGGCATGGGGCCAGTCGCTGCCCCACACCACGCGCTCGGGCGCGCAGCGCAGGTAGCTGGCGGCCAACGGGTCGAGTGCAGGGTCGTCCACGCTGTGGCTGGCGCTCACGATATAGCCACCGGAGAGCTTGATCCACGCACGCCCACTCTGCAGCAGCTCCAGCAGCAACGCATGCGCGACCTGCCCCATCTGCGCGGGCGGTATGCGGCCAAAATGGTCGAACACCAGCGCAACGGGCAGCAGGCGCAGCACGTCGGCCCGCGCCACCAGCAGGTCGGGCGCCATCAACAGTTGCAGGTGCCAGCCCAGTGGTGCAATACGGTGCGCCAGCGGCTCCAGCGAATTCACCGTACCCGACACACCCAGCGACAGGTTGAGCCGCACGCCGCGCACGCCGGCAGCGTGCAGGCGCAGCAGTTCGGCATCGCTCTCGGTACCATCGATCACGGCAACGCCGCGCGCCTCGACCCCCATCGCGCCCAATGCCGCCAGACCGCCGAGCATGCTGCGGTTGTCGGTGCCGTAGGTGGATGGCGTGACCAGCACCACGCGGGTGGTGCCGGTGCGCTGCTGCAGCGCGCGGTAGTCCTGCGCGGACGCATCCGGTGGCAGCAGTTTGGCGCCCGGTGCCGTGGGAAAGCGGCTGTCGTATACATGCACGTGGCAGTCGCAGGCCCCTGCCGGCACTGCGGTGCGGGGCGCTGCGGTGCCGGCCGAAAAACGTACGGGCGCAGCAGTGCTTTCGCTGGGCATGGCGAGGGCTCGGTGGGCGTGAAAAGGGGCGGTGGTGCCTGGCGGTGGCGTCAGTCAGTCCAGGCTGGCGCCCGAGTCCTTGACGATCCTGGCCCAGCGCGGCACCTCGGCGCGCAACAGCTGGCCGAACTGCTCGGCCGAGCCGCCCAGCACGTCGCCGCCCTCGGAGCGCAGCTTGTCGGCCACCTCAGGCTGCTGCAGGGCCGCGTTGATGGCCTTGTTGAGCTGCGCCACGATAGGCGCGGGGGTGCCGGCGGGAGCAAGGATGCCAAACCAGGTCACGGCCTCGAAGCCCTTGTAGCCCGACTCCGCGAGCGTGGGCACGTCGGGCAGTTGGGATGAGCGCTTGGCCGAGGTGATGGCCAGCACCTTGAGCTTGCCGTTGCGCACCTGACCCAGCAGCGTGGGCACGGACGACATGTACAGGTCGATCTGCCCGCCCACCAGGTCCGTCATGGCCTGGGCCGCGCCCTTGTAGGGAATGTGGCGCAGCTGGATGCCTGCGGCGTTCTCGGCCAGCTCGCCCGCCAGGTGGGCCACCGTGCCGTTGCCCGAATAGCCCAGCGTCAGCGCATCGGGCTTGCCCTTGGAGGCCGCCACCACATCGGCGAAGGTCTTGAAAGGCGAATTGGCCGGTGCTGCCACCACGATGGGCGAGGACGACACCAGCGCCACGGGCACCAGGTCCTTGAGAGGGTCGTAGGGCAGCTTGGGGTACAGCGTGGGGTTGATGGCCAGGTTGCTGGTCTGCCCCATGACCAGGGTGTAGCCGTCGGCCGGCGACTTGGCTGCAGCGTCCACACCCAGGTTGCCGCCCGCACCGGGCCGGTTGTCCACGATCACATTCCATTTGTTCTGGTCGGCAAGCTTTTGCGCCACGGTGCGCGCAATCATGTCGGTACCGCCACCGGGCGGGAACGGAACGATCAGGCGGATGGGCTTGGCTGGATAGGCAGCCTGTGCCAGGGCGGCGCCGGTGGGTATGGCAGCAGAGGCAAGGCCCAGAAAGGCAGCGCACAGCGGTGCACCGAAGGAACGCGAAAGCGATGAAAGCACTGGCATGGATTTGTCTCCGTTATGGTGGTTCGTCACGCCGTTGTGCAAGAGTTCCTCAAGCCCAGCGCCGTGGGTGCAACTTTACGCAGACGTTTCAACCCATACAATGCAGTTGCATACAACGAAACGAATTCCGCCGTGAGCAACAGCCCTGCACAACCCCTGCGCCCTGCGCCACCCAAGGCCCCGGAGCCACCCGCCACAGACGCTGCGGCGGCAGCCAAAGACACCGGTGGCGTCATCGCCGTCACGCGCGCCCTGCAGGTGCTGGAGGCCTTTGCGCTGGGTGAATCCAGCCTGCCGCTGGCCGAACTGAGCCGCCGCTGTGGCCTGCACAAGACCACGGTGCTGCGCCTGGCGCGCACACTGGCGCACTCGGGCTTCATGGTGCAACGCGAAGACGGTGACTGGCGCCTGGGCCCGGCCGCAGGCTGGCTGGGCGCGCGCTACCAGGCGGGCTTTGATGTGCAGAACGTGCTGGAACCGGCGCTGCGCGAACTCACCCACGCCACAGGCGAAAGCGCCGCCTTTTACGTGCGCGAGGGCCATGTGCGGACCTGCCTGGTGCGCGTGGAAGGCCCGCAGGCCCTGCGCCACCATGCGCGCATGGGCGAGGGCCTGCCGCTGGACAAGGGCTCGCCAGGCCGCGTGATCCTGGCCTTCTCGGGCGAGCCAGGCAAGGCCTATGAAGATATCCGCAAGAAGGGCTACCACTGGTCCATCGGCGAGCGCGAACAGGGCGTGGCCACGGTGTCGGCCCCGGTGTTCGGCATGCATTGGCGATTGATGGGATCGGTGTGCATTTCGGGCCCGGCGTCGCGCCTGCCCGCCAATAAACTCGAAGCCCTCGCCCAGACCGTGGTCGCTGCCGCCACCCGCCTGTCGTACGCTCTGGCAGGCAACACGGCCGCGCCATCACAGAGTCCGGTGCGTGCCACCCAATGGCATCCGTAATCCGGGCCACACTGCTGTCCTACCGTCAACCCGCCAGACAACACCACACACAGGAGACCGCATGAGCCGCTACCCTTTTCCCGACCTGAGCACCCTGCCCGAAGACATCCGCGCACGCATCCTGGAAGTGCAGGAAAAAGCCGGATTCATTCCCAATGTGTTCCTGGCGTTTGCGCGCCGCCCGGCCGAATGGCGGGCGTTTTTTGCCTACCACGATGCGCTCATGCTCAAGGAAGAAGGCAGCCTGACCAAGGGCGAGCGCGAAATGATCGTCACCGCCACCAGCGCGGCCAACCAGTGCCTGTACTGCGTGGTGGCGCATGGCGCCATCCTGCGCATCTACGAAAAGAAACCCTTCGTGGCCGACCAGGTGGCCGTGAACCACCGCAAGGCGGACATCACGCCGCGCCAGCGCGCCATGCTCGACTTCGCCATGAAGGTCTGCCAGCGCGCGCACGAGGTGGAAGACGCCGACTTCACCGCCCTGCACGCGCACGGCCTGGATGACGAGGACATCTGGGACATTGCCGCCATCACGGCGTTCTTTGGCCTCTCCAACCGCATGGCCAGCTTTGCGGACATGCAGCCCAACCCAGAGTTCTATCTGATGGGGCGGGTGCCCAGGCAGAAATAAAAGTCAGGCCCCGCAGGATTACTACTTATTTGATAGCTTCAAGCACTTAATTCATAAGCACTTGAGCCTTATTTCACCCAAGCTTCAGTCCGCCGAGACCAATGCGCGCAGCCAGTCGGGCAAGGGTGCGGCCTTCTGCTGCGGGAAATCCACCCAGATGGTCGTGGCGCCACCGGCGGCGCAGACCACACCGGGCTGGTCCACCCGCTCCATCGTGCCCCAGGTCTCGAACGTGGTGCGCGCCGGGTCGCTCACATACAGCTTGAGCAGCACATCGGCCGGGTATTCCAGCTGCCGGTAGAAGTTGCAGAACGCATTGACGATCACCGGGCCCTGGCCCTTCGGGTCGGGGTTGCAGCCCACCGACACCATCCACTCGATGCGCGCCGTCTCCAGGTAGCGAAAGTAAACGGTGTTGTTGACATGGCCCATGGCGTCCATGTCGCCCCAGCGCACGGGAAAGCGCATTTCAAAAACCAGCTTCTTGGCCTCGGGGATTTCAATCTTCATACCGCAAAACCGTCGTCGGCGGCAATCACCGCGCCATTGACAAAGTGGCTCTGGTCGCTGGCCAGCATCACGATGAGGGCATCCAGGTCCTGCGGCTGCCCCACGCGCTTGCGCGGCAGCATGGCGATGAGCTTCTGGCCCTGCTCGGTGTCCCAATGGTGGTGGTTGAGCTCGGTATCGATATAGCCCGGGCAGATGGCATTCACGTTGATACCGAAACGCCCCCACTCCAGCGCCATGGCGCGGGTCATCTGCACCACGGCGGCCTTGCTCATGCAGTAGGCGCCGATCTGCGGCAGCACCTTGAGCCCGGCCATCGAGGCGATGTTGATGATGCGCCCGCCCGTGAAGCTGCCCGGCGCCGCGCCGCGCGAGCGCGCCAGCATGCGCTTGCCCACCTCTTGCGCCACAAAGAACGCACCCTTGACGTTGGTGTCGAAGATGAAGTCGTAATCGTCGGGTGTCACATCCTGGATGCGCTGCGTGGTGCTCACGCCCGAGTTGTTGACCAGGATGTCGATGGAGCCCATTTCCGTCTCGGCATGGGCCACTGCGGCCTTGATGGAAGCGTGGTCGGTCACATCGAGCTCAACCACATGGGCGTCGCCCCCTTCGCCTTCGATGCGGGCGCGCAGTTCCTTCAGTTTTTCCAGCCGGCGGCTGGCCAGCACCACCCCGGCGCCCGCACGGGCCAGGGTGCGCGCAAACTGGGCCCCCAGGCCGCTGGATGCGCCCGTCACCAGAGCCACGCGGCCGGACAAATCGATGCTGTAAGCCATTGAGAGTTTCTCCACAAATCAGAAACAGAGGAAATATGCGCGTCCGATTGTGCGTGTTCGCATGAATACAATCAGTCGCTGGCCAGACAGTGCCGTGCGGCACGGCCTGTAGAACATTCCTTCATTATCAAATGCCCGACGAGACACCCATGACAAACCAGGAAATCCTTGCCCAGTATGGTCCCCGCGAAGCCATGGAATACGACGTGGTCGTGGTGGGCGGCGGCCCCGCCGGCCTGTCCACCGCCATCCGGCTCAAGCAGCTCGCCGCCGAAAAAGGCCAGGATGTGTCGGTCGTGGTGCTCGAAAAAGGCTCCGAGCCGGGCGCGCACATCCTGTCGGGCGCCATCATGGACCCCAAGGCGCTCAGCGAACTGATCCCCGACTGGAAGGAAAAGGGTGCCCCGCTGAACCAGCCCGTCACCGACGATGCCATGGTGTTCCTGGGCGAGAAATCGTCGTTCCGCACCCCCAACTTCCTGCTGCCAGGCTGCTTTCAGAACCACGGCAACTACATCGTCAGCCTCGGCAACGTCACGCGCTGGCTGGCCCAGCAGGCCGAGAACCTGGGCGTGGAGATCTTCCCCGGCTTTGCCGCCGCCGAAGTGCTCTACAACGACAACGGCAGCGTCAAGGGCGTGGCCACGGGCAACATGGGCGTGAGCAAGGAAGGCGAGCCCACGGGCGACTTCCAGCTGGGCATGGAGCTGCACGCCAAGTACACCATCTTCGCCGAGGGCGCGCGCGGCCATCTGGGCAAGCAGGTCATTGCCCGCTTCAAGCTTGATGCGGAAAGCGACCCGCAGACCTACGGCCTGGGCATCAAGGAACTGTGGGAAATCGATCCCGCCCGCCACCAGCCCGGCTTCGTGCTGCACACGGCCGGCTGGCCCATGGACAACAGCACCTATGGCGGCGCCTTCCTGTACCACATGGAAGACAACAAGGTCACGCTGGGCTTCATCACCGGCCTGGACTACGCCAACCCGTACCTGAGCCCGTTCGAGGAATTCCAGCGCTGGAAGACGCACGCCAACATCCGTTACTACCTGGAAGGCGACGAATCCAAGGGCATCAAGCCGGCCAAGCGCATCAGCTACGGCGCGCGCGCCATCACGGCCGGTGGTCTGATGAGCCTGCCCAAGACCGTGTTCCCGGGTGGTGCGCTGGTGGGTTGCGATGCCGGTTACCTCAACGTCAGCCGCATCAAGGGCAGCCACGCCGCCATCAAGACCGGCATGCTGGCCGCCGAGGCGGCCTACGACGCCATCACCGCAGGACGCCAGCACGACGAACTCACCGCCTACCCCCAGGCCTTTGAGGCCAGCTGGCTCTACACCGAGCTGAACAAGGCGCGCAACTTCAAGGCCTGGTTCAAGAAGGGCCTGACGGTGGCCACGGTGATGAACGGTATCGAGCAGTTCGCGCTCAAGGGCCACATCCCATGGACGCTGCACCGCGACAAGCCCGACCACGCCTATCTGAAGCCCGCAGCCGAGTGCAAGCCCATCGTCTATCCCAAGCCCGATGGCAAGATCACCTTCGACCGCCTCTCCAGCGTGTTCGTGAGCAACACCAACCACGCCGAGAACCAGCCGGCGCACCTGACGCTCAAGGATGCGAGCGTGCCGGTGAACATCAACCTGGCCAAATACGCCGGCCCCGAAGCCCGCTACTGCCCGGCTGGCGTGTACGAGTTTGTGCCCGACGAAGCCCAGGGCGGCAGCGCGCAGCGCCTGCAGATCAACGCGCAAAACTGCGTGCACTGCAAGACCTGCGACATCAAGGACCCGACGCAGAACATCGTCTGGGTCACACCCGAAGGCGGCGGCGGCCCCAACTACTCTGGCATGTAAGCTATCAAAATCAATAGCGCATGATGCTTTACGGGCCTGCATTGCAGGCCTTTTTCATGAATATTCCAGCCCTGCGCTGCTGAAAACCCGGCCCTCGCGCGGGACGGCGGGCCCCGCCAGTCGGCAACCAGCCCCAGCGCAGTAAACTTGCCGGCTGGCCCCAAAGCAGCCTGCCCAGGCCGGTGGTATCCATCCCCCATCAGAAAGACCGCGAAGATGAACATGAAGCAATTGCCCTGGATGTCCCTGGGCGCCTTGGCCCTGGCCGTGGCCGCCGTGGCACCTGCCAGCGCCCAGCAAAAATCCGTCGCAGTGACCGCCATCGTCGAACACCCCGCCCTCGACTCCGTGCGCGACGGCGTGCAGGCGGCCCTCAAGGACGCCGGCTTCGAAGCCGGCAAGAACCTCAAGTGGCAATACCAGAGCGCCCAGGGCAACACCGGCACCGCAGCGCAGATCGCCCGCAAGTTCGTCGGTGACAAGCCCGATGCCATCGTGGCGATTGCCACGCCCTCGGCCCAGGCCGTGATTGCCTCGACCAAGACGGTGCCCGTCGTGTTCTCCGCGGTGACCGACCCCGTCGCCGCCAAGCTGGTGAAGAACTGGGAGCCGTCGCACACCAACGTGACCGGCGTGTCCGACCTGCTGGCGCTGGACAAGCAGATGGACCTGGTCAAGCAGGTGGTGCCCGGTGCCAAGCGCGTGGGCGTGGTCTACAACCCTGGCGAAGCCAACTCGGTCGTCGTGGTCAAGCAGCTGCAGACCTTGCTGCCCAAGCTGGGGATGGCGCTGGTCGAGGCCGCAGCGCCCCGCTCGGTGGACGTCAGCAGCGCCGCGCGCAGCCTGATCGGCAAGGTCGATGTGATCTACACCAGCACCGACAACAATGTGGTGTCGGCCTACGAAGCGCTGGTGAAGGTGGGCCAGGAGGCCAAGATCCCGCTGGTGGCGTCGGACACCGACAGCGTCAAGCGTGGCGCGATCGCCGCCTTCGGCATCAACTACCGCGACCTGGGCGAGCAGACCGGCCGCATGGTGGTGCGCATCCTCAAGGGGGAAAAGCCCGGCGACATCAAGCCCGAGATCAGCACCAAGATGGAGCTGTTCGTGAACCCCGGCGCTGCCGAAAAGCAGGGCGTGAAGCTGTCTGACGCACTGGTCAAGTCGGCCGCACAAATCGTGCAATAAGCGCTACCGGCGCTGCAGGGCCGGGCTACCGCCCGGCCCCTCCGGCAGGAGCCATGCCCCGCGTGGCTCCTGCTTTGTTTTTCAATCCCTCGCCCCGCTGCCCCATGTCCTTCTTTTCCCTGCTCGGTGCCGTCGAAATCGGCCTGATCTTCAGCCTGGTGGCGCTGGGCGTGTTCATCTCGTTCAGGCTGCTGCGCTTTCCTGATCTCACAGTGGATGGCAGCTTCCCGCTGGGCGGCGCCGTCTGCGCCATTTTGATCTCCACCGGCACCAACGCCTGGCTTGCCACGCTGGCCGCCACCGCGGCAGGCGCCGTGGCCGGGCTGATCACCGGCTGGCTCAACGTCAGGCTCAAGATCATGGACCTGCTGGCCAGCATCCTGATGATGATTGCGCTGTACTCGATCAACCTGCGCATCATGGGCGGCCCGAACGTGCCCCTCATCAACGACCCTACGCTGTTCGTGCTGCTGCAGCCCGAAGGCATGGAAGACTACATCGCGCGCCCGCTGATCCTCGTCGTCATCGTGCTGGCCGCCAAGCTGCTGCTGGACTGGTTTTTTGCCACCGAACGGGGCCTGGCCATCCGCGCCACTGGCTCGAATGCCCGCATGGCCCGCGCCCAGGGCGTGAACACCGGCGCCATGCTGCTGCTGGGCATGGCGGTTTCCAACGGCCTGGTGGGCCTGGCCGGCGCGCTGTTTGCGCAGACGCAGGGCGGCTCGGACATTTCCATGGGCATCGGCACCATCGTGATCGGCCTGGCCGCCGTGATCGTGGGCGAGAGCATCCTGCCCTCGCGCCGCCTGGTCTATGCCACGCTGGCCGTGGTCATCGGCGCCATTGCCTACCGCTTCTTCATTGCGCTGGCCCTCAACAGCGACTTCATCGGCCTCAAGGCGCAGGATCTGAACCTGGTCACCGCCGTGCTGGTGGCCGTGGCGCTGGTGATTCCGCAGCTCAAGCGCAAGTTCGCCAAGCGCAAGCCGTCCTGAACCCGCGCACCGAAAGAGCCCCATGCTGAGCGCCCAACACCTCGAAATCACCTTCAACCCCGGCACGCCGATCGAAACGCGCGCCCTGCGCGGCATGTCGCTGGACATTCCGGCCGGCCAGTTCGTCACCGTCATCGGCTCCAACGGCGCCGGGAAATCCACTTTTCTCAACGCCATCTCGGGCGACCAGTCGGTGGACAGCGGCCGCATCGCCATCGACGGCGTGGATGTCACGCGCATGCCCGTGTGGGCCCGCGCCGAGCGCGTGGCCCGCGTGTTCCAGGACCCGATGGCCGGCACCTGCGAAGACCTCACCATCGAGGAAAACATGGCACTGGCGCAGCGCCGCGGCACCTTCCGGGGCCTCGGCCGCGCCGTCAAGGCATCGATGCGCGAAGGCTTTCGCGAACGCCTGGCCACGCTGGGCCTGGGGCTGGAGAACCGCCTCACCGACCGCATCGGCCTGCTCTCGGGCGGCCAGCGCCAGGCGGTGAGCCTGCTCATGGCAGCGCTGCAGCCGTCCCGCATCCTGCTGCTCGACGAGCACACCGCCGCGCTCGACCCACGCACCGCCGACTTCGTGCTGCGCCTGACCGAGCGCATCGTGGCCGAAAGCAAACTCACCACCATGATGGTCACGCACAGCATGCGCCAGGCCCTGGATGTGGGCGAGCGCACCGTGATGCTGCACCAGGGCCAGGTGGTGCTGGATGTGTCGGGCGAAGAACGCAAGCGCCTGGACGTGCCCGATCTGCTGCACATGTTCGAGAAGGTGCGCGGCGAAAAGCTGGCCGACGACGCGCTGCTGCTGGGCTGAATTCCCGCGGCGGCGTGCAGCGCGCACGATCAATCGATCCCCAGCACCTCCACCACACAGTCCACAAAGCGCTGCAGCTTCTGGGCGCGCAGCCGCCCCGGTGCCGTCAGCGGATGCACCGGCAGCGACAGCGGCGCATAACCCGACAGCACCGGGACCCGACGCCGTGCGCGCAGGTCGGCGGCCACCAGCGGCGCGGGCTGCAGGATGATGCCCAGGCACCGGGGCTGCGCAGGTCGCGCGCCTGCATGCCGCAGATGCGGGAGCGCAACTGGGGCCGTGCGGTGTTCATTGCGTCAGAGCCGGCCGTCAACAGCGTGCTGCCCGGCCAGACGCTGGAGGAAACCGGCGTGGCTTTCGTCCAGCACAACCACCCCTCGTCCACCCTCGGCCGCGCGGCGCAGCGAGAAGAAGTCGCCAACATGGTGGCCTACGTGGCCTCGCCGCTGTCCTCGGCCCCCATGGGCGCTGCGCTGCGCGTGGAGGCGGCATTGTCGACAGCCTTGGGACGCTTTCGCACCGAGGTTGACGGCTGATTTGACAGCTGCCAGCGCTTACCCAGCAAGCAATGGCTGCTGCTTTTATTCATAAACCCCGAAATTACACCCCCAGGGGCAGATCCGCCTTTTTCAGCGTGCGCAACACAAAGCTGGAGCGGCTGTGGCGTATGCCCTTGATCTTGTAGAGCTTCTCGCGCAGCAGGCGCTCGTAGTCGCGCGTGTCTTTCACCACCACGCGCAGCAGGTAGTCGTAGTCGCCCGACACCAGGTGCGCCTCGATCACCTCGGGAATGCTGGCCAGGGTTTCACCAAATTTTTCCAGCGTGTTGTCGGAATGGCTGTCGAGCGTGACCATCACCAGCACCGTGTCGGACAGATCGAGCGCGCGCGGATTGAGGCGCACGGTGTAGCCCTCGATCACACCGGCCTCCTCCATTTTTTTGATGCGCCCCCAGCATGGCGAGGGGCTCAGGCCCACGGCCTGGCCGATCTCCTGCAGGCTGGCGCGGGCGTTGGCCTGCAAAACGGAGAGAATTTTTCTGTCAAGACGGTCCATGCATCGTATTATTTTCTAAATTTGAATTTTTCAGAATATTTTTCTGCAAATTTCGAAAATCATCGCAAATTCAGAAGAACCATCCACTACCCCGGCGGCATACTTGTTTGCATCAAGGCGCTCTTACCGGAGTGCACAAACTGACAAGGCCCCGGCGGGTTACCGCCCGCACGGGGCACTTGGCAAGCAGCTTCCCCCCAGTCCACCCGCATGGCACTGTCGCGCACGCGACCCCGGCGCCCTGCCATCAGCCCCGCGCGCCGCGGATCAGCACGCTGACCCGCACAAACCCCGATGCCCAGCCAGGTGTTGCAGCGCCATAATTTTTGGCAGGCTGCAGCGCTTGTCTGCGCCGCAACCTGCAGCGCAAGCAGCACGCCAACATTTCCCCTTCAGGAGACACCATGCAATTGACCCGACTCGTCGTTGGCCTCGGCCTTGCCCTTGGCTTCATGGCCAGCGCCGCCGCGCAGACCACCATGCGCATCAGCATTTCGGTGGCGCAGAACTCGCACCAGGGCGTGGCCATCGACACCTTCGCCAAAGAAGTGGAAAAGCGCACGGGCGGCCGCTACAAGGTGCAGACCTTCTACAACGGCGCCCTGGGCGGCGAGCGCGAGTCGATTGAAGCCGTGCAACTGGGCACGCAGGAACTGGCCTTCAGCTCCACCGGCCCGGTGCCCAACTTTGTCCCCGAAACCAAGATTCTGGACGTGCCTTTCCTGTTCCGCGACAAGGCCCATGCGCGCGCGGTGCTCGACGGCCCCATCGGCCAGGACCTGCTGACCAAGTTCGACGCCAAGGGCTTCAAGGCACTGGCCTGGGCCGAAAACGGCTTTCGCCACATGACCAACAGCAAGCGCGACGTGAAGGAGCCGGGCGACCTCAAGGGCCTGAAGATGCGCACCATGGAGAACCCGGTGCACATCGCCGCCTACAAGGGCTTTGGCATCATCACCACGCCCATGGCGTTTCCCGAGGTGTTCACGGCCCTGCAGCAAGGCACCGTGGACGGGCAGGAGAACCCGCTGCCCGTCATCATCTCGGCCAAGTTCGACCAGGTGCAAAAGCATCTCACACTCACCGGCCATGTGTATTCGCCCTGCATCTTCGTGATGAACAAGGCGGCTTTTGACAAACTCAGCGCCGCCGACAAGCAGGCCTTTCTGGATGCCGCCAAGGAAGGCACCAAGGCCAACCGCGCCCGCGTGGACGAGGACGATGCCAAGGGCGTGGCCGACCTGCGCGCCAAGGGCATGACGGTGATCGACACCATCGACAAGGCCAAGTTCGTGGCGACGCTGGCCCCGGTCAACGCCGAATTTGAAAAACAGTTCGGCAAGGCCGCGCTCGACAAGATCCGCAATTACAAATAATCTTCTTGCCGCTCTATTTTCAATAGCTATTAACGCCCGCCGGCATTGCGCCAGCGGGCGTTTTCATTCATGAAAAATACTTTTCTAACCTTTGAGCGCTGGACCACGTTCAGCGCCATGCTGGCCGCCTGCGCCATGCTGGCCGTGGCGTCCACGCTGGGTATGTTCCAGATTTTGATGCGCTTCGTGTTCGAGCAGCCCGCCGAATGGACCGAGGTGCTGATCCGCTTCAGCCTGATCTGGATGGTGTTTCTGGCCATCCCCGCGGCCTTCCGCCAGGGGGCGATGGTGAGCGTGGACGTGCTGTACCGCTGGAGCCCGCCACGCATTCGCCGCGTGCTCGACTGGGTGGTGGCGCTGGCCGCGCTGGCACTGATCGGCGTCATCGTCTGGTGGGGTTGGGACTACGCCCAGCGCGGCGGCGTGCAGAGCATGGCCGGGCTGGAGTCGGTTTCGATGTTCTGGGCCTATCTGGCCATGCCGGTGGGCGGCCTTTTCTGCGTCGTCGGCATCATCGGCAACCTCATCGACCCCCTGCGCATGGAACTGGAGACAGCCCAATGAGCGCCGTGATGATTTCCACCATGGTGCTGTGCTTTGCACTCACCGTTTCCGTGGCCGTTTCCATCGGCCTTGCGTCCATCCTGGGCATCCAGGCGTCCAACGCGAACATGCTCATTTCCGTCAAGGAGATGTTCGCCTCGATCAACAAGTTTCCGCTGGCCGCCATTCCCTTCTTCATCCTGGCGGGCAACCTCATGGAAACCGGCGGCATCTCGCGCCGCCTGGTCGAATTCGCCAAGAGCATCGTGGGCGGCGTGCAGGGTGGCCTGCCCATGACCTGCGTGCTCACCTGCATGATCTTTGCCGCCGTGTCGGGCTCGTCGGTGGCCACCACGTTCGCCATTGGCGCCATCCTGGTCCCGGCGCTCATCAAGCACGGCTACCCCACCAGCTACGCGGCCGCCCTGCAGGCCACCAGCGCCGAGCTGGGCGTGATCATCCCGCCTTCCATTCCGCTCATCCTGTACGGCGTGAGTGCCGAGGTGTCGATTGGCGAGCTGTTCATCGCCGGCTTTGGCCCCGGCCTGCTGATCAGTACCGCACTGATGCTTTTCGTGTGGGGGTACTGCAAGTGGAAGGGCTGGGGCAAGAACGATGGCGACGGCCGCATGCCCATGGGCCGTGCCACGCTGCAAGCCGGCTGGGCGCTGCTGATGCCCGTGATCATCCTGGGCGGCATCTATGGCGGCGTGTTCACGCCCACCGAGGCCTCGGCCGTGGCCGTGTTCTATGCGCTGGTGGTGGGCGTGGTGATCTACCGCGAGATCCGCCTGGCGGACCTCTTCGCCATCCTGCGCAAGTCGGCCCTCTCGTCGGCGGTGATCATGTTCATCATTGCCAACGCCGGGCTGTTTGCCTTCCTCATCACGCGCGCCGGCGTGCCCGATGCCATTGGCCGCTGGCTGGAGGCGGTGCTGCAATCCCCTGCCCTGTTCTTACTGGGCGTGAACGCCGCGCTGTTCTTGATCGGCATGTTCATCGAGACCAGCGCGGCCATCATCGTGCTGGCGCCCATCCTGGCACCCGTGGCCATGCACTTCGGCGTGGACCCGGTGCACTTCGGCCTGATCATGGTGGTGAACCTCGCTTTGGGCATGATCACGCCGCCCTTTGGCGTGAACCTGTTTGCGGCCTGCACGGTGGCGCGCATCTCGCTGGACCGCATCGTCAAGCATCTGCTGCCGTTCGTCGGCGTGATCCTGGTATGCCTGATGGTCATCACTTACATGCCCTCGCTTTCGCTGTTCCTGCGCGATCTGGTGTACGCCAAGTAACGGTAGAATCGCCCGATTGTCAGGAGAGAGCCCCGCAGCACCATGCAAAAGGGCCGCCGAAGGCGCAGGCAGCAGCCGAACGCTCAGGCAAAAGGACTGGCAGCCGCCCGCAGCGATGCGGGCGTTCCCTTGCTGGAGAGAGATGTCCGCACTGCAGGTGCAGGCCATCCACCGAAGGAGCAAGCCGCGCGGCCAGCCAGGGCGCCGCGGTGAATCTCTCAGGTAAAGCGGACAGCAGGGCAAATCGCGTGGCATTCGTGCCACGCCCCCCATTTGCCCTGGAGCTCTTATGTCCGCACCTGCCACCGCCCTGCTCGCCACGCCCCTGAACGCCCTGCACATTGAACTGGGCGCCCGCATGGTGCCGTTTGCCAGCTATTCCATGCCCGTGCAGTACCCTGCAGGCCTGATGGCCGAGCACCTGCACACACGCCAGGCCGCCGGGCTGTTCGATGTATCGCACATGGGCCAGCTGAAGCTCGTCGGCCCCGATGCCGCCGCCGCGTTCGAGAGCCTGGTGCCCGTCGATGTGATCGACCTGCCCGTGGGCAAGCAGCGCTACGGCCTGCTGCTCAACGACGAGGGCGGCATCATCGACGACCTGATGTTCTTCCGCGTGGCCGACAACGAACTCTTTGTCATCGTCAACGGCGCCTGCAAGGTGGGTGACATGGCGCACATCCAGGCCCGCATCGGTCAGCGCTGCGACGTCGTGCCCATGCCCGACCACGCGCTCCTGGCGCTGCAGGGCCCCCAGGCCGTCACCGCCCTGTCGCGCCTGGCTCCGGGCATTGAAAAGCTGGTGTTCATGACGGGTGGCGATTTTTCCATCGCAGGCTGCGACTGCTTCGTGACCCGCAGCGGCTACACGGGTGAAGACGGCTTCGAGATCTCGGTGCCCGCCGCCCAGGCCGAGACCCTGGCACGCGCCCTGCTGGCCCAGCCCGAAGTCAAGCCCATCGGCCTGGGCGCGCGCAACTCGCTGCGCCTGGAAGCCGGCCTGTGCCTGTACGGCAACGACCTCGACACCACCACCACCCCGCCCGAAGCGGCACTCAACTGGGCCATCCAGAAGGTGCGCCGCACCGGCGGCGCGCGCGCGGGCGGCTTCCCAGGGGCCGACAAGGTGCTGGCGCAGCTCGACAACCCCGCCAGCCTCGCGCGCAAACGCGTCGGCCTGGTCGCGCTGGAGCGCGTGCCCGTGCGCGAGCACACCGAGTTGCAGAGCACCGACGGCCAGAAGATTGGCGAAGTGACCAGCGGCCTGCTGGGCCCCACGGTGAACGAACCCGTGGCCATGGGCTATGTGGCTCCCGCCTTTGCCGCCATCGGCACGCGGGTGAATGCCATGGTGCGCGGCAAGGCCGTGCCCATGGAAGTGCGCGCCATGCCTTTTGTGCCTGCCAATTACTTCCGCGGCTGACGGAATGACCTACCCCCTGAGTCACCTGCGGCGCCTTCCCCCTGGAAGGGGGACGCCTCCAGCGCGGCGGGGCGGCCCTTGCGCGGTGGCACTGGTATGCGCCCGCGCACAGAGCGAAGGCCGCAGTTTGGCATGTAGCCGCTGGCTTCGCTAATCCGCTTACATTGCAGATTCCTTTCTTTTTTTAGTTGCTTGAGGAGCTTTCCCATGACCGTCAAATTCTCCAAAGACCACGAATGGATCAACGCCGCCGACACGAATTCGGCCGTGGTCGGTATCACCGTGCATGCCCAGGATGCCCTGGGCGATGTGGTGTTTGTCGACCTGCCCGCCGTGGGCACCACGTTTGCCCAGGGCGACGTGGCGGGCGTGGTCGAGTCGGTCAAAGCCGCGGCCGATGTGTACATGCCGGTCTCGGGCGAGATCGTCGAAGTGAACGAAGCCCTGCGTGCCGACCCCTCGCTGGCCAACTCCGACCCGCTCAATGCGGGCTGGTTCTTCAAGGTCAAGCTCAGCGATGCCAGCCAGCTCGACGCGTTGCTCAGCGAAACCGACTACACCGAGTTCGCCAAGAACGCCTGACCCTGTTTCCTTCTTCGAGACTGCCCCATGTTGATGCAATCCGCCCTGCCGCTCGGCGCGCTTGAAAACGCCACCGAATTCCTGCCCCGCCACATCGGTATCGACGCGGCCGACGAAGCGCACATGCTGTCGGTGATCGGCGAGGCCTCGCGCCGCGCCCTCATCGACTCCATCGTGCCGCGCTCCATTGCCCGCAGCCGCGCCATGGACCTGCCGCTGCCGGTCACGGAAAGCGCTGCGCTGGCCGAACTCAAGGCGATTGCATCCAAAAACAAGGTCTTGAAGAGCTTCATCGGCCAGGGTTATTACGACACGCACATTCCCGGCGTCATCCTGCGCAACATCCTGGAAAACCCCGCCTGGTACACGGCCTACACGCCCTACCAGGCGGAGATTTCGCAGGGCCGCATGGAAGCCCTGGTCAATTTCCAGACCATGGTCTGCGACCTCACGGCCATGCCGATCGCCAACGCCTCCATGCTCGACGAGGCCACGGCCGCCGCCGAGGCCATGACGCTGGCCAAGCGCTCGGTCAAATCCAAGAGCAACGTGTTCGTGGTGGCCGGTGACGCGCACCCGCAGACCATCGAGGTGATCCAGACCCGCGCCAAACCGCTGGGCATCGAGGTGCGTCTGGCCAACTCGGCCGAGGAGTGGAATGCCGCGCTCGATGGCGACTATTTCGCCGTGCTGGCCCAGTACCCCGCCACCAGCGGCCGCATCGACGACCTGCGCGCCGACGTGGAAAAAGCCCATGCCAAACAGGCCGCCTTCATCGCAGCCGCCGACCTGCTGGCCCTCACGCTGATCACCCCGCCCGGTGAATGGGGCGCCGACATCGTGGTGGGCACCACGCAACGCTTTGGCATGCCCATGGGTGCCGGTGGCCCGCACGCCGCCTACATGGCCTGCCGCGACGAGTTCAAGCGCTCCCTGCCCGGCCGCCTGGTCGGCGTGAGCGTGGACGTGCATGGCAAGCCCGCCTACCGCCTGGCCCTGCAGACGCGCGAGCAGCACATCCGCCGCGAAAAGGCCACCTCCAACATCTGCACGGCCCAGGTGCTGCCGGCCGTGATCTCCAGCATGTACGCCGTCTACCACGGTCCCGAGGGCCTGCAGCGCATTGCCCGGCGCGTGGCCAGCTACACGGCCATCCTGGCGAAAGGGCTGGAGCAGCTGGGAGCACCCGTGCGCCCGCAAGCCGCGTTCGACACCCTCTCGCTGAAAACCGATGGCGCTACCCAATCCATAGCCGCTCGCGCAGTATCCATGGGTGCCAACCTGCGGGTTTACTTCGAAAACTACCTGTGCATCTCGCTGGACGAGACCACCACGCGCGCCGACATCGAGCTGCTGTGGAACATCTTCGCCAAGGATGGCCAGACACTGCCCACGTTTGACGCGTTCGAGAAAGGCGTGGAGCCGCTGATCCCCGCCGAACTGCGCCGCACCAGCAGCTACCTCACGCACCCGGTGTTCAACACCCACCACAGCGAGACCGGCATGCTGCGCTACATCCGCCAGCTGTCCGACAAGGACCTGGCGCTGGACCGCAGCATGATCCCGCTGGGCTCCTGCACCATGAAGCTCAACGCCACCAGCGAGATGATCCCCATCACCTGGCCCGAGTTCGCCAACGTGCACCCGTTTGCCCCCGCTGACCAGCTCCAGGGCTACAAGGAGCTGGACGAGCAGCTGCGCGCCTGGCTCTGCCAGGCCACGGGCTACGCCGGCATCAGCCTGCAGCCCAACGCGGGCAGCCAGGGCGAATACGCCGGGCTGCTGGCCATCAAGGCCTACCATGAAGCCCAAGGCGGCAGCCACCGCCACATCTGCCTGATCCCGGCCAGCGCGCACGGCACCAACCCGGCCAGCGCCCAGATGGCCGGCATGCAGGTGGTGGTGACGGCCTGCGATGCCAACGGCAATGTGGACATGGCCGACCTGGAGGCCAAGTGCAAGCAGTACAGCGCGCACCTGGCCTGCGTGATGATCACCTACCCCAGCACGCATGGCGTGTTCGAGACGCAGGTCAAGGAGCTGTGCGCGCTGGTGCACCGCCACGGCGGCCGCGTCTACGTGGACGGCGCCAACATGAATGCCATGGTGGGCGTGGCCGCGCCCGGCGAGTTCGGCGGCGACGTGAGCCACCTGAACCTGCACAAGACCTTCTGCATCCCCCACGGCGGTGGCGGCCCCGGCGTGGGCCCCGTCTGCGTGGTGGAAGACCTCGTGCCCTACCTGCCCGGCCATGCCACGGCCGGCGTGGCCGGTGGCGTCGGTGCCGTGTCGGCTGCGCCCCTGGGCAATGCCGCCGTGCTGCCCATCAGCTGGATGTACTGCCGCATGATGGGCGCCGAAGGCCTGCAGGCCGCCACCGAAGCTGCCATCCTCTCGGCCAACTACATCAGCGCGCGCCTCAAGGACCACTACCCCACGCTGTACGCGAGCGCCAATGGCCATGTGGCCCACGAGTGCATCCTGGACCTGCGTGGCCTCAAGGACACCAGCGGCGTGATGGCCGAGGACGTGGCCAAGCGCCTGATCGACTACGGCTTTCACGCGCCCACGCTCTCCTTCCCAGTGCCCAACACGCTGATGGTGGAGCCGACCGAGAGCGAGACGCTGTTCGAGATCGACCGCTTCATCGACGCGATGATCGCCATCCGGAACGAAATCCGCCAGATCGAATCCGGCGCCTGGCCGCAGGACAACAACCCGCTCAAGAATGCCCCGCACACGGCCGAAAGCCTGCTGGGCAGCGAATGGACCCGCCCCTACACCCGCGAAGCCGCCGCCTACCCGGTGGCCGCCCTGCGCAGCAGCAAGTACTGGGCGCCCGTGGGCCGCGTGGACAACGTCTGGGGTGACCGCAACCTGTCGTGCAGCTGCATCCCGGTGAGCGACTACGCGTAAAGCATGATGGTGCAGCGCTGTGATGGCGCTGTTATATGAAAACAAAGGCCCGGTGACGGGCCTTTGTGTTTTACAAGGCGTCGAGCGGGCTCAAAATGCCGCGCCCGCCCTTGTTAAGCACATGCGTGTAAATCATGGTGGTGCTCACATCGGCATGGCCCAGCAGCTCTTGCACGGTGCGAATGTCATACCCCGCCTGCAGCAAATGCGTGGCAAACGAATGCCGCAGCACATGGGGCGACACCGGCTTGGCGATCTGCGTACGCCGCGCCGCCTCGCGCACGGCGCGCTGCACCGATTCGGGGTACACATGGTGGCGCCGCTCCAGTAGCTCGCCCGTGCGGGCATCGGGGCGCGGATCGACCGAGCGCACCGGCGACGGGAACACCCATTGCCAGGCCCAGCTCTGATCCGCCTGGGGGTATTTGACGGCCAGCGCATGTGGCAGATACACCCGGCCCAAACCAGCAGCCAAGTCCTTTTCGTGCAAGACGCGGGCCTTTTGCAATTGCGCCTGCATGGGCGCTATCAAGTTCTCAGGCAGCACCGTCACGCGGTCCTTGTTGCCCTTGCCCTCGCGCACCACGATTTCGCGGCGGGCAAACTCCACATCCTTCACGCGAAGGCGCAGCGCCTCCAACAGGCGCATGCCCGTGCCATAGAGCAACTGCGCAATCAGGCCCGTGGTGCCATCCATGTGCAGCAATAGCTCGCGCACCTCTGTGGGCGTCAGCACCACTGGTAGGCGCTTGGGTGTTTTGGCTTGAACCACCTCATTGAGCCAGGGCAAATCCGTCTCCAGCACCTGCTTGTACAAATACAGTAGCGCCGCCTTGGCCTGGTTTTGCGTGGAGGCAGAAACCTGCCTATCAATCGCCAAATGGCTCAAAAACGCCTCCACCTCGGCCGCACCCATCTCTTGCGGGTGGCGCTTGCCGTGGAACACGATAAAACGCCGCGCCCAGTCGATATACGCCTCTTCGGTACGAATGCTGTAATGCCGCGTGCGCAGGTGAATGCGCATGCGCTCCAGCAACTTGAGCGGTCGGGGTGCAGCGGGGTCGCTGGCGGGCTGTGGGGGTTGACCGGGGCGCTCTGTCATCCGCGAAATTTTAGGTTTGGCTAATTTTCTGGATGATGGGGTTTACGTTAGGCTGAACGTTCCGTGGTTGTCTTGGCGGACTGATCGGGTTACCATTTGTGTCGTCTATTTCTAGTTGGGCATCAATACCCCGATGGCCAGGTCAAATTCCCCCACCCTTGGCCACCCCAAATTCCCCCAGGCAGGACGACCAGATTATGACGAC